>NZ_JAVDSL010000001.1:1895637-2211577 GCF_031455295.1 Leifsonia sp. 1010
GCGAACGCCACCCCGAGCAGGACGGCGCACAGGAGGGCGCTGACGAGGCGCATCCCGTACAGGGCCTTGGACTCGTGCAGGAACAGGCTGGGCCAGCCCGTCAGCACATAGAACACGGGCGTGTTCGCCGTCGCGGACGAGTGCCCGGTCACGATGGGATCCGCGGCCGGAAGCGGCGCGACGCAGGCGGGGGTCTGTGTGATGACCCGCTTGAAGCAGGCCATCCGGGTCTCAAGCTGGGCGAAGTACTGCGGAACGCGAAGGTCGATGGTGCCGGGCGCGCTCCGCGAGGCCGGGCCGTCGAGCTGTCCGTGTGCTGCTGCGAATGCCCGCATGGCGTGGGCGGGCTCGTCCGGGCTGCCCCCTTGCGGAGTCGCGAGCGAGAAGGAGGCCATGAGGACGAAGAGGATGCCGGCGGCGATGCCGAAGACCCGTGCAAGCACTTTCGGCGTGGCCGGCGTCTCCGGGTTCTCGCTGTCGGTCACAGGTCTCCTTGGGATGTCGGACTCGGCTGACCCGCCGATGCCAGGTCCGATGGTGCGCGGCGGTGCCCCACCGGAAGGACCAAGTGGACATTACCAGTGGGACCCCGCGCGTCCCGTGGACGCTGCTCAGGCAGTCCCGGCCGGCGTGAGCGGGCGCGGGTCGCGCGGCCACACGGACGCCGTGAGGAGGACACCACTCGCCACGAGCACCACCCCCATGAGTCCGAGCCAGAGCAGGTTCCCGCCGGGAGGCGTCCAGGGCGCTCCGCCGAGAAGGAACAGCTTGAGCGTTCCGTTCCCGCCGACGGAGTAGCGTCGCAGCGTCGCCTCGAAGGCCCACCACTGGGCGCCGACGCCGACGGCAGCGACCAGGAGGATCAACCGTCGGAACGTCGTCGCCCCGATCAACTCGGCGCGCGGCCCGAGAAGAGCGGCAGCACCGACGACGAGGCAGAGGAAGAGCGGGAGGTTGTAGCGGCCCTGCCAGATGAGGCCGCCACCGTGGATGTAGACGGCCTGCACGATCGCGGGGAACAGCAGGAAGGCGGCGACCAGGATCGCCAGCGCGAGCAGGCGCCGCCCCCGGAGCACGAGGAGCGCGCTTACGACGAGTGCGGCGATTCCGGCCCCGTAGACGTAGATCACCACGTCGGGGGCGGGGGTGTCCAGCCAGCCGAACAGACCGATGAGACCCTGCCCGTAACCCACGGTTCCGGTGAACACGCGAAGGAATCCGGTCACCGGTGATGCGCCGACTCCCGGGAAGTGGAGCGCCTCCTCCGGCTTCGCGATCGCATTGGCCAGCGAATTGGATCCCAGGGTCCAGGCGAGGGCGCCGACAACGAACAGTGCCGAGACGGCAATGGCGACGAGCGTCGCCCGGCGGCGCACCAGTGCGAGGAATCTGGTGCGAGGGATCAGAACGAGCGGCGCTCCGATGGCGACGAGCAGCCACAGAGGAGACAGCCCCCGGGCGTTGACGCCGACGGCGATACCCGCGGCCACGACGACGAGGTCCGAGCGGAGGCGCAGCGACCGGACATCCAGAACGATCGAGAGCATCGCCACGAAGACGGCGAGGGTCGCTGCGGCCTCGAGGGTGTTGGGGTTCACCGTGCCGCCGAGGAACAGCATCATCGGGGTGATCGCCAGGGCGTAGGACAACATCGCCAGGCGCCGCTGGGGGAGGGTCGTGGTGATCGCGAAGGCGAGCGCGAGGAAGAGCGCCGTGAGGAGGGCGCTGACCGCTCGCATCGCGTAGATGCCACCGGTGTCGTGGATGAGGAGGGTGGGCCACCCGACGGCCAGGTAGTAGAGGGGGTTGTACAGGCCGGCGGAGGTGGTCGACCGGACGTCCGCATCCGGATCGGCCGGTTCGGCGACACCGCAGTCGGCATCGACGGCGGGGTTGAAGGCGAAGCACGTGACCGCCTGCGACCGCGCGATATACGCCGGCACGGTGACGATGTTGCCCGTCGACGAGGCGGGGCCGACCCACTCGCCACGGACGACACTGGCCGCGCGGACGATGTGCGCGGGCTCGTCCGGGGAGCCGGAGATCGGCGTGGCGAAGCCCCAGCAGAGGCACAGCGCCGTGAGCAGGGCCCAGGAGACGAGGAAGGCCCGGACCGGGAATGCCGGACGCGGGGCGGTGGCTGTTTCGTCGTTCACAGGGTTCGTCTCATCGGCGCCGACAGATCGCTGCAGGACCGTCATGTCGCCGTCGCACGCGCATTCTGCACATCAACACCATAGGGGATTCGCAGCTAAGTCCGCGTCATGAACCAGCGGTTCCCACGTGTTACCGAACGCGCATCCCGACCAGGTGCACGACGAGACCGACGGCGGGACCGGCGGCCAGCGCGAGCGCCGCTCTCTCGGGCAGGGGCAGCGGAAGGAACAGAAGAGCCAGAGTGACCACCGAGGCCGCCACCCACCCGATCGCATAGAGCCCGTGAAGGTTCCGCGCGAGAACGGCGGAGCCGCTCACAAAGAGTGCCCCGATCAGCCCGGACGAAGCGATGAGCGCGACCAGGACCCCCGACCCGAGGTCGAACTCCGGCCCGAACACGAACCGCATGACCGGCAGCCCCCAGAGCCACGCCGCCAGGCACAGCACCGCGATCACGGCCGCGATGGCGCCGAGCAGCACGGCCACGGTCCTTCCCGTGTTCTCCGGGTGGTGCGAGAAGCGGTTCACCAGGAAACTGGACAGCGCCGTCAACGGGACGAGGATGGGCGCGCGCGTCAGCGTGATCGCCAACACGAGCGAGCCGAGGTCGGCGTGGTTGTCGGGGCCCGCGAAGAACGAGAGTACGAGCGGGAAGCCGTTGATCAGCACCGCGGTCGCGGATGCCGCGAGCATCGTGCGGCCGGTGTTCGCGACCAGGGCGCCCAATCCGAGCGAGACGCGCGCATTCTGGACGAGCGCCCGAGGCGCGGTCAGGAACACGATCGCGAGCGACACCGGGAACGGCAGGATCACGGCGATGGCGAGCGGGACGATGTCATCCGTGACGCCGAGCACCGCGACGACCCCGATGACACGCAGGATGCCGTCGAGCGCGACGATCGCGGCCAGCTGCCGCCACATCCCCGCCCCCGCCATGACTCCGGATGCAGCCGCCACCAGGCAGTTCAGCGCCGCCCCGGCAGCCACGAACCACGCGAGCCCCGCGTTCGCCGCGCCCAGGCTGGGAACCGCCCACAGCAGGCTCGTGAGGAGAACGACGACGCCCACGGTCACGGCGGCGACGGAGGCGAAAGCCCAGAGAGAGGTCGTCCGGGGGGAGGCGGCCGGTGCATCCGGAACCGCTGAGGGCTCCGCCACAGCGCGCGCGGTCTGTGCGGTCGCCCGCGTCGACTCCTGCTGCAGACCGAACAGAATCCCCACGACGAGGAAGAGCGCCGACCAGAAGACGGAGAAGACGCCGTAGCCGGCAGCGCCCACCTCCGTGTACACCCGCCACGTCACGACATAGCCCGCAACACCTGCAATCGCGGTCGCTCCGAGGATCAGAACGACGGACGAACGGGCCGATCGAGGAGCCGCCGGTTCCTCGAGATCCGGGATGGGCTCGTTCAGCGGTTCGAAAGCGGTGATGGGTGGCTCCCCGTGACGCATGAAAGGATGGACGGCGACCGCGGCGCGCGGCACGCTTACCCTACGACGAAAGTCAGACGAGTGACGATCGACATCATGATGCCGTTCTACGGCGACCCGGACCTGTTCCGTGCCGCAGTGGAGAGCGTCTTGGCGCAGACCGACCCTGACTGGCGTCTGGTCGTCGTCGACGACGTGTACCCCGACAGGGAGCCCGGCGAGTGGGTCGCCTCCCTGAGCGACCCGCGTGTCGAGTACGTCCGCAACGAGGCGAACCTCGGCGTGAACGGCAACTTCTCGAAATGCGTCCGGCTGGTCGAGGCGGACTACTTCGTGCTGATGGGATGCGACGACCTGATGGAGCCCGGCTACGTGGCGTCCATGCGCACGGCCATCGCGGAGCATCCCGACGCCTCGTACCTTCAGCCGGGGGTGACGGTCATCGGCGACGACGGCCTCCCCGCCCTCCCGCTCGCCGACCGCGTGAAGACCTGGTATCGGCCGGACAAGAGCGATCCACTGGTCATGACCGGTCAAGACCTCGCCGTGAGCCTCCTGCGCGGCAACTGGACCTACTTCCCCTCGATCTGCTGGCGCAGGGAGGCGGTGGACCGACACGGATTCAACGGGTCCTTCGACGTCGTGCTCGACCTCGCGCTGCAACTCGACATCGTGCTCGATGGAGGCGACCTGGTTCTGCTGCCCGAGCGCACGTTCCGTTACCGTCGCCACGAGGGGAGCGTCTCCTCCTGGACGGCGCTGGACGGAACGCGCTTCGAGGAGGAGCGCGCCTTCTTCCTCGAGACCAAGCGGCGGCTCCGGGCCCGCGGGTGGACGCGGGCCGCGCGCGTCGCGTCGGCGCACCTGTCGAGCCGGCTCAACGCCGCTACTCGGCTCCCCGCGGCCGTGTCCAAGCGCGACGGCGCAGGGGTCCGCTCCCTGCTCGGTCACGTCCTGCGCGGGTGGTGAGGGCCTCGCCTTCGCCGCTTCCGGACACCCCCGACTGCTAGAATCCCTGATCATGCCCACCTCGCTCGCACAGACGCTGATCGTCGTGCCCGCCTTCAACGAGGAGGCCTCCGTCGGCGCCGTCGTCCACGAGATCGCCGAGAAGCTGCCCGGCGTGAGCGTCCTGGTCGTCGATGACGGCTCGGCCGACACCACCAGCGTCGTCGCGGCCGAGGCGGGCGCCGAGGTCGCCCGGCTTCCCTTCAACATGGGCGTCGGCGGCGCGATGCGCTTCGGCTTCAAGTACGCGCTGGAACACGGCTACAGCAACGTCATCCAGATCGACGCGGACGGCCAGCACGACCCGGGCAACGTGCCCGCTCTGCTCGCGGCGCTCGAGAACGCGGACCTGGCGATCGGCGCCCGCTTCGCCGGCGCAGGCGACTACACCGTCCGCGGCCCGCGCAAGTGGGCGATGCGGATGCTGTCGCGCACGCTGAGCCGTACGGCAGGGACGACGCTCAGCGACACCACCTCCGGATTCAAGGCGAGCGGTCCGCGCGCCGTCGCCCTGTTCGCCCGCAACTACCCCGCGGAGTACCTCGGCGACACCATCGAGGCGCTCGTGATCGCGGCCCGCGCCGGCTGCCGCATCGTGCAGGTCCCGGTGATCATGCGGCCGCGTGCCGCGGGCGTCCCGTCGCACAACCCGGTCAAGGCTGCGACCTACCTCGGCCGCGCCTTCCTCGCTCTCGGTTTCGCCCTGTTCCGCCCGATCGCCCCCGCCGAGAGGCAGCTGAACGCGTCGTGAGTCTCACCGCCTACATCCTCGGCATCCTCGCCGCACTGCTCACCCTGGGTGTCGTCATCGAGATGATGCGCCGCAAGCGGATGCGCGAACGGCACGCCATCTGGTGGCTGCTCGCCGGCACGCTGGCGCTCATCATCGGCATCTTCCCGGGCATCCTGAACTGGACGGCCGAACTCCTGGGTGTCGGCGTCGGAACCAACCTCGTGTTCTTCGTCAGCATCGCTGTGCTGTTCCTGGTCTGCATCCAGGCGAGCGCCGAGCTCACCACCCTCGAGGACAAGACCCGGTCGCTCGCCGAGCAGACGGTGCTGCTGCAGCTGCGCGTCAAAGAGCTCGAGCGCCGGCTCGCCGCCGACGACGGCCGCGCCTCGGACGCGGGCGCGCCTCCCGCGGCCTGACCATCGAGCCGGAGCTGCGCACGCCCTGCGGGCTCAGCTCGCGTCGCGGTGCGGCAGCCGAAGCCGCCAGCTCATCCCCTGCGACGCCTTCACCGTGCAGATGACGAGCACCATCCAGCCGGACTCCACCAGGATCGAGCTCTCGAACACGCTCGTGACCAGCAGCGCGACGAGCACGAGCGGGGCCCAGGCGTAGACGACGCTGCGGCGGTTGGAGGCCAGCAGCCAGGAGCGGCTGAACGCCAGCGCGATCAGGGCGACGAAGAGCAGCAGGCCGATGACGCCGACCTGGAGGTACACGTCGAGGTACGCGTTCAGTCCGTCGGAGTGATAGACCCCGGTGTTCGCCTGGATGGCCGTGAACGGGTAGAGGTCCGTCGGCCAGGCGCCGATCCATCCCCACCCGACCGTCTGCTGCACCGGGATCAGCTGCCAGATCTGGATCCACAGCTGATAGCGCACCTGGAAGTCGGAGCGCGCGTTGAGCAGGTCGATCACGCGCGTGCGGTAGATGTAGGCGGTCACGAGCGCTGCGACGGTGAGGATCGCGAGTCCCCACTGGAAGTACGGGCGCTGGTTCGCCGGGGCCTTCCGCAGCAGGTAGAGGGCGAGGGTGGCGAGTCCGACGACCACCGAGACCGCCGCGATGACGGGGGAGTGGGCGAGCAGGATGCAGAGGCCGGCGAGCGTGATGGAGTACGCCGCGACGGGCGGCCGCACCGATCGGGTGCGGAGCTCGACGAGGAACGTCACGAACGCGATCAGGGCGACGATGCTGAGCTGGTTGCGGGTGCCGAACAGCCCCTGGATCGGGCCGCCGAGGCCGATGTTGCCCTGGATGCCGAGGAAGCGGATCGGCGCATCCAGCAGCAGTCCGCTCAGCACCTCCAGCGCCAGCGACAGGGTGAGCAGGAATCGCAGGGCGTCGCCGACGACGCGGACGATCTGGATGGCGTCGCGCACCAGCGCGATGTACACGGCGATGAAGGCGAAGATCAGCTGGTACACCACCCCGGTGAGCGTCGCCCACTGGTACTGGCTCCACAGGATGGAGGCCGCACACCATCCGACGAACAGCAGCGCAGAGATGGGCAGCAGGCCGTGCCACTCGATCAGCCGCCACTGCGCCGCGAACGAGAGGGCCGCGAGGACCACCAGCACGGCGAGGGCGCCGATCAGCCCCGGCCAGCCGATCAGCCCGCGGATGGCGTGCGTCGAGAACCCGGTGATGACCGCCAGCAGGGCGAGCGTCGAAGTGAAACGGGCGGAACCGAGGAACTCGATGACCGCGGGCGGCACCAGGGTTCGACGGGGCGTTGCCATGCTCACAGACTACGGGGCCGTCGTGTTCGCGGACCGCTTGGTGGCCACCGAGAGCGCCACGAGGAGCGCCCAGCCGCCTTCGATCAGGATGCGGCTCTCGGCGAAGCTCTGAGCGATCAGGGCGCCGAGGAGCAGCAGCGGCAGCAGGGTGACCGCGCGGTACGGCTGGTCGTCGACGATCGTGGAGCGGGGGCGGTCGACGGCGAGGAACCAGGCGCGGCCGAACGTCGTGAGCACGAGCAGGATGAAGACGACGAGGCCGACGATCCCGAGTTGCAGCCACACGTCGAGCCACGCGTTGTGCGCCTGCAGGTATTCGACGCCGTTGCGGGTGGCGAGGCCGTCGAAGGGCTTCACCCACGGCGCCCAGTAGCTGACCCATCCCCAGCCGAAGGCCGGGCGTTCCTGCGCGAGGTGCGTGACAGCCGCCCAGATGTCGAGGCGCCCGGTGAGGTCCTCGCTCTTGCCGAACAGGGCGGGGATGCGCGAGGAGAACAGCGAGACGCCCACGATCACGGCCGCCACCACGACGATCGCCACCAGGTAGACGGGACCCCGTCGCTCAGCGCCGGCACGGCGGCCCCACAGCGCGAACGCCAGCACGACGGCGGTGACGAGCGCGGCCGCGGTGACCGTCGCCGAGCGGGTGAGCGCGAGGGTCAGCACCGCCACGATCAGCCAGCCCAGCGCCGAGCCGTGTCGCGTGGTCCGGTCGGCGACCTGGATGGCGAACACCACGATCGCCAGCAGCGCGATCATGGCCAGCAGGTTGCTGTTGCCCACGATGCCCTGGATCGGTCCGCCGTGGAACAGCAGGTCGCGGCTCCAGAAGAAGGCCTGGGGGAGCTTCCCCTCCGGCACTGTGTAGACCGGCGTGAGCGGAAGCACCGGCTGCCGGACGAAGAGGGCGACGACCAGCTCGAAGACCAGCGAGAGACCCAGGATCCAGCGGAACGCGTTGCCGAGAGCGCTGAGCAGGCCGGGCCACCCCAGGCGCAGTCCGAGGAAGACCCCGCCGAGTGCCGTGACGAGCGTCGACAGGACTCCGAGAGCGCTCGCCCCCGGGTACGCCGACCATGCGATCGACGCGATCGCCAGCACCAGGAACAGCAGCAGCGTCTTCGGCGTGGTCCTCCAGCGGAAGCGGGGGCGCGAGCTCACGATGAGCACCGCGCTGACGACGGCGAGCACTCCGGCCAGGACGAAGTACCCCGGCCAGCTGATCGTGTTGCGCCAGAAGTCGCCGGCGAACAGGGTGAACAGCACGAGCGCGGCGAACGCGTTCTCCGCCGTGCCGGTCGCGGTGCGCGCGACGGCGATGCGGGCGGGGAGCGTGGCGCGGGGCGATGTCACCTGGGAAGGATAGCCGACCGCACCCGGCGATCCCGTCGGCGGCTCAGGAGTTCGGGTGCGCGACGAACACCGTACCGTGGCCGCTCACCCTGAGCTCCGTCTCGTCGACCACGACCGCCGACTCACCGCGGGCGAGCGTCACCGTGTCGTTCGCGCCGCTCAGCTTCACCTCTCCGTCGGTGACGAGTGCGATGGCCGTGCCGGGGAGGCGGACGGTCGTGGGTTGTCCGTCGTCGACGACGATGTGCTCCAGAGCGAAGTCGGGCACGTCGGGCCGGAAGGTCTCCACGCCGGCGGCCGGGTGCTCCGGCGCGAGCGGCGTCGCCTCGATCGGCGTGAAGTCGAGCACGCTCACCAGCTCGGGTACGTCGATGCGCTTGCGTGTCAGTCCGCCGCGGAGCACGTTGTCGGACGCAGCCATCAGCTCGATGCCGAGACCGCGGAGGTAGGCGTGGATGTTCCCCGCGGGCAGGTAGAGCACCTGGCCGGGGCGCAGAGTCGCGCGGTTCAGCAGCAGTGCGAGGACGATCCCGGGGTCGCCGGGGAAGGCCTCGTCGAGCATGCGCACCGTGTCGGCGTCGCGGTCGTCCGGGAGGGCGCGCGCCGCACGGACCACCTCCGCGACGAGCAGGTCGACTTCCGGGTCCTCCCCGAGCAGCCATTCTGTCGCACGCCGCAGCGCGGCGCCGGGCTCGCCGACGAGGGTGCGGGCGAACCCGCTGAGCACGGCACCGCCGGGGGTGGCGGCCGCGAGACGCTCGAAGGCATGGCGCGACTCCTCCGTGTCGCGGAACCCGCACAGGGCCTCGAAGGGATCACTGAGGGCGAAGATGAGCTCCGGCTTGTGGAACGGGTCCTTGTAGTTGCGCTCAGGAGAGTCGGGCGCGAGCCCCGCCGCGTTCTCGCGCTCGAAGCCGGCGCGGGCCTGCTCCGGGGAGGGATGCGCCTGCAGCGACAGCGGCCCCGCAGCGGCCAGCACCTTCAGCAGGTACGGGAGGTCGCGCGTGCGCTCCCAGGCGGCGAGGTCGGCCGCGCCGCCGGCCAGGGCCGGGTCGAGCACGCGGGCGGGGGAGCCGGGATGGGCGCCGAGCCACAGCTCCGCCTCCGGTCCGCCGCTCGGCTCCGTGCCGAGGAGGCCCGCGATCGCGGTCGTGGAGCCCCACGCGTAGTCGCGCGGGGTGTTGCCGATGCGCACAAACATCCGTCGCCATCCCTTTCGTTCCGTTGGACCAAACTACCAATCGCTTTGTCCGCGCCGCGCGCGTTCCTTAGGCTGACGGCGGCCCGACCATCCCTGTGGACGCAATGGAGCAGACATGCCCTTCGAGACCATCGCCGGCGACTTCTACGGCTTCGAGAACCTCCTCTCCGACCGTGAGAAGGACTTCATCACCACGCTGCGCTCGCAGCTGGAGTCCGAGGTGAAGCCGATCGTCAACGAGTACTGGGAGAAGGCGGAGTTCCCGCACCAGATCATCGACGTCCTGCACAGGAACGGCGCCATCGGACTCGGCTTCCCGGAGACCGCTCCATTCGAGAACTCCGCCGTGTTCCGTGGCTGGGTCGCACTGGAGCTGGCGCGGGTCGACGCCTCCGTGAGCACGTATGTCGGCGTGCAGAACGGTCTCGCCCTCGGGGCGATCGGCGTCTGCGGTTCGGACGAGCAGCGCGCGGAGTGGCTACCGAAGCTGGCGAGCGGCGAAGTGCTCGGCGCCTTCGGTCTCACCGAGCCGACTTCTGGCTCGGACTCCGCGCAGGGCCTCAAGACCGTGGCGACCCGCGACGGCGACAACTGGGTGCTGAACGGCTCCAAGCGCTGGATCGGGAACGCCACGTTCAGCGACATCACCGTGATCTGGGCGAAGAGCGCGGAGGACGGCCAGGTGAAGGGCTTCATCGTCCCCAACTCCACCCCCGGCTTCACGACGACGAAGATCGAGGGCAAGCAGTCCCTCCGGATCGTGCAGAACGCCGACATCACGCTCGAGAACGTCGTCGTTCCCGAGTCGCTCCGCCTGCAGAACGCGAACAGCTTCAAGGACACCGCCCGGGTGCTCCGCCTCACCCGCGCCGAGGTCGCCTGGGCTGCCGTCGGCGTCGCGGTCGGCGCCTACGAGGCGGCCCTGCGTTACACGAAGGAGCGCGTCCAGTTCGGCAAGCCGATCGCCTCCCACCAGCTCATCCAGGACCTCCTGGTCAAGTCGATCGGCAACATCACGGCCTCGATCGGCCTGTGCACCCGCGTCTCGCAGATGCTCGACGACGGCGAGCAGCGCGACGAGCACTCGGCCCTGGCGAAGGCCTTCGCGACCGCGCGGATGCGCGAGACGGTCGCCTGGTGCCGCGAGGCTCTCGGAGGAAACGGCATCGTGCTCGACTACGACGTCGCCCGCTTCTTCGCGGATGCCGAGGCCCTGTACTCCTACGAGGGCACGCGCGAGATGAACACGCTCATCGTCGGCCGCGCGATCACCGGGCAAGCGGCGTTCGTGTGAGCTTCTCCGCGGCCTCCAGTCGCATCGTCAGCCGGTGGGCGAACAGCAGAGGGATGACCCCGAACACACCGAACGACATGTCGATCAGCTGCCAGCCGATCGGGATGCTGCGCGCGGCGCCCGCGATCAGCGCGAGCGGGATGACGCCGGCGCAGGCGATCATCCCGAACCGGATCACCCAGATGTTGCGGACGGGATCGACCAGCGGGCCGATGAACGCCACCGCGATGACGAGGTGCGCGAACGCGAGCCAGTCCGTCCCGTAGGCGAGGAACGGGTAGCGCGTCCCCGTGTCGGTGACCGCGTCGCGGACGCGGTCCACCCAGTGGACGAGGTCGGGCAGCAGTGCGGGCGCCGGCGTGAAGTGCAGGACCTGGGACGCCCAGCGGAGTTCGGCCTCCAGCGGGAACGCGGTCAGTCCGCTGAGGACGAGTCCGACGAGGAAGACGACGAGCCAGACCCGGACGGCCGTGATGGTGCGCATGCTCCGACCGTAGGACGGGGCGGGCGCCCGTCGCGTCCGTCGAGCGGACGATAGTCTGGCGGCATCCCGTTGACGAACGATCAGGAGGACCGCACGTGGCGTGGTTGGTGACCGGAGGCGCAGGCTATATCGGAGCGCACGTCGTGCGGGCGTTCCTCGACGAGGGGATGGACGTGGTCGTCGTCGACGACCTGTCGAGCGGTCACGAGGAGTTCGTGCCGGCGGATGTGCCGTTCTACCGGGGCACCATCCTCGACGGCGAGCTGCTGTCGCGCATTTTCGCCGAGAACACGGTCTCCGGCGTCGTGCATGTCGCCGGCTTCAAGTACGCCGGTGTGTCCGTTCAGCGGCCGCTTCACACCTACGAGCAGAACGTGACCGCCACCGCGGTGCTGCTCGCCGCGATGCAGGACGCCGGCGTCGATGCCGTCGTGTTCAGCTCGTCCGCCGCGGTCTACGGCACGCCGGACGTCGACATCGTCACCGAGGCGACGCCCAAGAACCCCGAGTCGCCCTACGGCGAGTCGAAGCTGATCGGCGAGTGGCTGCTGCGCGACCAGGGCGTCGCGGCGGGCCTCCGCCACACCTCCCTGCGCTACTTCAACGTGGTCGGATCGGGCGATCCGGCGCTCCGCGATACCAGCCCTCACAACCTGTTCCCGCTCGTCTTCGACGCCCTGGTCGCCGGCCGCACCCCTCGCATCAACGGGAACGACTACCCGACCCCCGACGGCACCTGCGTCCGCGACTACATCCACGTCGCCGACCTGGCGGTCTCGCACGTCGCGGCCGCGAAGCGACTCGACGCCGGCGAGGCGATCGAGCCCGTCTACAACCTGGGCAGCGGCGACGGCGTCTCCGTCGGCCAGATCATGTGGACGGTGGCCGAGGTGACGGGAATCGCCTTCACCCCAGAAGTGGGGCCTCGACGCGCAGGGGATCCCGCGAGGATCGTGGCTTCGGGAGACCTCGCAGCACGCGATCTCGACTGGAGGATGCGTCACTCGCTCGAGGACATGGTGCGCAGCGCCTGGGAAGCACGCCAGGCGGCGTCCTGACACCGTTCCCGACAGGCCCGGCCGACCGGGCGTGTCGGGATTGTTGTCGTTCTCCGGCGCGTCGCGAACTCTCGACCTGCGGTCAAGGCTTTACGATTCGCGACTTGACGTGAGCGAATGACAACGGTGTAATTAGGGCAACGCGGGAATCTCGTGTTTCAGCAGTTCATGGGTGGGGAGACCGATATGCCAGTTCCTGAATATCGTTCTGGGGTACCCGACGACTGGTTCATCGACCCGGTCCGCCTCGGGGTCCCGGGCGTCCGACCGGCGGAGGTCGAAGAAGACAACCCGCTGGCCTGGCAGACCGACGCTCTCTGCGCTCAGACGGATCCGGAGGCGTTCTTCCCCGAGAAGGGCGGCTCGACCCGCGACGCGAAGCGCATCTGCACCTCGTGCGAGGTGCGGTCGCAGTGCCTCGAATACGCTCTCGCCAACGACGAGCGGTTCGGGATCTGGGGCGGCCTCTCCGAGCGCGAGCGCCGCAAGCTCCGCAAGCGCGCCGGCTGACTCGTTCGCTGAAACCGCGCCGCGCCCGACCCAAAGACGGGATCGGCGCGAGCCCGACCTAGGCTGACTGGCGATGTATCCGAGAGTCACCGCCATCGTCGTCGCCCACAGCGGCGGCCCCCGCCTGCAGCGCACTCTCGACGCCCTCGCGGAGCAGACCCGTCGACCGGACGCCGTGATCGCCGTCGACTGTGCGACCTCCGACGACGCCGCCCGTCTGCTCTCGGAAGCCCAGCCCACCCAGCTGCTCAATGTCCCCGAGAAGCTCCCGTTCGGCGCTGCCGTCGCGACGGCTGTGCGGGTCCTGCCTCCCGCGTCCGATTCGGAGCAGCTGCTCTGGCTGCTGGCGCAGGACACCGCGCCGGAACCGGGGGCGTTGGAGGCGCTGCTCGCGGCGCTCGAGGTGTCTCCCTCGGTCGCCGTGGTCGGTCCGAAGCTGGTGGATTGGGATGACCCGGCTCTGATCCGCGAGTTCGGTGAGGCGATGACGCCGTTCGGCGCCTCTGTGCCGCTGGTCGAGAACGAGCTCGACCAGGCTCAGCACGACGGCCTGAGCGACGTCTTGGCCGTTTCGAGCGCGGGGATGCTCGTCCGTCAGGCGCTCTGGGAGCGGCTCGAGGGCTTCGACCCCGCCCTGCCGACCGTCGAGGACGGTCTCGACTTCTGCACACGGGCCCGCCTGGCCGGGTTCCGCGTCACGTTGGTGGCTCAGGCGCGCGTCGCCATCGCGGGGGAGGGCGTCGCCGGGCCGAACCTCTCGTCGAAGTGGACGGTGCGCCGTCGTCTGTCGGGGGAGCGGCGCCGTGCGCAGTTGCATCGACGGATGGTGTACGCCCCCGGATGGGCCGTCCCGCTGCACTGGCTGACCCTGGTGCCGCTCGGCATCCTGCGCGGGCTCCTGCGGCTTCTGCGCAAGGAGCCGGGCTCGGTCGGCGGTGAACTCGGTGCCGCGTTCCGGGTGGCGTTCTCCGGCCTCGCGGTGAGCGGCGCCCGGCGGCGCCTCGCGGCCGCCCGCGAGGTGAGCTGGGCGGCAGTCGCCCCTCTGCGCATCCCGTTCGCCGAGGTGCGCCGCGCCCGTGCGCTGAAACACGAAGCGGCGATGGTCCGCCAGCAGGGCGAGAAGCAGGACCTCGACTTCTTCGGGACCGGCGGCGGCTGGGCGGTGCTCGCCGCGCTCCTCGTCGGCGTCGCCCTGTTCTTCCCCCTCATCGGCTCCGGCGCGCTCTCCGGCGGCGGACTCCTGCCGCTCGACTCATCCGTCGGCCAGCTCTGGGCGGACCTCGGCTACGGCTGGCGCGACACGAGCCTCGGCTTCGTCGGCGCCGCTGACCCGTTCTCCGCGGTGCTCGCGGTCCTGGGAACGCTGACGTTCTGGCAGCCGTCCCAGTCGCTCGTGCTGCTCTGGATCCTCGCCGTGCCGCTCGCGGCGCTCGGCGCCTGGCTCGCGGCCGCACGGCTGACCACCCGGGCAACGCTCCGTGCGTTCGCCGCGCTCGCCTACGCGTTGGCACCGACCCTGCTGGTGGCTCTGCAGGGCGGGCGCCCGTCGGCAGTGCTCGCGCACATCCTGCTGCCGTGGCTGTTCTTCGCCGGCCTCGCCGCCCGCCGGTCCTGGGCGGCCAGCGCCACCACGGCCCTGCTCGCCGCAGCGACGGCGGCGTGCGCCCCGATCCTCATCCCGGCGCTCGTCATCGCGTGGATCGCCGCCCTCGTCTTCGCCGGCCGTCGCGCCGCGCGCATCGCGTTCATCCCGCTGCCCGCCCTCGTGCTGTTCGCGCCGCTCGTCTGGCAGCAGGGAGCCCGCGGAGCCTGGCTGTCGATCTTCGCGGACCCGGGCGTCCCGCTGGACGCACGGCAGACGCCGGCCTGGCAGCTCGCGCTCGGCTTCCCGGACGGCACCCTCGGCGGCTGGCATGCTCTCGCCACCGCCCTGCAGCTGCCGACGGCGTCGGCCAACCTGATCGTCCCGATCCTGCTGGCGCCGCTCGGCGTGCTGGCGATCCTCGCCCTCTTCTTGCGGGGCACGGTCCGGGCGATCGTCGCCCTGTTGGTCGCCCTCGCCGGGTTCCTGACGGCCGTCGCCGCCCTCCACGTGCAGGTCGCGGTCTCGGGCGGCACCGTCGTCCCGATCTGGCCGGGCACCGCGGTGAGCCTGTACTGGCTCGGGCTCATCGGCGCCGCCGTTCTCGCGCTGTCCGCCATCGGACGCGCCGCCGTCTATCCGGCCTGGGTCGCGATCGTGACGCTGGCGATCGCCGTCGTGCCGGTCGGGATCGTCAGCCTCACGGGTCACGCCGAGGTCGCCGAGAGCGACGGCCGCACGATGCCCGCCGTCGTCACGGCCAAGGCGGCCACGCAGCCGCGCACCGGGACGCTGCGCATCATCCCGCAGGGCGAGGGCGGCATCCGCGCCGAAATCGTGCGGGGCAGCGGTCAGACGCTCGACGACCAGTCGACGCTCGCGGACACCCAGCGCGCGCTCACGGCCGACCAGCGGGCGCTGGCGCAGCTGGCGGGCAACCTCTCCTCCCGAAGCGGATACGATGCGTCGGCCGAGCTGAAGCGCCTCGGCATCGACTTCGTTCTGCTGACACCCCCGCAGACCGCCCTGCCGGGCCAGGACGTCGCGGCCGGCGACGCCACGCGTACGCGCGCGGCCGTGGCGATGGATGCGAACCCGCTGCTCGCGCCGGTGGGCGTCACCTCCACCGGTCGGCTCTGGGCCTTCGACCGAGGAACGTCCGATGTCCCCGCCGCGGCCCAGATCCCCGCGAACGCCGGAGGCATCTGGCGCGTCATCGTGCTGCTCGTACAGGGCATCGTCGTCGGTCTCACTGTGCTGATGGCCATTCCGACCACGCGATCCGCAGACCGCATCTCCGAGCTGTCGGCCCGCCGGCCCGACCGTCGGCGCCGTGAGGAGGCCGCGGTCGAGCCAGACGATGAGCCCGAGACGCCGGCCGCCGCCGATGGTGTGGCGGACGAGAGCCTCGACGAGTACGAGGCGGAGCCGGACGACGAGGCCGTCGTGGAGTCCGCCGAGGAGGAGGACGTTCCGGACGTCGAGCCGGCGGTGGAGAGCGAGCCGGCTGTGGAGAGCAAGCCGGTCGTGGACACCGAGCCGGTCACGGAGAGCGAGCCGGAGCTGCCGTCCGCGTCGGATGGCGAGCCCGAATCGAGCCGGGACGAGCCCGTCGACACCGCCCTCGACGACACCGATCGCCCCTTCGAGCGCGAGCCGGAGCGCGTGACGACGCCCCCGTCGCCGACGACGCTCGAAGACGGACTGGAGGAGACCATCATCCGACCACGACGCAGCTTCGAGGGAGGCGACCGTGGCTGACCGCAGAGGCATCGCCCGCATCGGTGCGCGCGCCGTCGGCGGCCTGGTGGGCGTCGGCATCGCCGTCGTAGCCGTCGCCGGGGCCACCCTGCTCCCGCTGCCCGACTTCGCGATCGGGGCACCCGCACAGGTCGTGACCCCCGTACCGGCGGATCAGCAGCGCATCTGCCCCGGGCCGCTGCTCCAGCTGGCGGCCGACGCGGGAGAGGCCACCCGTCCGAGCGCAGTCGGCGCCCCGACCTACACCTCCCGCGCGGAAGGCGCAGAGGTGCGCACGAGCACCCTGAAGCCGGACGCCGACACGTCCTCGTCGGACGAGTCGCCGCTGGTGGCGACCGTCTCCACTCCGCAGGGCGCCACGAAGCCGCCGCTGTTCGCCGCCGCCCAGTCCCAGACGGCCGCCGCGGACGACCTCTTCGGGCTGGCCGCCGCTGCGTGCGCCGAGCCGAGCGCCGACACCTGGCTCGCCGCCGGCTCGACCTCCCTCGGCCAGACGAGCCTTGTGATGCTCTCGAACGCGAGCGAGGTCGATGCAACGGTCGACCTGACGCTGTACACCGAGACCGGCCCGGTCAGCGCACCGGGCGCCGCCGGCATCCTGGTCCCGGCCGGATCCCAGAAGGTCGTCCCGCTCGCCGGGCTCGTGCCATCCGCCGCGGCGCCGGTCGTCCGTGTGCAGACGACCGGCGGCGAGGTCGCCGCATCGCTCCAGCAGAGCTTCGAGCAGGGCATCCAGCCGCGCGGAGCCGAACTCGCCGGGCCGACCGGCGCCCCGGCACGCCAGCAGATCATCCCAGGGGTCACGATCGCCTCGATGGCGGCGGTCCAGGCGGAGCAGTCGGCGGAGGGCGTCGGATTCACCTACCCGGTCGTCCGACTCCTCGTTCCCGGCGACACCGACGCCCAGATCACGATCGGCGCCGTCGGCGAGGCCGGCACGGCAGCGGGCGACTCGTACGCCACCACCGTCAAGGCGGGAACAGTCGCCGAGGTTCCGCTCGACCACCTCAAGGACGGCAACTACACGGTCACCGTGAACGCGAACGTCCCCGTCGTCGCCGCGGTCCGCACCTCGGTCATCGGGACCAGGACGCGCGACTTCACCTGGTTCTCGTCGGCCCAGCCGCTCCAGAAGGATCTGCTCGCAACCGTCCCGACGGACGGCGCGGCCACCTTCCACTTCGCGAACGCCGGCGAGGCCGACAAGACGGTGACGGTGCAGGGGCTCGCACCCGGCAGCAAGCCCGCCACGCTGACGGTCCCCGCGGAGGGAGGCGCGCTGTTGCGCGTCGCACCGGACAGCTACCGCATCACGGGCGCGGACGGCCTGCGCGGCAGCATCAGCTTCGCCGCGGACGGTCGCGCGAGCAGCTTCGCGCTCACTCCGCCCGGTCCGCTCGCCGCACCGATCACGGTCTACCCGAACTGACCGGAGGGGCGGATCGCCCCTCGCCGATCAGACGTGCCGGATCAGAAGTGCCGGTAGCGGTCGGGGGCGAGGTCCCACGGGTCCTTGCCGAGCAGCTCGGCGACCGCGCGGAAGACGCATCCCTCGATGTACATGCGCCGGTGCAGCTCGTCGTCGTGGTGCAGCTTGGTCAGGCGCTGGATGGGCACCCGGTAGAGGACGATGCGCCGGTGGACCGCATCCACCCGCCAGCGGTCGACGCCGTCGGCGCCCGAGTTGCCGATCGGAGTCGCCGCGACCTCGAAGTGGACGTTCGCCAGTTCCTCCGGCCAGACGCCCTTGAGGTAGTCGGCGGTGGATGCGACGGTCATGTCGAAGAAATCGATCCGGTTCTGGAGCATCGGCAGGTGCGGGCCGGTCACCGGCCCCCGCGCGCCACGGCCGTGCCTGCTCCGCCAGCGGCTGGTCGCCGGGGTCTGACTGCTGGTGCGGCGGTTGCGGGGCATGTCGCCATCCTACGTCGGCCGCCGTCCGGTAGTCTGAGCCCGATGTTGAGCCGTCCCTGTTCCCGTGTCGCGTGTCCTCGCGATGCCGTGCAGACGCTCACCTACGTCTACGCCGACTCGATGGCCGTGCTCGGACCGCTGAGCCTGAAGCACGAGCCGCACTCGTACGACCTGTGCGCCATCCACGCCGAGCGGCTCTCCGCACCGCAGGGCTGGCAGATCGTCCGGCACGTCAGCGTCGCCGACGCCTGACTCCGGCGCCTGACTCCGGCGCCCGGCTCCGGCATCCGGGGCGGCCGTCGCGATAGGTTAGGGCCATGAGCATCACCGACCCGCGTCTGCAGTCCGTCGTCAAGACCTACGACATCCGTGGACTGGTCGGGAAGGACCTCACGGAGGAGGTCGTCGAGGCCATCGCCGCGGCCTTCGTCGACGAGGTGGAGGCCGCGGGGACCGACGTCATCGTCGGCCACGACATGCGCGACTCCTCTCCGGCTTTCGCCGCGGCCTTCGCCCGCGGAGCGCAGGCGCGCGGTGCCGACGTCGTGTCGATCGGGCTGTGCTCCACCGACGAGTCGTACTTCGCCTCCGGCTCTCTGCAGGCGCCGGCCGCGATGTTCACAGCGAGCCACAACCCCGCGACGTACAACGGCATCAAGCTCTCTCGGGCCGGTGCCCAGGGCCTCAGCATGGACACCGGCCTCGGTGCGGTGCGCGACCGTGCCGCCGAGTACCTGCGCGACGGCATCCCCGCCGTCGACCGCCCGGGATCCTTCCGCGAGGAGGATGTGCTCGAGCGCTACGCCGCCTACCTGCGCTCGCTCGTCGACCTGAGCGGCATCCGGCCGATCAGGGTCGTGGTCGACGCGGGCAACGGGATGGGCGGGCTGACCGTTCCGGCCGTGCTCGAAGAGGCCGCCGGGCTTTCTGCGCTTCCGATCACCGTCATCCCGCTGTACTTCGAGCTCGACGGCACGTTCCCCAACCACGAGGCCAACCCGCTGGAGCCGAAGAACATCGTGGACCTGCAGCGCGCGGTCGTCGAGCACGGCGCCGACCTCGGTCTCGCCTTCGACGGCGACGCCGACCGCTGCTTCGTCGTGGACGAGCGCGGTTCGGCCGTCACGCCGTCCGCCGTGGCCGCGATCGTCGCCCTGCGAGAGATCGCGCGGGCTCGGGCCGAGGATCCGGACGCGGAGATCACCGTCATCCACAACCTCATCACGTCGAACATCGTCCCCGAGACGATCGAGGCAGCGGGGGCGGTTCCGCTGCGGACCCGCGTCGGCCACACCCTCATCAAGGATGCGATGCGCCGCTCCGGCGCCGTGTTCGGCGGCGAGCACTCGGCGCACTACTACTTCCGCGACTTCTGGAGCGCCGACAACGGGATGCTCGCGGCGATGCACCTGCTCGCCGAGTTCGGTGCGCAGGACCGCCCGCTGTCCGAGCTGTCCGCCCGCTACACGCCGTACGCGATGTCGGGGGAGATCAACTCGACCGTCGCGGACGTCCCAGCGGCCTTCACCCGCATCGTGGAGGCGTTCACGCCGCGCGCCGACTTCGACGAGCTCGACGGCCTCACGGTCACCGGCCGGGTCGGGCAGGACGAGCCGTTCTGGTGGTTCTCGGTGCGCCCGTCCAACACCGAGCCGCTGCTGCGACTGAACGTCGAGGCGGCCGACCAGGCGACGATGGCGCGCATCCGCGACGAGGTGCTCGCGCTCATCCGCGCCTGAGCGTCATCCCCGGGACGCAGCGGGGAGGGCATGCCACAATAGAGGCCATGCCTGCTAGTGCCACCACCGCCCTGCCGTTCAAGGTCGCCGACCTCTCCCTCGCCGCCGCCGGGCGGCACCAGATCCGGCTCGCCGAGAACGAGATGCCCGGGCTGATGGCCCTCCGCGCGGAGTTCGGCGACGCGAAGCCGCTCGCCGGTGCGCGCATCGCCGGCTCCCTGCACATGACCGTGCAGACCGCCGTGCTGATCGAGACCCTGGTCGCGCTCGGCGCCCGGGTGCGCTGGGCCAGCTGCAACATCTTCTCCACGCAGGACGAGGCGGCCGCCGCGATCGCCGTCGGCCCGACCGGCACCCCCGAGGCGCCTGCGGGCGTCCCCGTATTCGCCTGGAAGGGCGAGACGCTGGAGGAATACTGGTGGTGCACCCAGCAGATCTTCGACTGGTCGACGGAGGCCGCCGCCGACGGCGCCGACTACCTCGGCCCGAACCTCATCCTCGACGACGGCGGCGACGCGACCCTGCTCGTCCACAAGGGCCGCGAGTTCGAGCTCGCAGGCGCCGTGCCGGAGGACGCCGCGTCCGACAGCCACGAGTACCGCGTCATCCTGGCGGCTCTGCGCGAGTCGCTCGCCGCCTCCACGGACCGCTGGACCCGGATCGCCGCCGACATCCTCGGCGTCACCGAGGAGACCACCACGGGCGTGCACCGACTGTACGAGCTGGCCAAGGACGGCCAGCTGCTCTTCCCGGCGATCAACGTCAACGACTCGGTCACCAAGAGCAAGTTCGACAACAAGTACGGCATCCGCCACTCCCTCCCGGACGGCCTGAACCGCGCGACCGACGTCCTCATCGGCGGCAAGGTCGCGTTCGTCGCCGGCTACGGCGATGTGGGCAAGGGTGCGGCGGAAGCGCTCCGCGGCCAGGGAGCGCGCGTCATCGTCAGCGAGGTCGACCCGATCAACGCGCTGCAGGCGGCGATGGACGGCTACCAGGTCGCCCGGCTCGAGTCGGTGATCGACCAGGTCGACATCCTCATCACCGGAACGGGCAACGTGAACGTGGTGACCCTCGACCACCTGCTCGGCCTCAAGCACCTCGCCATCGTCGCCAATGTGGGCCACTTCGACAACGAGATCGACATGGCGTCGCTCGAGGCACTGCCCGGCGCGGAGAAGGTCGAGATCAAGCCCCAGGTGCACGAGTGGCGCCTGCCGACCGGCCGCAGCATCCTGGTGCTCTCCGAGGGCCGTCTGATGAACCTCGGCAACGCCACCGGCCACCCCAGCTTCGTCATGAGCAACTCGTTCACCAACCAGGTGCTCGCGCAGCTCGAGCTGTACGTGTCGCCGGAGAACTACCCGGTCGGCGTGTACGTGCTGCCCAAGCACCTCGATGAGAAGGTCGCGCGCCTGCACCTTGACGCGCTGGGTGTCGAGCTGACGACGCTCACCGACGAGCAGGCCGCCTATATCGGCGTCCCGGTCGACGGTCCCTACAAGGTCGACCACTACCGCTACTGATGGTCCTCGACTTCGCCGACCGGGAGCTTCCCGACGGCCTGATCCTCCGGGTGCGGAGAGAGCAGGACGCCGGGGCGCTCGCCGCCGCCTACCAGCGCAATCGCGGGCACCTGGCCCCGTGGGACCCGACTCGCACGGAGGACTTCTTCACGGAGGCCGGGCAGCTCGCTCAGACGCGTGAACTACTGGCGCTGCGCGACGTGGATGCGGCCCTCCCGCTCGTGATCGCCGACGGCGACCAGATCGCCGGCGGGTTCACGCTCAGCCAGCTCGTCCGCGGCGCGTTCCAGTCGGCGAGCGTCGGCTACTGGCTCGACCGCGACCACGTCGGCCGGGGGCTCGCCTCCGCGGCGCTCGGTGCGCTCATCGACGCGGCACGCGACGAGTACGGCCTGCACCGCATCCAGGCGGCGACGCTGCTCGCCAACCATGCCTCCCAGTCAGTCCTGACCCGCGCCGGATTCGAGCGGATCGGTGTCGCCCCGAACTATCTCAAGATCGCGGGCCGCTGGCAGGACCACGTGCTGTTCCAGCGCATCCTGCACGACTGAGCGCGGTCACGCGTCAGTCGGCGGCCGGCACTTCCGCGAAGGCGCGCACCGGGAACGTGCCGAATCCCTCGATGGCCGGCGGCACCGCCGTGAACAGGGCCCCGCGCTCCGGGAGCGCGCCCAGCCCGGTGAGGTGCTCGACGACGTGGATGCCCGCGGCAAGCAGGATGCTGTGCGCCGGCCTGCTGCCGCCCGACTCGGCGTCGTCGATGTTGAGCGAATCGATGCCGACGAGCGCGACACCGGCATCAGCGAGCATTCGCGCGCCGTCCTCGGTGAGGAACGGGGCGCCCGTGGCGTATGACGGCGTCCCGAAATGCGCATCCCAGCCGGTGTGCAGCAGCACCGCGGAGCCCCGCTCTGCACGGCCCTCCAGCGCCGACACCGTGATGCCGCGTTCCTCCCGCCCGGTCAGGCGGACGACCTCCGCCGGCAGACCGACGAGCGTGTCGAGGTCGAGACCGGCGAGGTCCGCGCCGTCCGCGTAGCGATGGAAGGGGCTGTCCAGGTAGGTGCCGGTGTTGCCGATCATGGTGATGACATCCATCGCGAACTCGGTCCCCGCGGCGTACACGGACCGGGACGCCTCGCGCGTCAGGTGCGGCTCGATCGTCGGCGCGGGGAGGCCGGGATAGGTCACGAGGCCCGCGCGGATGCGGTGGCTGAGGTCGATGATGCGGCGGCGGTGCGTCATGGCGTCTCCAGTCAGGGGGCGGGCGGCGACAGGAGGGGCGGTCAGCGGTCGGGGAAACCGTGCGGGAGAGCGCCGAGCACCGGGTCCAGCCGGTCGAGGCGCTGCTTCTCGAGAGCCAGTCCACGGGCGTCGCGGTCGCGGCGCAGCACCGCGACGGCGACGAGGAAGGTCTCAGCGTCGACCGGTGGCAGCGGTGAGACGTACGGGGCGGCCTCCCGGGCGAGCTCGGTGCTGAGCCCGTGACGAGCCGCGGGAGTCAGGTCGGGCGCCTGGCGGACGAACTGGGCGATGCGGCGCGAGAGGCGGTCGGGCAGGCGGGCGACATCCGCCGTCGCGGCCCAGGCGGTCAGGTGCGGCGCGAGGTAGAGGGGGAGCGGGGTCGGCCGCGGCACGCGGACCAGCTGGCTGTACGTGCCCGCGAGGAGGTCGCCGAGGCGCTTGGAGCGGCTGTTGAGGAGGCCGGTCAGTGCTGCGATCGACCCGAACGTCAGGAAGATCTCGAGCACGCCGACCAGCGCGCGGATGAACGCGTGCCGGAAACCGGTGGCCCCGCCGTCGTCGCGGACGATGCGTGCCCCGACCGCCAGCTTGCCGAGGGATCGGCCATGCGAAAGCAATTCGACCGTGGTGGGCAGGATCACCATCCCGAACACCAGGATCAGGATGACCAGCGCCCGCGCGAGGGCCTCGTCGAGCCCGGCGCCCGTGTACGCGAGCAGCACGATGCAGCCGAACATGACGAGCAGGTAGGCCAGCCAGTCGATGATGGTGCCGGCGGCCCGCAGGATGTAGCTGGCCGGCTTCACGTCGAGGGCGACGGCCTCGCCCGTGACCAGTTCGCGGTCGTCCTGAGACACGTTCCCCGCCCCGGCCTGCATCATAGATATCATCTAAGCAGATGGACCTCGACGCCTACACCGCCGCGCGCAGCGCCGACTGGGAAGAACTCTCCCGGTTGGCGTCGAAGCGACGCCTCGACGGCCCGGAGGCCGACCGCCTGATCGACCTCTACCAGTCGGGAGCGGCCGACCTGTCGGCCATCCAGACGAGCGCCGGCGCGACGGCGGCGGGCGACCGGCTCTCGCTCGCGCTGTCGTCAGTTCGGCTGCGATTCACCGGCGCAGGAGCGAATCTGTTCGCCCAGCTGCCCCGCTTCTTCGTGCTCCAGCTGCCCGCCGCCCTGTACCGGCTGCGGTGGATCGTCCTCGGCGTGACGGTCGCGACGATCGTGATCGCGACGCTGTACGCCCTGTGGATCACGGGCAACCCGGATGTGCTCCGCAACCTGGGCGACGACGCCAACCTCCGGAAGTACGTCGAGCACGATTTCATCGACTACTACTCCAACAACCCGGCGGCGTCGTTCGCCGGGCAGGTGTGGACGAACAACGCGTGGATCGCCGCTCAGTGCATCGCCTTCGGAATCACCGGGCTGTTCGTGCCCTACGTGCTCATCCAGAACGCCGTCGGCGTCGGCACGGCGGCCGGCGTGATGTTCGCCTACGGGCGCGGCGACGTGATGTTCTCGTACATCCTGCCGCACGGCATGCTCGAGCTCACGAGCGTCTTCGTGGCGGCCGCGGCAGGGCTCCGCATCTTCTGGGCGTGGATCGCCCCGGGGCCGCGGACTCGCGGCCAGGCGCTCGCCGAGGACGGCCGGGCACTCTTCACGGTCGCCGTCGGCTGCGCCATCTCGCTGTTCATCTCGGGACTGATCGAAGGCTTCGTGACGCCGTCGGGGCTGCCCGTGTGGGCGAAGATCAGCATCGGCGCTCTCGCGCTGGCGGCGTTCCTCGCCTACATGCTGGTGCTCGGCCGACGGGCCGTGCGCGCGGGGGAGACCGGCGACCTCGAGGAGTTCGAGGCGGGCGCGCGCCGCATCGTCGCCGCCTGACGACAACCGCGGTTCAGAGCCGACCGGCCGCCTTCAGGGCCAGATAGCGGTCAGCCAGCGCGGGCGGCAGATCGGCCGGTGACCCCGTCACGACGTCGCCGCCGAGGCGCTTCACCGCCGCGGCGACGCGGCTGAGGTCGAGCAGCGAACGCTCCGCCGCAGCGGCGCGGTACACCTCGGCACGGTCACGGCGTTCGCCGGTGGCCGCAACTGTGTCCGGATCCATCACGCTCGCCACGACGACCAGATGCTTCGCCGTGAGCTGTGGAAGCACGGAGAGCAACCCCCGGGAGCCTCCGGGGGACTCGATCGAGGTGAGCAGCACGACCAGCGAGCGCTGCGAGGTCAGCGCGGAGACCTGGGCCGGGATGGCGGACCAGTCCATCTCGATGAGGGCCGGCTCGATGCCGGCCATCGCATCCACCATTCGTGAGAGCAGCTCCGGGCCCGTCGCGCCCTGCACCCGACCGCGCACCATGCGGTCGTAGGCGACCATGTCGACACGGTCGCCGGCGCGGGTGGCGAGGGCCGCGAGGAGCAGCGCCGCCTCGAAGGCGGTGTCGATGCGCGGCTCGTCGGACACGCGGGCCGCGGAGGTCCGGCCGGAGTCGATCACGACGATGACCCGGCGGTCCCGCTCGGGGCGCCACGTCCGCACCATCACACGTGCGCCATGCCCGCCGTTGGGATCGTGCCGCCGTGCCGTGGCCCGCCAGTCGATGGAGCGCACGTCGTCGCCGCGCACGTACTCGCGCAGCGAGTCGAACTCCGTCCCCTGGCCGCGGAGCAGGACGCTCGTGCTGCCCTCCAGCTCGCGCAGCCGCGCCAGGCGCGACGGCAGGTGCTTCCGGGCGGTGAACGGCGGGAGGACGCGGATGCGACCGGGAGCGTCGAGGGTCGCCTGACGAGCCCACAGGTGCAGGGGCCCCCACGACCGCACCGTCACGTTCCTCACGCGGCGTTCGCCGCGCCGCCACGGTCGCAGGGACGCCACGACCCGGCGCCGCTCGCCCGAGGGGATGTCGACCTTCGTCCGGGTCGGTTCGGCGGCTGCCGACGGCTCCCAGGCGTCGCGGACCGTTCCGTGCAGCCTCCGGCGGCCGGTGTTCGTCACGTACAACTCGGAGACGGCCTCGGCGCCGAGACGCACGCGGCCGGGCAGCGTGCGCTCGAGCGCGACCGCACGCGGGGACGCGGCCAGGAGGAGGTCGAGCAGCCCGAGGACGACGCAGAGCAGCAACCAGCCGCCGAGCACGGCGTACGCCATCCCCGTCGCACCGCCGAGCAGCACGACGGGAAGCGCGCCGAGCGCGAGCAGGGCGACGAAACGTCCGGATACGGTCACAGCGGGGGCCTAGATCGGAACCTGGACCTGCTGCAGGATCGACCGCAGGATCGCGTCGGCGCCCACCCCTTCGAGCTCGGCCTCCGGGCGGAGCTGGATGCGGTGGCGCCACACCGGCACGAGCATCGCCTGCACATGGTCCGGTGTGATCGACTCGTAGCCGGAGAGCCACGCCCAGGCCTTGGCGGCGGCGAGCAGCGCGGTGGTGCCGCGCGGGCTCACGCCGAGGCGCACGGAGGGGCTGCGGCGGGTCGCGCGCGCGAGGTCGACGATGTACGCGAGAACGTCGGCGTTCGCGCCGACCAGGGCTGCGGACTCCCGCGCCGCCTGGAGCTCGGCGGCGCTGAGCACGGGCGTCACTCCGGCGGCTGCAAGATCGCGCGGGTTGAACCCTGCGGCGTGACGGCGGAGCACCTCCACCTCGGTGTCCCGCTCGGGCACATCGAGTGTGAGCTTGAGAAGGAAGCGGTCGAGCTGCGCCTCCGGAAGGGAGTAGGTGCCCTCGTACTCGATCGGGTTCTGCGTCGCCGCCACGATGAACGGGACCGGCAGGCGGCGGCTGACGCCGTCCACGCTGACCTGACGCTCCTCCATGGCCTCGAGCAGGGCCGACTGGGTCTTCGGGGGCGTCCGGTTGATCTCGTCCGCGAGCAGGATGTTCGTGAACACCGGCCCCTCACGGAAGACGAAACCGCCGGTCTGGGCGTCGTAGACCAGCGAGCCGGTGACGTCTCCCGGCATGAGGTCGGGGGTGAACTGCACGCGCTTGGTGTCGAGACTGAGGGCCTGGCTGAGCGAGCGGACCAGCAGGGTCTTCGCCACACCGGGCACGCCCTCCAGCAGCACGTGGCCGCGCGCCAGCAGCGCGATCATGAGACCCGTGACGGCGCCGTCCTGTCCGACGACCGCCTTGCCCACCTCGGTCCGCACGGCGGAGAGGGCGGAGCGGAGGCGCGCCGCGTCAGCGGGTGCGCCGGGGGAGGAGGGGAACGCCGTCCCCGTCGTGACGTCTGTCATTCATCCATTCTTCCGGTCGGGCCCTGCGGAGGGCGTAACGGCGGACGCGGTGGCTCTCTCGAGCTCCGCGAGTTCGTCGGACAACGCGATCAGGTCGCGGTCGGTCTGGGGGATGCGCTCGACCAGCAGGTCGCGGACGGCCAGTCGGTCGCGGCGCGTGATCGCGGCGACGGCGTCGGCGACCTCCGGCACGGTTGCCGTGGTCGGCAGACCCGCGAGGGCGGAGAGCCGGCCGATGGTTCCGACGCGCAGGGCGTCGGCCGCGCGCAGCCGCGCGGACGACCGCTGATAGAGGCGCGCACGGCCCTCGCGGGTCTCGCCGGCGCGGACCACCACCGGCAGGCTCTCGACGACGAGAGGGCCGAACCGGCGCCCGCGCCAGATCGCAGCAGCGATGAACACCACGACGAGCAGCAGCATCACCGGGGTCACCCACCCGGGTGTGAGCTCCGCGATGTCCGGCGGCCCACTGACCGGACGGTCGTCGAGGGAGGGCAGGTACCAGACCAGAGTGCGGTGGCCGCCGAGGAGGTTGAGGGCGAGGGCCGCATTGCCGAGGCGGTCGATGCCGTCATTTGTCAGGACGGCGGCAGATCCCAGCAGGTAGACGGGTGAGGCGTTGAAGGAGGTGCGCACGAGCGAGGAGCGCCCGCCGGTGTCCGAGAAGCACGCGGCAGCGTCGTCGGCCACCCGGAAGGTTCCGGGGACGACCACATCCTCCGTCGTGGACGTGGTGCGCGGGTCGATGCGTTCGGCGCGCTCGGCGGCGGGCACGTCGCAGTCGGCGGGAGCCGGACCACGCGGTGCCCCCGCCGCCGTCACATCGCGATCGAGAGTCTGCAGGGCCTCGAAGTCCGGTTCGACGACGACCAGCGTCCGTCCCTCGCCGGTCAGGGCACGATAGCCGTCCGAGGTCAGATTGCCGAGGGGATCGTAGACGAGCACGGTGGCGCCGTCATCGGCGGCCGCGGTCGCACGGTCGAGTGTCGACACCGTCCGAACATCCACCCCCTGCCCGCGCAGGACCTGCGCGACCGCCTTCGCTCCGGCGGGTGCGGGGTTGGTCGCGTCGAGCGTCTCGCCCGGCGCGACGCGTCCGCCGGTGAGCAGCGCACCGCCGAGTGCGATGACGACCGCGATCACGGCGAGCACGATCCACGGGAGCGCGCGGCGCGCGGTCTGACGGACCGTCGGGGTCTGAGCCGTCGCAGCCTGAGCCGTCGTCGCCTGCGAATTGCGCGTCTCACGCTGGACCGTCTCCGGGCCGCGCACCGGCGACGGGGCGCTCACGCGTTCACCGCCGGCAGCTGGGCCCGCACGCGCTGCAGCCGCTGATCCAGCGCGACGAGGTGCTGGTACGCGGCCTCGGTGCCGGGCCGGTCGAGGTAGCGGACCTCATCGAACGCGCGGGCGGCCTGCCGGAGCGCGTCGCCCTCGTCGGTCGCGATCCGCGCGGCGTGCGCGGCGAACTCGTTCGCCGTCGTTCCCGGAGTCACGTGGACGAGCGTGCGCTCGTCGAGCGAGACGGCGATCGCGCGGAACTGCTCCTCGACAGCGGTCACCCAGTCGCCCTGACGTGCCGCCTGTTCGGCGGAAGCACGCAGGTCGGCGGCGCTGCGCGCCTCGTCCGCTCCGAACAACGCGCGCCGATCCAGAGCGGAGCGGCGATTGACCCGTGGCCGCCCGAACAGGAAGAATGCGGCCACGATCAGGCCGGCGATCACCAGCACGACGACGAGGAGCAGGACGGGTGCGGCGTCGCCGCCCGGACCCTGGAACAGCGAGCCGATCCAGTCCTGCACGGCTTTCGACGCGAGATCGAACCACGTCGGCTTCGCCGCCTGGTATTCCGGGCGCGACAGTTCCCCGCGCAGCCAGTCCTGCGCTTCCGGCGAGCTGGGGTCGACCGGGACGTCGAAGCGGATCACGGTCAGGCGTTCGGCCACCCGGCGGGCGGCTGCGGAGGCTGATACTGCTGCTGCGGCTGCTGAGCCTGCGGAAGATAGGGGTCGGGCAGCTCCTGTCCCGTCTGGCGGCCTTCGACGAAGCGCACCAGCTGGAGGTCGAGCCCTTCCTTTCGCATGCGGAGATCGATGTAGAGCAGTGCGACCGCTGCCGTCTGGATGACGCTGCCGATGGCACCGATGATCGAGGTCACGATGCTGGAGAGCACATTGACGCTCAGCTGCGTGACGAGCACTTCCTGCATGGGATCGGCCGAGGTCGCCGACGTCGGCGCGAACACCCCGCCCGCGAGGCCACCGATGATGCCGAACGGGATCGCGACCGTCTGCGTGATGGCGTAGACGATCACACCGACCAGCAGGATGATGCCCAGCGTCCGCCAGAAGTAGCCGGTGGTGAGGCGCCACGACCGCGCGACCGCCTGCGTCAGCGGCAGGCGTTCGAGCACGATCACGCTCGGCACCATCGCCAGCTTGGTGTTGATCCAGAAGGCCAGCGGGATCAGGGCGAGGCCGCCGACGACGCCCACGAGCACTGCTCCGATGGCCCCGGCGCTCCCACCGAGCGCGGCCAGCGCGACGACGACCGCGACGACCAGGGCGATCACGACGATCCAGGCGAGAGCGAAGAGCAGCGTCCATCCGATCAGTGCACCGATCCGCCCGCGGACCAGCTGCCACAGGGCCCGGAAGGTCAGCTTGTCGCCGAGGGACTCCCGGGCGACGTCGCCGACGATCACGCCCTGGAGCAGGGCGCTGAACACGGTCGTGATGACGAGCGAGAGCACGCCGAGCAGGATCGTGCCGCCGATGAAGCCGGCCTGGAGCGCCGGCTGATCCCGCGCTTCAGCGGAGAAGACGCGACCGGCCAGCAGGCCGATCCCCCCGGCGATCACGACACTCACCACGATGGACGGGATGCCCTGCAGCAGAAGCGCCGCGCCGACGGTGATCCGCGGGTTGCGGCGGAGGGCCTGGAACGGGGCGGCGAGGAGCGGGCCGAGCGTCAAGGGCCGCAGCGGGATCAGGCCGGGCTTCGGCGGAGGAGTCCAGGCGGGCTGTGCGCCACCCGGCGGGTAGGCCTGCTGCCATCCCGGCTGCCCGGCAGGCGGCTGCTGCCATCCCGGCTGCTGACCGTACTGCCCGTATTGCGGCTGCCCGTACTGCGGCTGCTGCTGCCCGTACTGTGGCTGCTGCTGCTGCCCGCCTTGCGGCGTCGACCCGTTCGAGCCGGGCGCCTGCCAGTTCTGTTCGTCGCTCACGCCGTACCTTTCGTTCCCCCCGTGCGTTGCTCCCATGCTGGCACAGTGCTCTCGCGCGCGCTGTCCCATCCACAGGGCACGTAATGGTTTCATTCAAGCTGGTAGCAGACTGCTCCATTACGCTGGTCATGTCACTTCACGGCCAGAGGCCGCTCGAGAGGGGTTCGGGGAACTTCGCACATGACTAGTCGCATCCTGGTTGTCGACGACGACACCGCGCTTGCGGAGATGATCGGCATCGTCCTCCGCACCGAGGGATTCGACCCCGTGTTCTGCGAAGACGGATCCCTCGCAGTGGACACCTTCCGGTCGTCCAAGCCCGACCTCGTGCTGCTCGACCTGATGCTCCCCGGCCTCGACGGGATCGAGGTGTGCGGTCGCATCCGGGCCGAGTCGGGCACCCCGATCATCATGCTCACCGCGAAGTCCGACACCGCCGACGTCGTGAAGGGCCTCGAGTCCGGGGCGGACGACTACATGGTGAAGCCCTTCAACCCGAAGGAGCTGGTCGCCCGCATCCGCACCCGGCTGCGTCCGGCGCCCGCCGCGCCGCCGACCGACGAGCTGACGGTCGGCGACCTCATCGTCGACGTCGCCGGGCATGAGGTACGCCGCGGAGACACCCGCATCGCGCTCACCCCGCTGGAGTTCGACCTCCTGCTCGCACTCGCCTCCAAGCCGCAGCAGGTCTTCACGCGCGAGATGCTGCTCGAGCAGGTCTGGGGCTACCACTACAAGGCGGACACGCGTCTGGTGAACGTGCACGTGCAGCGCCTCCGCGCCAAGGTGGAGCAGGATCCGGACAACCCGAAGATCGTCATGACCGTGCGCGGCGTCGGCTACCGCGCCGGCGCCGCGGCCTAGCGACCGGAGCCACGGATGGGCGCGCGGTGGCCGACTCGGGACTGGTGGCGCCAGGCGCCCACCCGTCTCGCGCGCCTGTGGCGCAGCTCGCTGCAGTTGCGGACCGTCGCCATCACGCTGCTGCTCACCGGTGTCGCCATCCTCGTCACCGGCGTGTACATGTCGCTGAGCATCAGCAACGACCTGTACCAGTCGCGGCTCGACCAGGCCCTCCGCGATTCCAGCCGCGCGACCACCACCGCGCAGTCGACCCTCAACGCCTCCGACGTGTCCTCCGGGGATGCGGGCAAGAATCTGCTCAACACCGTCCTGCAGAGCGTGCAGGCCTCGACCTCGAGCCGTCTCGTCGCGGCGTACCGGGTGCCCGGTCAGGACACCGGCATCCTCGCCCCGCCCGACCGGGGCAGCCCGGCGATGAACTCGGTCATCTCGCCCGAACTGCGCGAGAAGGTGCAGAACGGCGGATCGAAGCAGTACTACCAGTCGGTCGCCCTGCCTGCCGGAGGCGACACCGACCCGGGAATCGTGGTCGGATCGCAGCTCACGCTGCCGTCGTACGGCAAGTACGAGCTCTACATCGGCTACAACCTGCGCGACTCGGAGAACACGCTGCTCTTCGTGCAGAACACCCTCCTGCTGGCCGGCCTCGCCCTCATCCTGCTCATCGGCGCCATCACCTGGGTGATCGTGCGGTTCGTGGTCGAGCCGATCCGTGTCGCAGCGCGCACCAGCGAGCGGCTCGCCGCCGGCGATCTGGCCGTCCGCATCCCGGAGCGGGGTGAGGACGTGTTCGCGACCCTCGCCCGGTCGTTCAACGGGATGGCGGACAGCCTCCAGAGCCAGATCAACCAGCTGGCGACGCTGTCGCAACTGCAGCAGCGGTTCGTGTCGGACGTGTCGCATGAGTTGCGCACACCGCTGACCACCATTCGGCTGGCCGGCGACGTCATTTTCGACCAGCGGGAGGGGTTCGCTCCGGCAACCGCCCGGACGGCCGAGCTGCTGCACACCCAGATCGAGCGGTTCGACCGTCTGCTCTCCGACCTGCTCGAGATCAGCCGCTACGACGCAGGGTCGGTCGTGCTCGACGCCGAGCCCACCAACCTCGTCCGGCTCGCGGAGGACTGCGTCGACGAGCTCAGGACGCTGGCCGAGCAGAACGGTTCCGAGCTGATCCTCGACGCCCCCGGCGGCTACTTCGACGTGCCGATGGACCCCCGGCGCATCCGCCGGGTCGTGCGCAATCTGATCGGCAACGCGATCGAGCACGGCGAGGGGCGTCCGGTCGTCGTCACCGTCGACAGCAACGAGAGCGCCGTCGCCCTCACCGTGCGCGACTACGGCATCGGGATGAGTCCGCAGGACACGGGCCATGTGTTCGACCGGTTCTGGCGGGCCGACCCGTCGCGCAAACGGACGCTCGGCGGGACGGGCCTCGGACTCGCGATCTCGCTGGAGGACGCGACGCTGCACTCCGGCTGGCTGCAGGTCTGGTCGGCGCCGGGGGCAGGTTCGTGTTTCCGGTTGACCCTTCCGCGCGTCGTCGGACGCGAGATCACCGCATCCCCTCTGCCGCTTCCCCCGGCCGACGCCGGGGCGACCATGCCCGCGACGAACCCGTCCCCGACCGGGAGCGAGGCCCACGCATGAGCGGGCGCAGGCGGTCGTGGGGCGTGCGTGCCGCGGTGGCGTCGGCGACCGCACTGGTGCTGGTGGCGCTCGCCGCGTGCGCGAGCATCCCGGACTCCGGACCCGTGCGGCAGGGCGCGCCGGTCGCGCAGGTCAACGACCCGCTCGACCTGGACTTCAACCCGTCGCCGCCCGAGAAGGGCGCGAGCCAGCAGCGGATCGTCCAGGGCTTCATCGATGCCGCGTCCAGCCCCAAGAACAACTTCGCCATCGCCCGTGAGTACCTGACACGGTCCATGGCGGCCAACTGGAACCCGGACGAGTCGGTCACCGTCGACGACGGGCGCAACCGCAGCTATGACGACCAGGGCTCGCTGTGGCGCGTGGAGGTGACCCCCGTCGCCAACATCGACGCCGTCGGCGCGTTCCATCCCGTCGGGAGCACGGCCCCGGTCGGTCTGAACTACCAGCTGGTCAGGGAGAACGGGGAGTGGCGCATCTCGGTCGCGCCCGACGGCGTGGTGATCGACGATCCCACGTTCCGCGCCGTCTACACGCAGCAGACCCTGTACTTCTACAGCCCCGGTTACGCCTACCTCGTCCCGGACGCGCGCTGGTTCCCGGCGCGGGTGGCATCGGCCGCGACGCGGGTCGCGAGCTCACTGCTCGCCGGACCGGTGCCGTGGCTGACCGGGGCGGTGGCGACCGCGTTCCCGAAGGGGACCCAGCTCGCCGTGCCCTCGGTGACGACCGCGGGCGGCGTGGCCCGGGTCGACCTCAGCTCCGAAGCGGCCCAGGCCGATCCGACCCAACTGCAGCGGATGCAGTTCCAGCTCGAGCAGTCCCTCGGCAGCCTGGCGCAGAGCGTCCAGCTCTCGATCGAGGGCAATGTCCAGCAGGTCCCGTCGCTCAGCGCCGCTGCTCTGCCCATCCGGAATCCGTCCGTCGATTCGCATCCGTTCGTCGATCGCGGAGACGTGTTCGGCCCGCTCAACGGCGACACCGTCAGCGCATTGAGCGGCCTCAGCGACAAGGTCGCGTCGTTGCACCCGTCGGCGATCACCCTCAGCGCTTCCCGTGATCAGGCCGCAGTGCTGTCGCAGGCGGGCGTGTATTCGGTGCGCAAGAACGGCGATCCGGTGCGGGTGGATGCGCGGCCCGGCCTCATCGGACCGTCGCTCGACGCCGACGGCTGGGTCTGGTCGGTGCCCGCTGCCACGCCCAACGCCATCCAGGTCGCCACAGCCACCGGCGCCGAGCCGCACGCCGTCACGGCCGTCTGGCCGAACGCGACCGCCATCCTCTCGCTCGCGGTCTCCCGCGACGGCACCCGTGTCGCAGCGCTCCTCAAGACCGCGACCGGCTACTCGCTCATGGCCGCGGGGATCGTGCGCGGCGGCAACACGTCGCCCACCTCTCTGACCGAACCGGTCGAGCTCGCGGTGCCGACATCGGAGCCCCGATCGGCCGCATGGACCAGCGACCTCACCATCGCGGTGCTCAGCTCGACGAACGGCGAAGCCACCAGCATCGCGCAGCAGACGGTCGGCGGCGAGCAGACGACGACGTCCGGTCCGGCCGGCGGCCGCACGATCGTCGGAGCGTCGGGGCTGGCTCCCTACGTCGTCCTCAGCGCGGACGGTACGCTCCTGGCGCCGACCGGCACGGGCTGGCAGGCGCAGACCGACAAGGTGGGCGCCGTGGCGGTGCAGCAGGGGCAGCCCTAGCCGGACGCCGCGTGCTCACAGCCCCGGCGCCCCGCCGGTTCTCCACAGATTCGTCGGTCGACGGTCCCCCCTCGGTGCCGCACCGGGATGCTCGAACCATGACAGCTCACACCCTGGTCCGTGAATCCCTCCTCGACGCCGCCGCGATCGTCCTCCCCGTGCGATGCGCCGGGTGCCGTCGCCCCGATCGATCGCTCTGCGACGAGTGCGAAGCGGAGTTACGACCGGTCACCCGCCTCGACGCAGTGGGCGAGATCCCGGTCTGGTCGGCGCTGAGCTACGAGGGCGTCGCCCGACGCGTGTTGCTCGCTTACAAAGACGGCGGGCGAGTGGATGTGGTGCGAGCGCTGGCGCGCGCCCTGCGTTCCGCGGTGGCAGAAGCGCAACGGCAGGCCGCGCGGGGTGGACCGGGTGCCGGCGGAGGCGCCGCGTTGCTGCCGGTGCTGATCCCCTCCACCCGATCCGCGTGGCGCCGCAGGGGCTATCACCCGAGCCGCTCGGTGCTCGCCCGCGCGCACATCCTGGTGCCACCGCTCTGGCGGGCGCTTCGACTTTCGCGTCAGACGGCCGACCAGGCAGGGCTGAACGTGGAGCAGAGGTCCGGCAACCGGCGCGGCAGCTTTGTGGCCTCGAAGCGGTTGGCGGGCCGCACCTGCCTGATCGTGGACGACATCGTCACGTCCGGGGCGACCATCGCCGAAGCGGCACGAGCGATTCAGGCCGCGGGTGGCCGCGTAGCGGGCGCGGCAGCGATCGCGCGGACGCCGCTCCGAGCCGGAGGACGTCTTCAGGGAGCACCCAGCAGACCCAGGGGGGATGCCGTATGTTTTCCGGTTTCTTAATGGGGTCGGCGGCACTACGGTAGTCGAAAAGGTGTGGTCGATCCGCCCTTCGTGATCCGGGCGGTCGTCACGCCGGAACAGGGAGGTCTCCATGGACATCAACATCATCGGACGCAACCTGGGTATCACTGATCGCTTCCGGGAGTACGCCACCGAGAAATCCGAGAAAGTGGCGCACCTGGCCGAGAGGGCGATCTCGTTCGAGATCAAGGTCAGCAGGCACAACGAGAAGCTGGGAAGCCAGAACGGCGATGACCGCGTCGAGTTGACGCTCGTCGGTCCGAAGGCGGTCGTGCGGTCGGAGGCGACCGGACAGGACAAGTACGCGGCCTTCGACATCGCGCTCGGCAAGCTCCTCGAACGGGTGCGGCGCGCGAAGGACCGACGGAAGGTCCATCGTGGTCAGCACAGACCGACCTCGTTGCGTGAGGCGAGCACCGACGGTTTCAGCGCGGTCGGCCTCGCGGCGGCACCTGTCGCAGTGCTGGACCAGGTGAGAACCGGCGCACTGCCCGCCGTGTCCGATGAGACGGAGGAGAAATCGGAGGCGGAGGAGGAGTACTGCCCCGTCGTCATCCGAAAGAAGGTCTTCGCCTCCGTACCGATGACCGTGGACGACGCTCTGTATTACATGGAGCTCGTCGGCCACGACTTCTATCTGTTCGTCGACCAGGAAACCATGCGCCCCAGCGTCGTCTACCGGCGCAAGGGCTGGGATTACGGCGTGATCTCGCTCGACGAGGAGGCCGAAGAGCTGCAGGAGGTCGCGACCGCGGCACGCAAGCTGGGCTGACTCCGACAGCACCCGCGGGAGCGTCGATGGCGGCCGCCCGGGCGGCGGCCGCCATCGACTCCGTCACGGCTGCGACATCAGAGCCCCAGCGCCGTCGACACGACCTTCGCGGTGTCCGCGATCAGCGCGTTGTCGTAAGCGGCGTCCTTGTCCGCTTTTCGGGAGAGGACGACCATCACGACAGGAGCGTGACCCGGTGACGTCAGCACCGCGATGTCGTTTCGCGTTCCGTACGACGCGGCGCCGGACTTGTCGGACACCGTCCACCCGCTCGGGGCCCCGGCCCGGATGAGCGGATCGCCCGTGGCGTTCCCGGTCATGTCGTCCACGAGGAGCTTCCGCCTGTCTGCAGGGAGTTCGTCGCCGAGAGCGTACGCCCGCAGATCGGCGGCGAGGGCGCGGGGAGTGCTGGTGTCCCGCGGGTCGCCCGGAGCGGCCTCGTTGAGGTCAGGCTCGGTGCGCTCGACCTCCGTCGTCTCGTCGCCCAGCGCACGGAGTGACTTCTCGAGTTCGGCCGGTCCGCCGAGTTGGCGGAAGAGCAGGTTCGCCGCGGTGTTGTCGCTCTTCTGCAGCGCTGCCGCGATGATGTCGCGCAGCGGCATCCCGACGCCCGCCATGGTCTCGGTGACGGGCGAGTAGGAGACGAGATCGTCGCTGGTGTACGGAACCGTGGCATCCAGCTGCTCGTCCGAAGACCGCGCGAGCACCGCGCCGGCGAGCAGCACCTTCGAGGTCGACGCGTACGCGAAGCGGTCGTTCTGGCGGTAGCCGACCGATCGGCCCGTGCCGGTGTCCACGGCGTAGACGCCGAGGGTCGCCCCGTACTGCGACTCCAGTTCAGCCAGCGCGCGCGCCGCCGCCTCGGACCGTGGATCGGCCGTGCGCGTCGGCGTCGAGTGGGGCGACGACGAATGGGGCGACGTCGACGGCGCCGCGACACCGGTGGCGGAACAGCCGGTGAGCGCGACGACGGCGATCGCGAGCGCTGTGAGGGAGCGGATCGGGCGAAGGGTCATGTCTGCGAGTCCTTTCGAGAGCGGTGCTCGTCGGCATCCGGCCCAGGGATATCCTGGCCGCCTGGGCTGAGGCATCCCCTCGGACAACCGGAAGGGCGTGCATGCGAACAGTCATCGTGCCGGGCATCGGAGGCTCGGACAGCGAGCATTGGCAATCGATCTGGGAGTCCCGTCATCCCGAAATGCGACGCATCGAGCCGTCCTCCTGGGACGAACCCGATGCGGATGACTGGTCCGGAGCGCTCGATCGTGCGGTCGACGGGGGACGGGCGATCCTCGTCGCGCACAGCCTCGGCTGCCTGCTTGCTGTCCGCTGGTCGCACCTCCGCCCCGAGAACGTCGCCGGCCTGTTCCTGGTGGCAGCCCCGGATCCGGCAGGTCCGCGGTTCCCCCGGGAGGCGGAGTCGTTCTCGGCGGGGCTCGATGTCACGCCCGCCGTCCCCGTCCTCATGATCACCAGCGATGACGACCCGTACTGCTCGCCGGAGCGTGCGGAGCAGTTCGCGGCTCAGTGGGGTGCGGTCAGCGTCTCGCTCGGCCCACGCGGACACCTCAACTCGGCGAACAACCTCGGTGGGTGGGACGAAGGAGCCAACCTCCTGACCGCGTTCACCGCCGGCATCCAGAGTCCTCCCAGGCCGGGCAGGTCGAACGTCGGGGCGGAGCAAGTAGCATGTCTCTAGCGTCGGCGGAGTATGCCGTCCGGCGTGCGTCCGCCGGGGCGCCGGGCTGTCAGCCCGACCGAGCGTAAGTGGAGTGCATCAGTGGCCTCAGTTCTTGAAAAGGTCCTCCGTGTTGGCGAGGGCCGTACCCTCCGTCGGCTGGAGGCGTACGCGAAGGCGGTCAACGCCCTCGAAGACGACTTCAGCGAACTCACCGATGAGGAACTCGCGCACGAGACCGTCGAGCTGCGCGAGCGCTACGGCAACGGCGAATCCCTCGACGACCTGCTCCCCGAGGCGTTCGCGGCCGTCCGCGAGGCGGCCAAGCGCACCCTCGGGATGCGTCACTTCGACGTGCAGATCATGGGCGGCGCGGCGCTCCACCTCGGCAACATCGCCGAGATGAAGACCGGTGAGGGCAAGACCCTCGTGGCGACCACGGCGGCCTACCTCAACGCCATCGCCAGCCGCGGGGTCCACATCGTCACCGTCAACGACTACTTGGCGAGCTACCAGTCCGAGCTGATGGGTCGCGTGTTCCGCGCCCTCGGGATGACGACCGGCGTGATCCTCGCCGGCCAGACCCCCGAGGAGCGCCGCGAGCAGTACGCGGCCGACATCACCTACGGCACCAACAACGAGTTCGGCTTCGACTACTTGCGCGACAACATGGCCTGGCAGGCGAGCGACATGGTGCAGCGCGGCCACTTCTTCGCGATCGTGGACGAGGTCGACTCGATCCTCATCGACGAGGCCCGCACGCCGCTCATCATCTCTGGCCCGTCCTCCGGCGAGGCGAACCGCTGGTTCAACGAGTTCGCGAACCTGGCGAAGCGCCTCACGCCCGACGTGGACTACGAGGTGGATGAGAAGAAGCGCACCGTCGGTGTGCTCGAGCCGGGCATCGAGAAGGTCGAGGACTACCTCGGCATCGACAACCTCTACGAGTCGGCCAACACCCCGCTCATCTCGTTCCTCAACAACGCCATCAAGGCGAACGCGCTGTTCAAGCGCGACAAGGACTACGTGGTGATGAACGGCGAGGTGCTCATCGTCGACGAGCACACCGGCCGCATCCTGGTGGGGCGCCGCTACAACGAGGGCATCCACCAGGCGATCGAGGCGAAGGAGGGCGTGGAGGTCAAGGCCGAAAACCAGACCCTCGCCACCGTCACGCTGCAGAACTACTTCCGTCTCTACAAGAAGCTCTCCGGCATGACCGGTACGGCCGAGACCGAGGCCGCCGAGTTCATGAGCACCTACAAGCTCGGCGTCGTGCCCATCCCGACCAACAAGCCGATGCAGCGCATCGACCAGTCCGACCTCGTCTACAAGAACGAGAAGGCGAAGTTCGACCAGGTGGTCGAGGACATCGTGAAGCGTCACGAGAAGGGCCAGCCGGTACTGGTCGGCACCACCTCGGTCGAGAAGAGCGAGTACCTCTCGCGTCTGCTCGCCAAGCGCGGCGTCCGCCACGAGGTCCTGAACGCCAAGAACCACGCGCGCGAGGCCGCGATCGTCGCCCAGGCGGGGCGTCTCGGTGCCGTCACCGTCGCCACCAACATGGCCGGCCGTGGCACCGACATCATGCTCGGCGGCAACTCCGAGTTCCTCGCCGTCGCGGAGATGAACGCCCGCGGCTTGTCGCCGGTCGAGACGCCGGACGAGTACGAGGCCGCCTGGGAGGGCGTCTTCGAGAACGTCAAGGCGCAGGTCGCCGAGGAGGCGGAGAAGGTCATCGAGGCCGGCGGTCTCTATGTGCTCGGCACCGAGCGTCACGAGTCCCGGCGCATCGACAACCAGCTCCGCGGTCGTTCCGGCCGCCAGGGCGACCCGGGCGAGAGTCGGTTCTACCTGTCGCTCACGGACGACCTGATGCGTCTGTTCAACGCGGGCGCGGCGGAGAGCCTCATGGGCCGCAGCAGCGTCCCGGACGACATGGCCATCGAGTCGAAGGTCGTCAGCCGTGCCATCCGCAGCGCGCAGTCGCAGGTCGAGGCCCGCAACGCCGAGATCCGCAAGAACGTGCTCAAGTACGACGACGTGCTGAACCGTCAGCGCGAAGCGATCTACAGCGACCGCCGTCACGTGCTCGAGGGCGACGACCTCCACGAGCGTGTGCAGCAGTTCCTCACCGACGTGATCGACGACATCCTCGACCAGCACACCGGCGAGGGCAGCGGCGACGATTGGGACTTCGACGCCCTGTGGGCCGAGCTCAAGACCCTCTACCCGATCGGTGTCAGCATCGACGAGGTCATCTCGGAGGCCGGCAACAAGGGCAGGATCAACCGCGACTTCATGCGCCGTGAGATCCTCTCGGACGCGCGGATCGCCTACCAGCGTCGCGAGGAGTCGCTGGGCGCCCCCGCGATGCGCGAGCTGGAGCGACGCGTCGTGCTCTCGGTCATCGACCGCCGCTGGCGCGACCACCTCTACGAGATGGACTACCTGAAGGACGGCATCGGCCTCCGTGCGATGGCTCAGCGCGACCCGCTGGTCGAGTACCAGCGCGAGGGCTACGCCATGTTCCAGCAGATGATGGGCGCCATCCGCGAGGAGACCATCGGCTTCCTGTTCAACCTGGAGGTCGAAGTCAATCAGGCTCCTGGCGAGGTCGAGGCTCCTGCGGTCGCCGCGAAGGGTCTCGCGCGGGGCGAGAGCGACACGAAGCTCAGCTACTCGGCTCCGGCCGAGCAGGGCGGCGTCGAGGTGCGCAACCAGCGCGGACAGCTGGAGCAGGCCGCGACCGCGCGTGCTCAGCGCGCCGCGCAGCAGCAGGCGGCCGCACCGGCCGCTCCGCCCGCGCAGGCGTCGAACCAGCGCGGGGCCTTCGGCCAGCGTGTCGAGTCCTCCGACGATGCGGCTCCCGTGAACCGTGCGGAACGTCGCGCGCAGGCGAAGAAGCGCTGATCGCACCTCTGATCACCACGACGATGGCGGCCCCGCGGGGCCGCCATCGTCGTCTTCGCGGCTAGAGGACGTTGATGGCACTGGCGCGCCACCGGGCACGGTGACGCTCCAACCGGATTGCCACGGCCCGGGAGCGACCGGGCTGATGGACCATGACGACCGCTTCGACGACGCCCTCGACAGGAAACGCCAGGAGCGGGTCGCCGATGGTCATGCGCGGCCGGAGCGGGTTCTCGGCCGCGGTGGTGCGTGCCTGGACGGTGAGCATGGTGCGGCGCAAGAGATGGACATAGACCGAGTCGCTCACCCAGCGGCCGATCTGATCGAGCGGACGCGCGCCCGCGAGGATCTCCACGACCGATCGCGCGAGGTTGGAGCACAGTGTCGCCGGACTCGGCTCGTCGCCCGTCGGGAACTCGACGAGCGTTCCTTCTCCTGCCCGCGCATCTCCGAGACGAGTGGCCGCAATTGAGGCGCGGCGGTCAGCGCGGGCCGGCCTCGTCCGCCCGGACGGGTGCTCGTCCGGCACCGCGACAGAGGCCTCGGGCATGCCAGGACGGGGAGTCGGGTGGGCACCCGGGCGGTCTCCGGGCCGGGTGCTGGAACGGCCGGGTTCCGCGGCCCGTTCACCGGGAATTCCGGCGATGGACGGGGTCGCGGGTGCGAGGGCGCGGTGGTGCATTTTTTCTCCCGAGGGGGTGTGTCGGTGGTCGGTGCTGAAATAGACCCGTGATATGTACGATGCCTCACTCAAACAGGTCGGCGCGCGCCGGACCAGGGCATAAACGCGTTGTGGATAACTCTCGTCATGCCTGACGGAGCGCCGTTTAGGATGGGGTGATGTCCACCCTCAGCGATCTCGTCCACGCTCACGGCCGCTCCTCGGAAGAGGACGTCGAGTGGCTGCACGGCCTCGTCGGCGACTGGCAGCTCCTCGCCGACCTCGCTTTCGCGGACATCGTGCTCTGGGTGCCGACCGCCGATGACGACTTCGTCGCGGTGGCCCATGCCCGCCCTTCCTCGGCGGCCACGCTCTTCTATCGCGACTTCGTCGGTCAGCGCATCAAGCCCGAGTGGCGCCAGCAGGTGACCGATGCTTATCGGTCGAAGCAGATCATCGACACATCGGCGCCGGATTGGTACGAAGAGACGCCGACCCGGGTGCGCGCCGTTCCCGTGATCCGCCGCCTGACCGTGCACTCCCCGGACACCGCGCCGGAGCCGGTGGCCGTGATCACGCGCCACACCAACCTGAGCGAGGCGCGTACGCCGAGCCGCCAGGAGCTGACGTTCAACGAGTGCGCCAACGATCTATTCAATATGATCGCCACCGGCGACTTCCCGGACCTCGGTGCCCCGGCTGCGCCTCGCCGAGGGGCGCCTCGCGCGGCTGACGGTCTCATCCGTCTCGACGTCGACGGTGTCACCACCTTCGCCAGCCCTAACGCGCTGAGCGCCTTCAACCGCATGGGTTTCACCGGCGAGCTGGAGGGGGAGTCGCTCGCCACGGTGACGACCGGACTCCTCGCCGGCACCATCACCGTCGACGAGTCCCTGCCGCTGGTGGTGACCGGCCGCGCCCCCTGGCGCACCGACATCGAGGCCCGCGGGGTCACGGTGTCGCTCCGCGCCATCCCCATCCGGAACCGCGGTGAGCGCGTCGGGGCCATCGTGCTCTGCCGCGACGTCTCGGAGCAGCGCCACCAGGAGCGCGAGCTGATCACGAAGGATGCGACCATCCGCGAGATCCACCACCGGGTGAAGAACAACCTCCAGACCGTGGCGTCCCTCCTGCGCATCCAGGCGCGCCGGACGCACTCGGAGGAGGCGCGGGAGGCCCTCAGCCAGGCCATGCGCCGGGTCGCCGCCATCGCCGTCGTTCACGACACGCTGTCGACCGGGCTCGCACAGATCGTCGACTTCGACGACGTGTTCGACCGTGTGCTGCTGCTGGTGGCCGAGGTCGCGGCGAGCCACACCACGACCGTGCACCCCAAGAAGTCGGGCACCTTCGGTCAGTTGCCGTCGGAGTACGCGACGCCGCTCGCATTGGCGCTCACGGAGCTCGTGACCAATGCGGTCGAACACGGGCTGGCCGGGCGCGAAGGAGAGGTCGAGATCGTCGCCCACCGGTCCGAGGAGTCGCTGACCGTGAAGGTCGTCGACAACGGCTCGGGCCTCCCGGAGGGCAAGGTCGGAACGGGTCTCGGGACGCAGATCGTGCGCACCCTCATCCAGGGCGAGCTCGGTGGTGCGATCGACTGGCACACGATGATGGGACAGGGCACCGAGGTGACCATCGAGGTCCCATTGCGCTACCTCAGCAAGATCTGAGCGCCGCCCACCTGCTCAGAGGCATGAAAAATGCCGAGGGGCGCTCGATGCTAGGTGTGTGAGCGCCGCCTCGGCTGTGTCGGACGCGCGGGAGGGCAGGGCCCGCGCCGACGAGTGGGGGAAGGTGGAGCGTCAGGACGCGCGGCGTGCGCGCGCGGCGCGGCGCTTGAGAGCGCGGCGCTCGTCCTCGGAGAGACCGCCCCAGACACCCGAGTCCTGACCGGTCTCGAGGGCGTACTGCAGGCAGATCTCGGTCACGGTGCAGCGTGCGCAGACCGCCTTGGCCTTGTCGATCTGGTCGACCGCAGGGCCGGTGTTGCCCACCGGGAAGAAAAGCTCGGGGTCCGCGGTGAGGCAGGCGGCTTTGTCGCGCCAATCCATGAAGATGTGCTCCTTGTTTACTGGGGTTCCTGACCCGAGAGGGCCATAGAATGCAGATAAGCAGTCGGGTTGCAGGGTGCTTAGATCCGTGGGGAATCAGACCTGCCCACGACCCTGTGAGCGTTAACTCGACCGTTGAATATGCTCCCATAGCGGTTATTGCGAATCAATAGTTTTGTATGGGATAACGCTGAGAACACGAGCCGGAAACGTCAGGATGCTATAGTGCCCGACCCCCAGAACGCCGCGGAGGCGGCCGCTCAGGCCCGCCCGTCGCGTCCACCTCTTCTCACGGTACTGACCGTCATTCTCGCCCTGGAGACGGTCCTCGTGGTCGGCGTCGCGTGCTGGCTCGTGTACGAGTTGCTCACGCAGAAGCCCGAGTCGTACCCGTCCGCGGTCGCGATCGTGGTCCTTGTCCTGCTCGCGGCGGCCTGGCTGATCGCGACCCTCGTCGGCATCCTGCGTCTGCGGAGCTGGGCGCGCGCCTCGGCTCTGACCATTCAGATCCTTCAGCTTGCGGTCGCCGTCGGATGCTTCCAGGGCTTCTACGCCCGGCCGGACGTCGGCTGGGCGCTCCTGGTACCGGCGGTCGTCGCGGGCGTCATCGCCGTGTCACCTGCGGTTGTCCGGGCCACGGCCCGCAACACGGAGCAACACGAATAGCGTCCACCGGGAACAAGCCGGAGACTCGGATGGTTATGTCCGGCATCGTGACTGATATCTCCACACAGACCTCCGCTTCCTCCGCGACCATCGAGCGCGCCCGCGCAGGCTGGGACGCCTGGCGCGCGAACCGCCTGAGCAGCGTGACGGCGCCCACCGGCAACCTCGCCCTCATCGAGACGCGGTGGCTGCAGGAGGGCGACACCACGACTCCGGAGGAGGCCCTGGCCGGCCATCCGGCGACGGTAACCGCGACAGAGCTCACGCGCCGCAGCCTGGAGACCGGCGAGGTCGAGCGCGGCATCCGGCTCTGGGACGCCGCATCCCCCGCCATCCGCGACTTCGACACTATCGAGGTCTTCCCGTTCGACCCCAGCTGGGTCATCGAGGCGACGTTCACGCCCGTCAGCGACGACCGGACCATTCCGTTCGAGCACATCCGCGACAACGGGCTGACCCGCGAGCTCGTGGTGCCCGGCGACATCACGTTCGAGCGGGAGGGCGTTGCGTACACGCTAAGCGCCTTCGACGACGACGGGACGCTGCTCCTGGTCTTCGGCGACCCGACCAACGGCGCCGAGGGGGAGGACGGGACCTACGCGTCCGGCCGCTTCCTCTTCGTCGAGCACGCCGACGACCACGTCGTCCTCGACTTCAACCGCGCCTTCGTGCCGCCGTGCGGATTCTCGGACCAGTACAACTGTCCGCTGCCGCCGCGCAACAATCGTTTCCCCGTCGCGGTCACCGCGGGGGAGAAGCGCGTCACCTTCCGCGGCGGCGCACGCCACTGAGCGGGCCGAGCGCCCGAGACACCCTTCGCATCCACCCCACAGCACTGGAGAACCACCGTGAGAAAGACCCCCTTGTTCGCTGCGCTCGCGATCGGCCTGGCGTCGGCCCTGACCCTCGCGGGCTGCGCGGGCGGCTCGTCGTCCGCCGGCGGTGACGGCGCGACCATCGCGATCGGCTCGCTCTACGAGCCGGTCAACCTCGACAACACCGCAGGAGGCGGCCAGGGCGTCACCGAGGCGCTCAACGGCAACGTCTACGAGGGGCTGTTCAAGCTCACCGACGAGGGCAAGGTCGAGCCGCTGCTCGCGACGAAGTACACCACGAGCGCCGACGGCCTCACCTACACCTTCACCCTGCGCGACGGTGTGAAGTTCCACTCCGGCAAGCCGCTCACCAGCGCCGACGTGAAGCGCAGCATTGAGCGCGTCACGTCCGACGACTCGCAGTCGGCACGCAAGTCGCAGCTCGAGGTCATCAAGAGCATCGACACCCCGGATGACAAGACGGTCACCATCACCCTGTCGTCCCGCTCCATCTCGCTGCCGTACAACCTCAGCTACGTGTGGATCTACGGCCCGGGGACCTCGAACTACAAGACCGCGGAGGACGGCACCGGACCGTACACGCTGGGCACCTGGAAGCGCGGCAGCTCGCTCAGCCTCGAGCGCTGGAGCGGCTACTGGGGCGATAAGGCGAAGAACAAGGAGGTGGAGTTCGACTACTTCACCGACGCCTCCGCCCTCTCGAACGCGCTGCAGACCAGGCAGGTCGACATCGTGACGAGCATCCAGAGCCCGGACGCCCTCAGCACCTTCAAGGGCAACAAGGACTACACGATCTCCGACGGCAAGTCGACCACCAAGGAGCTCCTGGCGTTCAACGACAAGGTCGCCCCCTTCAACAACGTCGAGGTCCGGAAGGCGGTCTACTCGGCGATCGACACCAAGAAGCTGCTCAACTCCATCTGGGGCGACTACGGAACGCTGATCGGCTCGATGGTGCCACCGAGCGACCCCTGGTACGAGGACCTCACGAAGGTGAACCCGTACGACGTGAACCTCGCCAAGAAGGAGCTGGCCGAGGCCGGATTCGCGAACGGGTTCACCTTCACGCTCGACACGCCCACCTACGACCCGCACCCCGCGGTCGCCGAGTTCCTGAAGAGCGAGCTGGCCAAGGTCGGCATCACCGTGAACATCAACTCCATCTCGGCGGACGAGTGGTACACGAAGGTGTTCAAGAACCACGACTTCACCGCGACGCTGCAGGAGCACGTCAACGACCGCGATGTCGTCTGGTACGGAAACCCGGACTTCTACTGGGGCTACGACAACCCGCAGGTCACGGCCTGGGTGAGCGAGGCCGAGCAGGCGAGCACGACGGCCGAGCAGACCGCCAAGCTGAAGCTGGTCAACGAGCAGATCGCGAAGGATGCGGCCAGCGCCTGGCTGTACCTGTACCCGCAGATCGTCGTCGCTGACAGCGACGTGAGCGGCTACCCGGTCAACGGACTGAACTCCCAGTTCTTCGCGTACGACATCGTCAAGAAGTAGGCCGGTTCTCCACAAGGACCGCTCTTCCACAACCCTGATGCTCGGGGAGCCGACCGGCTCCCCGAGCATCTACGCTGAAAACCACCATGGCTCTTTACCTCCTGCGTCGCACCGCGTTCCTCGTGGTGTCACTGCTGCTGGCCATGGTCGTCCTGTTCTTCCTGCTGCGCGTGCTGCCGGGCGACCCGTCGAACGCGCTGCTCTCCGTCGGGGCGACGAAGGAGCAGATCGCAGCCGCGCAGCACCAGGTCGGCAGCGATCAGCCGCTGCTGCAGCAGTTCTTCTCGTGGTTCGGCAGCCTGCTGTCGCTCGACCTCGGCGAGTCGTTCATCAGCTCGCTGCCCGTCGGCCCCGAGATCGCCGCGCGACTGTCTGTCACCATCCCGCTCACGCTCCTCTCGTTCGTCCTGGCGCTCGTGCTCGCGCTGCCGATCGGCTTCGTCGCGGCGTGGAAGGCCGACCGGTGGTACGGCGTCCTGCTGTCGGCGTTCTCGCAGCTGGGCATCGCCGTGCCGGTGTTCTGGGTCGGCATCCTGCTGGTCGACGTCTTCGCGATCACCCTCGGGTGGTTTCCGTCCGGTGGATTCCCGCGTGACGACTGGTCCGATCCGGCCGACGCCCTGACCTCTCTCGCTCTGCCCGTGGTGACGATCGCGATCGTGATGAGCGCCTCCATCTCGCGGTACGTCCGGAGCGCGACGCTCGATGTGATCGGCAGCGACTATCTGCGCAACGCCCGTGCTCTGGGGTCGGGCTTCGCGGGTGCGATGTGGCGCCACGGTCTGCGCAACGGCGCTGTGCCGGTGATCTCGGTGCTGGGGATCGAGCTCGCCACCACGTTCCTCGGAGCGGTCGTCGTCGAGAGCGTCTTCACCCTGCCTGGGCTCGGCAGCATGCTGCTGAAGGCCATCGAACAGCACGACTACCCGAACATCCAAGGCATCCTGTTCGTCTCGACGCTGCTGGTGCTGATCGTCGGCTTCCTCGCCGACATCGCGCAGCGGCTCGTCGACCCCCGCCTCCGTCGCAGCATTTCGGGGAACACATGAGCGCGATCGTGGAGCAGGCCGCCGAGGCGGCGGCACCGGAAGCGCGGGGGCGGCGACGCACCCGCCGTTCGCTGACCCTCGGCATCGGTCTCATCCTGGTCGGGCTGGTGGTGATCGTCGCCGTCGTGTCGTTCTTCTGGCTGCCGTACGCGCAGTCCGACACCTCCGGCACCCGGCTCGAGCAGCCGAGCGCGGCGCACTGGCTCGGAACGGACCGGTTCGGGCGTGACCTGGTGACCCAGTTGATGATCGGCGCGCGCATCGCGCTGGCCGTCGGCCTCGGTTCCGTCGCGATCGGCGCCGTGGTGGGCGGCACCCTCGGCCTGCTCGCCGCCTTCGCGACGAAATGGCTGGACGACACGCTGTCGGCCGTGCTCGACATCCTGATCGCGTTCCCCACGCTGCTCCTGGCGATGTTGATCGTGGCCGCTCAGGGTGCATCGCTCGGCACCGCCATCGTCGCGATCGGGCTCGCGATGTCGGCGGTCGTCGCGCGGTTGACGCGCGTGCTCGCGAAGCGGGTGCTCTCGCAGCAATACGTCACCGCCGCGCGCACCTCCGGCACCTCGTGGCCGGGGATCATCGCACGGCACATCCTGCCGAACATCTGGCCGACGCTCAGCGTGAACCTGGCGCTGCAGTTCGGAGTGGCGGTGCTCGCCGAGGCGAGCCTGTCGTACCTGGGGCTCGGGGCACCGCCGCCCAACGCCTCGTGGGGCCGCCTGCTGCAGGAGGCGCAGGGCACCGCGTCCACCGCTCCCGCCGGCGCCATCGCCCCTGGCGTGGCCCTGGTCGTGCTGGTGATCGGCGTCAACCTGGTGGCCGACGGCCTGAGGGATGTCGGCGACCCGACCCGCAGGAGGTCTCGATGATTGCCGACGGGAATGCGGCGGGCGCCCTCCTCGAGGTCGACGGCTTGAGTATCGCGACGCGGGACGGCGACGTGCTGGTGAGCGACGTATCGTTCCGTCTCGCCGCGGGGGAGCGGCTCAGCCTGATCGGCGAGTCCGGCTCCGGAAAATCGCTGACGTCGTTCGCGCTCACGGGCCTGCTGCCCGAAGGACTGCGGGCGACCGGCAGCGTCCTGCTCGACGGCGTGCCGGTCATCGGCGCTCGCGAGCGCGACCTGGTCGCGCTGCGCGGCCGGGTGGCGTCGACTGTCTTCCAGGAGCCGATGACTGCGCTCGACCCGCTCATGCGCCTCGGGCGCCAGGTTGCCGAGCCGCTCCGCCGGCACCTCGGGCTGCGCGGCGACACCTTGCGTCGGGCGGTGCACGACGCGCTCGCCGAAGTCGGCCTCCCCGAGCCGGAACGCATCGCGCACGCCTACTCCTGGGAGATCTCCGGTGGTCAGCGGCAGCGCGTCGCGATCGCGGCGGCCCTCGCCTGTCGGCCGCAGCTGCTGATCGCCGACGAGCCGACGACCGCGCTCGATGTCACCGTCCAGGCCGACGTACTGGCCCTGCTCGAACGGCTGGTCGCCGAACGCGGGATGGCGCTCCTGTTCGTCAGTCACGACCTCGCCGTCGTTTCCCGCATGGCCCAGCGGGCACTCGTGCTGCGTCAGGGGCGCGTCGTCGAGGAGGGTGCGATCGAGCGCCTGCTGTCCGACCCGCGCGACCCGTACACCGCCGAACTCGTGCGGAGCGCCCGAGAGCTCGATTCCGCGCTGGAGCTGCCATGACGCCCATCCTCGAACTCCGCAACGCGGGCTTCCGGTACCGCCGGGCGACCAGCCCGGCGCTGGACGACGTGACCTTCGCCGTCGAACCGGGACGAAGCCTCGGCCTGGTCGGCGAGTCGGGCGCGGGCAAGACGACGGCACTCTCACTTCTCCTGGGCCTGACCGCGCCCACGAGCGGCACCGTTCTCTTCGACGGACAGGCCCTGAACCCGCGCGACCGGACGCAGCTGCGCGCCTTCCGGCGGAGCGTCCAGCCGGTCTTCCAGGACCCGTACTCCTCCCTCGACCCGCGGCAGAGCGTCGGCAGGATCGTCGGCGAACCCCTCGCCTCCCTCGGCCTCGCGGGCGGCGAGCAGGCGCGCGAACGCGTTGCACAGGCGCTGCACTCCGTCGCCCTGCCCGCCGACGCGGCGCGCCGCTACCCGCACGAGTTCTCCGGTGGCCAGCGGCAGCGTATCGCCATCGCCCGGGCGATCGTGTCACGACCGCGCGTGCTGCTGGCAGACGAGCCGGTGAGTGCGTTGGACGTGACGACGCGCATCCAGATCATCGACCTGCTCGGCGAGCTGGCGGCGAACGAGGGCATGACCGTCGTCATGGTGTCGCACGATCTCAGCGTTGTCGCAGCGCTCTGCGCTCAGACGGTGGTGCTGCGCGGCGGGCGCGTCGTCGAGCAGGGCGCCACGAGCGAGGTGCTCAGGACGCCGAAGGACGACTACACCCGCCGCCTGCTGGCGTCGGTGCCTCGGCTGCCGGCTTAGGCGTCGATCCCCAGCTTCTTGCGCAGCGAGGCGACGTGCCCGGTCGCCTTGACGTTGTAGAGCGGCAGGCGGATTGTGCCGTCCGGGTCGACGACGAACGTCGACCGGATGACACCTTCGACGGTCTTGCCGTAGAGCTTCTTCTCGCCGTAGGCGCCGTACGCGCGGTGGACGGCGAGGTCTTCGTCGGACAGCAGCGGGAAGTTGAGGCCCTCCTGCTCCTGGAACTCCTTATTTCTGGCCGGCGCATCCTTCGAGATGCCGATCACCTGGTATCCGGCCGACTTGAGCGAGTTCAGGTTGTCGCGGAAGTCGCAGGCCTCCGTCGTGCACCCCGGGGTCATCGCCGCGGGGTAGAAGTACACGATCGCGTTCTTCCCGGCGAAGTCGGAGAGCGAGACGGCGGCGCCGTCCTGGTCGGTGAGCGTGAAGGCGGGAGCCGGAGCGCCGGCCTCGAGTCGATCGTCAGTCATGGGTCTATTCTCCTGTCACGGTGGACTCGAGCGCACGGTAGCGGAAGCCGCGCAACGCGTTTCGGCGTGCGGTCGAGAGCCCGAGCACCACGGCCGCCGCGACCGCGACCGCGAAGGCGAACGAACCGAGCACCCACATCTGCATCGGCAGCACGGGGATGGGCCACCACCAGACGACCCCCGAGTTCAGGTTGAGGTACTGAGCATCGGTGCCTGTCGTGTACCGGTGGATGTTGGTATACAGCGCGATTCCGTTGGCCCCGATGAGCAAAGCGCCCATCACGATGAGCTGCAGGCGGCTGAGGCCGAGGTCGAAGCGGTTCATCCCGTAAAGGCAGAGGCCGACGAGCAGGATCAGCAGGGGATAGATGTAACGCGGCTGGACCCCTGTGCCCACATGGATCTGCTCGCGCATCAAGATGTAGAGGGGCACGAACACGACTGCGAGAGCGGAGATCGCGAGGACCACCACCTTGCGGGCGGTCATCCGGCCGAGTCCCCAGAAGGCGAGCCCGGAGACCACGAGCGTGACGGAACCCCAGACGCTGACCGGCATGAAGGTGTCGAGCCAGCCCAGCCCGGTGTACCCGAAGGAGCTCGCATAGAACCACGGCAGATCGAGCAGGTTCTTCCAGAGCAGCCAGGCGAACTCGTAGGGCGGCAGTGTTGAGTGCTGGCGGGTGATGACTCCGCCCTGCGAGGCGCTCAGGTACAGCAGGACGCTGACGATCGCGAGCCCGACAGGCAGTAGGGAACGCAGGAGGAAGGCGCGGGTGCGCTCCGCCTTCAGGACGACCACGAGGATCATCGCGAGCACTCCGTAGGTGGCCGCGTCGGCCCGGGCGCCGGCACCGATGATCGTGCTGATCGCGGCGACCACCCCGAGCCCGATCGTTCGACCTCGGCTCGCCGCCTCGTAGTAGCCGAGAAGGGCGAGCCACAGCGTGGTGGCCGACAGCACCGCCCACCCGCTCGGATTCGTGCTCGCGACGAGGAACAGCCCGAGAGGGATGAGCGTTGCCAGGGCGGACCACACGAGCAGGCCGCGCCGTCGCGCCGGGAGAAGCAGGAACAATGCCGTCAGGAGGCCGACGTACAGGAACGCGTTGAACACGCGGATCGAGATCACGGCGGTTCCCAGGTGCGGGGAGGCAAAGACGCTCATCACGGCGTAGTACACCGGTGGATAGCCGTGATCGTTGAAGTTGCCGCGGTCGGTCGGGACCAGCCCCTCCGCGTCCGGGATCGCACACTTGCCGGGGATCTCGGAGTGGTGCGCGTAGCACAGCGAGGAGAGCGTCATCGCCCGGGGGACAGAGCGCTCGTCCGGCTTCGGCCCCGGCTCGCAGAGACCTGCCCGGTCGCCTTGGGCGCACCAGATGCTCGTCAGGTGATAGTCATCGTCAGGCGCGGCGCCCACCGGCGAGGCGAATGCCCAGGCCACCAGCCCGAAGAAGAGGGCGACGGGCATCAGAACCGCGACGACGATCCGCCACGGCTTCCAGGCCGCTCTCATCGGCCCGAGCCGTTCCCGGCGAGGCGCCCCGCGAGGGCGCTGGGCAGAGTCTCGGGGTCGACCTCGATCTCGCGCTGTTCGTCGGCCGACCGCATGACGGCTTCGGCCACGGCCAGAGTGGTGAGACCCTCGTCCATCGTCACGATGCCGGGTCGGCCATGGAGGATGGCGTCGCGGAAGGCCTCGTGCTCGATGCGCAGCGGCTCGCGCTTCTTCAGCGCGAACCGGATGACCGATCCTTCGGCGACCCCGCGGAAGTTGGAGACGGCATCCCACTCGGTCGCGTCCGTGCCGTTCTCGTAGTACGTCAGGTCGCCGCTGAGCGTGTCTGCGACGAACGCGCCTCGCTCGCCGGTGACGACGGTGATGCGCTCCTTCATCGGCGACAGCCAGTTCACCAGGTGGTTGGTGATGATCCCGTCGTCGAGGCGGCCGTTGAAGGCCACCATGTCCTCGTGCGGTCGACCGCTCCGGCGGGAGGTGTTCGCATGCACGGCCCGGAAGGGGCTCTGCGCCAGCCACGAGGTGAGGTCGATGTCGTGCGTCGCGAGGTCCTTGATGACGCCGACGTCGGCGATGCGGATGGGGAACGGTCCCTGGCGCCGCGTGGCGATCTGGTACACCGAGCCCAGCTCGCCGGCCTCGACGCGGCTCCGCAGATTCTGCAGGGCCGGATTGAACCGCTCGATGTGCCCGACCGCTCCGACGAGGCCGTTCCGGCGGAAGGCGTCCGCCATCCGGCGGGCTTCATCCAGATCGGCGGCGATCGGCTTCTCGACGAGGGCGTGGACACCGGCGTCGGCGAGCTCGAGCGCCGTGGACTCGTGGAGGGTCGTGGGCACGGCGACGACGGCGGCGTCGACGCCCGCCTCGATGAGCTCGGCGACGGACCGGTAGACCGGGGCGTCGATGGAGGCGGCACGCTCGGGGGCCGTCTCCACGACTCCGGCGAGCTCGACGCCGTCCAGTTCGCGCACCACGCGCGCGTGGTGCGATCCCATCACGCCGAGGCCGACGACGCCGACCCGCAGCGCGGCCATCAGCTTCCCGCCTTCGCGAGCGTGTTCACGGCGGACACGATGCGGTCGAGGTCCTGTTCGCTGAGCGAGGGATGCACGGGGAGCGAAAGCGCTTCGCGAGCGGCCCGTTCGGTCTCCGGCAGGTCGAGCTCGAGTCCGAAGACGGGGAGCCGGTGCACCGGGGTCGGGTAGTAGACGCCGGTGCCGATCCCGTGCTCCTCGCGGAGGGCGCGCGAGAACCCGTCGCGGTCTTCCGCGATGCGGATCGTGTACTGGTGGTAGACGTGCTCGGCGCCCTCGGCGACGGGAGGTGTCACCACTCCCGTCAGCTCGGCGTCGAAGCGGGCCGCGTTCCTGCGCCGCTGCTCCGTCCAGCCGGCCAGCTTCCGGAGCTGGGCGCGGCCGATCGCCGCGTGCAGGTCGGTCATGCGGGCGTTGAAACCGGCGACCTCGTTCTCGTACGGACGGGCCATGCCCTGGTTGCGGAGAAGGCGGACGCGCTCGTCGGTGGCGGGGGAGGCGGAGACGACCATCCCGCCCTCGCCCGAGGTCATGTTCTTGGTCGGGTACAGGCTGAACATCGCCCAGTCGCCGAAGGTGCCGACCGGTCGCCCGTCGAGCGTGGCGGCGTGAGCCTGCGCGGCATCCTCGAAGAGGGCCAGCGAGTGCTCGGCTGCGAGGGCGGACAGGCGGCCCATGTCCGCAGGGTGGCCGTAGAGGTGCACCGGCATGATCGCAGCGGTGTTGGGACCGATCGCTCCAGCGACGGAATCGGGGTCGAGGTTGAACGAGTCCGGCTCGATATCCGCAAAGACCGGAACGGCGCCCGCGAGCACGACGGCATTGGCCGTCGCGGCGAAGGTGAAGGAGGGGACGATGACCTCGTCGCCCGGGCCGATGCCCGCGGCGAGCAGGCCGAGGTGGAGACCGGACGTGCCGGAGTTCACCGCGGCCGTCGGACGGCCGGCGACGAGCGCGTCGGAGAACTCGCGCTCGAAGGCGGCGACCTCGGGGCCTTGCGCCAGCATCCCGCTCTGCAGCACGGCGTCGACCGCCGCGCGCTCCTCGTCGCCGATGAGCGGCCGGGCGGCCGGGATGAAGTCCAGATCGGTCACGCGACCACCTCCAGCTTGTCGTCGTTCTCGCGATAGCGCTCGCCGGTGGTCGGGCAGACCCACCCCTCGGCATCTTGGACGAGCGGGATGCCCGCTCGGCCCACCCAGCCGATCCTCCGCGCCGGCACGCCGGCGACCAGGGCGAAGTCTGGCACATCCCTGGTCACGACCGCTCCGGCGGCCACCGTCGCCCAGGAGCCGATCACCACGGGTGCGATGCAGACGGCGCGGGCGCCGATCGATGCTCCAGAGCGCACCACGACGCCGACGGGCTCCCAATCGGCGGCCGACTTGAGCGTGCCGTCCGGGTTCACGGCGCGCGGGAACGTGTCGTTGGTCAAGACCACGGCAGGGCCGATGAAGACGCCGTCCTCGAGCACGGCCGGTTCGTACACGAGCGCCTGGTTCTGGATCTTGCAGTTGCTGCCGACGCTCACGCCGGAACCGATGTACGCCCCGCGCCCGACGATGCAGTCCTCACCGATCGTGGCGTTCTCGCGCACCTGTGCGAGGTCCCAGATCTTCGTTCCGTCACCGACCGCGGCGGACGCGGCGACATCGGCGTTCTCGGCAACAAACAACGAGTCTCTTCCTCCCCTGCGCCCGGGCTCCCTGAGGGAGTCTTCCGTCTCGGCGCGCGTCGTCCGGCCACGTCGGGCAGACCAAATAGAATGTATCATCGAGTGGCTTCCGGTTCGGCTGGAGGCTCGGGCTCTCCACAGCATCTGCGCGGTCGAACGGACGCGGGCGGATGGTGTGGGATCACCCAGGTGTCACAGCGCCGATCCCAACGGTGGAGCGGTCAGCTCGCGACACGAAGCTCACCGACCCAGAAGGCGCAACACTCGACCATGATCGTGTTCATCTACGGAACGACGGCGGAGGCCATCAAATTGGCCCCGGTCATCCGCCGGCTCCGGGAGCGCGGTGTTGCCACCCAGCAATGGGTGACGATGCAGCACACCGAGGCTCTGATGACCGCAATGGAGCAGCTGGGGCTCGGCACTCCCGATCAGGTCATCGCGCACGGCGCGGCAGGCAAACCGCTCCGGGGCACCGGCGACGTGATCCGCTGGGGGATGACGGTGCTGGGCTGGCTGCGGAAGAACCGCAAGCGGGTGGCCGCATCCCTGCCGAAGAACACGGTGATCGTTGTGCACGGCGACACCATCACCAGCGTCGTCGGCGCCTGGATCGCCAAGCGGATGGGCTTCGACTGCGCCCACATCGAGGCGGGCCTGCGCAGCGGAAACTGGCGGCATCCCTTCCCGGAGGAGCTGGACCGGCGCATCGTCGGGACCATGGCGACGGTGCACTACACGCCGTCGATCGAGGCGACCGAGAACCTGAAGAAGCGTTCGAACGTCGTCTACACGCACGGCAACACGGCCCTCGACGCCGTGCTCGACCACGGGATGCGCGACGCAGGCACGGATGCTCCGTACGGCGTCGTGCTGCTTCACCGGTTCGAGTTCATCTCCAACAGCCAGCTGGTCGACGACACGCTCGAGGTGCTCGCCACCAGCGAGGTCCCGCTACGGCTCATCGTCGACGCCTACAACCGGGAGACGCTGGAGCGGCTGCTCGCCAACCAGGGCGGCAACCGCATCACCGTCCTCCCGAAGCTGCGACACGACGAGTTCGTCGCCCTGCTGGAGAACGCCGCCTTCGTCGTCACCGACTCCGGCGGGATCCAGGCCGAGTCGGCGCTACTCGGCGTCCCCACGCTCATCCACCGCAAGACGACGGAGCAGGGCGAGGGCATCGGGCGCAACATCGTGCTCTCCGAGTGGGACCTCGGCCGGCTGCGTTCGTTCCTGAGAGATTACGAATCCCTTCGGCACGAGCCCGACCGCCCGGAGCGGTCACCGTCGGACATCATCGTCAACGACCTGATCAGTCGAGGGTATGCCGACTAGCGCGGGCGGCGATCAGCCGCAGCGTCGCGCACCGGGGATGATCAGCCGCCACGGTCGCGCGCTCGCCGAGATCGCCGGCGTCAGCGTCGTGGGGATCGTGGCGACGACCGCGTTCCAGCTCATCACGATCCGCGGGCTCGGGCCGGCCTCGTACAGCCTCCTCGCCGCGGCTCTCGCGCTCATCAACGTGGCGGCCATCGGCAGCTCCGCGCTCCGCAACTCCGTCGCGGTCACGACAGCGGAGGCGCTCCACGCGCCGCGCAGCATCCCCGGCGACCGGGTCCGACGGGTGGATGGGGCCCTCGTCGAGGCGCTCGTGCTGGGCGGGATCGGGACGCTAGCGGTCTTCGCCCTGTCGTCGACGCTCGCGGCTCCCGGCGCCACGGGTGTCCTGACCGTCGTTCTCACGGCCGCCGCGATGATCCCGAACTTCCTGTTCGCGCTCGCCCAGGGACGCCTGCAGGGGGCGGGCGACTCGCGCTCCGTGGTCTGGTGGTCGACGGGCGCCCAGGTCGCCCAGGCGGTGCTCGCCCTGATCGCCATGCTCGCGCACGCGGGCTCCGCGGCCATCCTGGCCATCCTCGTCCTGACCGCACTCACCGGTGCGATCGGCGCGGGCGCCGTGGCCCGTCGCCGATCCTTGGCGGTCGGCCGGTCGCCGTTCACGATGCAGAGCACCGTCGTGCTGCTTCTCACCGTCGGGTTCGCGTGGCTCACCAATGCGGATGTGGTGCTGGTCCGCGCCGGAACGCCCGAGGAGCTGGCCGGCGCCTACGCCGCTGCCGCCGTGCTGGTGAAGACGACCCTCATCATCCCCGCCACCTTCTCGCTGTACCTGCTCCCGCGGTTCGTCCGCAGCAAGGGCAACGCCGCGCTCACGAACCTCGGCGTGACGGTGATCCTCGGCGTGACGCTGTTGACCGGGGTGGCGATGTTCCTCCTGGTCGTGCTGTTCGGGCCGTGGATCGTCGGCTTGCTGTTCGGCTCCCACTACGCCGCGACGGCGCAGATCGTGGTGGGCTTCTCCCTCGCCTGGATCCCGTGGGCGCTCGCCCAGGGTGTCCTGGTGCGCATCACGGCTGCAGCGTCGAAGGCGGCGCTCGCCGTGTTCCTGCTCGCCGCCGTCGCGCAGTGGGTCGTCGCCTCCGCGACACTGCCCGACGTCGATGCCTGGCTGGTCGGCAACGGGCTCATCGGGCTGGTGACCTTCCTGGCTCTGTACGGCATCCACTGGGCGCTCCTTCTCCACAGCCGGCGCACCGGACGGACGGCCGTCGTCGAGGAGCAGCCCGCGCCATGACCTCGCCCGCCCTCAGCATCGTGATCGCGTCGTACAACTCGGCGCCCTGGCTCCCCAGCACGATCGGCTCGCTGACGACCGCGCTCGGCAACAGCTCGGTGGATGCGGAGATCGTGGTCGTCGACGACGGCTCCACCGACGACACCGCCGCCGTGCTCGCCGGGATCGCGGCGGCGTCCGCTGTCCCGCTCCGCGTGATCTTCCAGCCCAACAAGGGGCGGTTCCTCGCGCGCTGGGAGGGTGTCCAGGCGGCGCGCGCCGATCGCATCCTGCTGTTCGACTCCCGGCTCCTGATGGCTCCGGACGCATTCGCCTACCTCGAGAGCGTGGATGCGCTCCGCCCCGACGCCCGCGCGTGGGTCGGGCACGTGCCGACAGATCCCGCGGCCCCGCTGGTCGGCCGGTTCTGGGAGGTACCCACCCACGTCTTCTGGGGCGGATACCTGGCACATCCCGCACCCACCGACATCACGTCGGAGAACTTCGACCGCGTGCCGAAGGGCACCGGGTGCCTGGTGATCGACCGCGCGGCCTTCGCCGACGCGTGCCGTGCGGCCTGGCCGGAGGAGAACGCCGACCTCGTGTCGGACGACACGCGGCTGCTGCGGTACGTCGCCGACCACGGCGCCCTCCGCATCGACCCGGGCTTCCGCGCGCTCTACCGTCCGCGCATCACGGTGGGCGGCTTCCTCCGTCACGGTTTCGTACGCGGCACGCTGTTCGTCGACAGCTACGCAGGCACCAGCCTCCTCCGCAACCTGGTCCTCGTCGCGCTGGTCGTCGCACCGGTCGTCGCGCTCGTGCTGCTCGTGCTCGCGATCGCGTTCGGCCTCTGGTGGCTGGTGATCGTCGTGCTGGCCCTCGCGGTCTCCGGCGTGCTCGCCCTGGTGCTCGTCGCGGCAGCACGGGCGGCGGCTGGGAGAGCCGTTCTGTCGTTCCTGCTCTACGTCATCCCCTTCGGCGCGGTCTTCTGGGCCGGCCTCGCCCGCGGCGTCTGGGTGCACCGCGCGGCGTTCCGCGGATCCCGGGCCGACGCTCGGGCCGGCTCGACCCCCTGAGCCCTCGTTTCAGCGCGCGAAGGTCGCGAGCAGTCGCTGCAAGGAGTCGAGCCGCGCGCGTCCGGCTTCGCCGAGCTTCCCGGCCTCGACGGCCTCGATGATCGCGCAGTCCGGCGCATCGGGGAGGTGGGTGCAGCCGCGCGGGCAGTCCTCGGCCAGCTCCGCGAGATCGGTGAAGGCCTTCAGGATGCTGTCGGTGTTCACGTGCCCGAGCCCGAAGGAGCGGACGCCCGGGGTGTCGATGACCCAGCCGTGGCGTCCCTCGTCGTCTTCGACGCGGAGGGACACGGTCGACGAGGAGGTGTGCCGTCCGCGACCGGTGACCACGTTGACATGGCCGGTGGCGCGGTGCGCGCTCGGGACGATCGCGTTGACCAGGGTGGACTTGCCCACCCCGGAGTGCCCGACGACGACCGTGTCGTGGCCGATCAGCGCCGCAGTGATGTCGTGCAGGGGGATGTCGTCCTGGCGGCTCGTGAAGACGGGCAGATCGAGTCCGGCGAAGTTCGACAGGAACGGCTCGGGGTCGGCGAGGTCGGTCTTCGTCACGCACAGCATGGGGTCGATCCCGGCGTCGTACGCGGCGACGAGATAGCGGTCGACGAGCCGGGTGCGCGGCTCCGGGTTCGCTGCGGCGACGACGATGAGCATCTGGTCGGCGTTGGCGACGACGATGCGCTCCACCTCGTCGGTGTCGTCCGCGCTTCGCCGGAGCAGGGTGGCCCGCGGTTCCACACGGACGATGCGGGCAAGAGTGCCCTCCTCGCCGGTGGTGTCTCCGACGACGGCGACGCGGTCGCCGGTCACGATCGGGTTCCGCCGCAGTTCGCTGGCGCGGGCCGCGGTGACCTGCCGCTCCTCCGGAGTGTCCTCGTCGAGCAGCACCGTGTAGCGGCCGCGGTCGACCCCCAGCACACGGGCGATCTGCGCGTCGGCGTGCTCGGGACGCGTCTTCGTCCGAGGGCGGTTGCCCTTCGGGTTCGGACGGCTCCGGATGCTGGACTCGTCGTAGAGGTCGAGCTCGTCCTCATCCTCGTCGTCGTCCGCCCACCAGGAGCCGCTGTTGTCCGTCACGCGACGTCGACGCCCTTCTGCAGCATCCGGCTCCACAGCTGGGTGAACTGGGGCAGCGTCTTGGCGGTGGTGGCGACGTTCTCGATCTCGACGCCCGGGACCACGAGCCCGACGATCGCGCCGGCCGTCGCCATCCGGTGGTCCTCGTAGCTGCGCCAGACGCCCCCGTGGAGCGGGCGCGGGTCGATGCGCAGGCCGTCCTCCAGCTCCGTGACGGCGCCGCCGAGGCCGTTGATCTCGGCGGCGAGGGCCGCGAGGCGGTCCGTCTCGTGGTGGCGGATGTGGCCGATACCCGTGATCTCGCTCGGGCCGTCCGCGAGTGCGGCGATCGCCACGAGGGCGGGCGCGAGCTCGCCGCCCGTCGTCAGGTCGAGCGTGATGCCGGTCGGACGCTCGGGGCCGGTGACGGTGAGACGGTCGCCCTCGCGCGTGACCGTCGCCCCGAAGAGCGGCAGCAGGTCGGCGAGGTCCGCACCCACCTGGGTGGTGGACTCGGGCCATCCCGTGATGGTCACCGTCCCGCCCGTCACGACGGCCGCGGCCAGGAACGGCGCCGCGTTGGAGAGATCCGGTTCGATGTCGACGTCGCGGGCGGCGATGGTGCCGGGGGAGACTACCCAGCGGCCGACCTCGGGCGACTCGACGGTCACGCCGCGGGCGGCGAGGGCCGCGATCGTCATCTCGATGTGGGGCAGGCTGGGGAGCCGCTCCCCGGCGTGCGTCAGATCGAGACCGTCGTCGAAGCGGCTGGCCGACAGCAGGAGCGCGCTGACGAACTGGCTGGAGCTGGACGCATCCACCTCGACCGCGCCGCCGGCGACCCGGCCGGTGCCGTGCACGGTGAACGGCAGGGAGCCGCGGCCATCGTCGTTCACGTCGACGCCGAGAGCGCGCAGAGCCGCGATGATCGCGCCCATCGGACGGCCGCGGGCCGAGTCGTCGGCGTCGAACATGGTGGGGCCGAGAGCCAGCCCGGCGATCGGCGGGACGAACCGCATCACGGTGCCCGCCTGACCGCATTCGATCGTCGTGCTGCCGAGCAGCTCCTCCGCCGGCGTGACGAGCAGGTCAGCTCCGAACTCGCCGTCGCCCGGCTTCTCCTCGATGGACACGCCCAGGGCGCGGAGGGCCTCCACCATGTTGGCGCTGTCACGCGAGTGCAGCGGGGCCCGCAGCAGAGACGGTCCGTCGGCGAGGGCGGCGAGCACCAGCTCCCGCGCCGTCAGCGACTTCGAGCCCGGCAGGGACACGGTCGCGGTGACCGGACCGCCGGCCACCGGCGCGGGCCACAGCGTGTTCGGCTCCTCCACGCGGTTGTCGCCGTACGGGTCGAAGTCGGGGGCGGAATATTTCGAGATCAGCATTGTTGTCCAGATTATCCGTGTTCCCGGTATGAGGAAGGATCCGCCCGTGGCCGCCACCGCCGTGCTCGACGCTCCTCGCGTCGCATCGCACGACCTCGTCGACCCCGAAGGCCTTCTCAGCGCATCCCTGGCGTCGCAACTAGACTGGCCGGTGATGAGCACCGAGACCGAGGATCTGGGCCACCTCTTCGAGGATCAGGCCCTGCCTTTCATGGACCAGCTGTACGCGGCTGCCCTGCGCATGACACGCAATCCGTCCGACGCGCAGGACCTCGTGCAAGAGACGTTCGTGAAGGCCTACGCGGCGTTCGGCCAGTTCCAGCAGGGCACGAACCTGAAGGCATGGCTGTACCGCATCCTCACCAACACGTTCATCAACACGTACCGCAAGAAGCAGCGTGAGCCCTACCAGGGGACGATCGACGAGCTCGAAGACTGGCAGCTCGGCGGCGCGGAATCCATGTCCTCGTCGTCCAGCCGCTCGGCCGAGGCCGAGGCGATCGACCACCTGCCGGACAGCGCCGTCAAGGACGCGCTGCAGGCCATCCCGGAGGACTTCCGGCTGGCCGTGTACCTCGCCGATGTCGAGGGATTCTCCTACCAGGAGATCGCCGACATCATGAAGACCCCGATCGGCACCGTGATGAGCCGCCTCCACCGCGGCCGCCGGATGCTCCGGGAGCTTCTGACCGACTACGCGCACGAGCGCGGTCTCTCCGCCGTCCAGGGGGACCGGGCCGTGCAGACCCCCAGGAGCAAGAGATGACCGACTGCGGTTGTGAGAAGGCCAAGGCCGAACTCGAAGAGTACCTGCGCAACGAACTGTGCAGCGAGGATGCTGCCGACGTGCGCGAGCACCTGGCGAACTGCACCGGGTGCTCCGACGAGGCGCACCTGAACGTGGTGCTCACCGAAGTGGTGCAGCGGGCGTGCAAGGAGACCGCGCCCGAGACGCTGCGCACCGAGGTGCTGCTGCGCATCCGCTCGTTCCAGGCGAGCGTGCACTGAGCCCTATGGGTGTTGCGGCGACCGCCTAAGCGGCGCCGCCCGTCCCCACCTCGTGCAGGAAGAACAGCCCGCCCAGCGGGTCGGTGACCTGCGCGAAGCGGCCGAACTCGCTGTCCCACGGGTCGCGGATGACCGTGCCGCCCAGGTCGATCACACGCTGTGAGGCGGCCGCCGCGTCGGCGACGCCGAAGTAGACGACCCAGTGGGAGGGGACTCCCTCCGGCAGCATGCCGTCCGCGTCGTAGACGCCGCCGGCGGGAGCATCCGGGTCGCCGAAGGTGACGTACCGGAAGTCGGCGGTGTCGCCGAGCACCTGCGTCCTCCAACCGAAGACCCGGGTGTAGAACTCGACCTGCGCGGCGTAGTTGCGCGCATACAGCTCGTGCCAGGCGAGGCCGCCGACCTCAGCGACCAGTTCGAAACCACGGTGCTGATCCGGGTCCCACAGCCCGACGACCGCCCCACCCGGGTCGGCGATGACCGCGAGCCTGCCCTGATCGCCGACCGTCATCGTCGGCGCGATCACCTGGGCTCCGGCGTCCAGCGCCGCCCTCTCCGCCGTGTCCGCATCCTCCACGAGCAGGTAGGTGAGCCACGTGTTCGCCTGCGCGTCGCCCATGGTCGGGCCGAGGCCGGCGACCCGGCGTCCGTCGCGCAGGAACGTCACGTAGCCGCCGTACTCCTCGCCGGCGGTCTCGGCGGTCCAGCCGAACAGGCTCGTGTAGAACTCGGTCGCGCGCGGCACGTCGGAGCTGGTGTAGTCGACCCAGCAGGGCTCGCCGAGGCGGTGGGTGGTGACGACGGTCATGCGCTCACCATACGCCGCGGCGCGCGGGGCCGGCCAGCGGTGACGGCGGTCTGTCCGCGAGCCCTCCGGGGTCGATAGCGTGACGCCATGGACGACATGGTTCCCTTGCCGGGCGGACGGTTCCGGATGGGCTCTGCCGAGTTCTACCCGGACGAGCAGCCCGTCCACGAGCGCTCCGTCGCGGCGTTCCGCATCGATCGGTTCGAGGTGACGAACGCCGACTTCTCCGCGTTCGTCGCGGACACGGGCTACGTCACCGTCGCCGAGCGTCCCCTCGATGCGGCGGAGTTTCCGGAACTGGCCGACGACGACCTCGTTCCCGGCGCCCTGGTGTTCACGGCGACGGAGGGACCGGTCGACCTCTCCGACTGGCGGCAGTGGTGGCGGTGGGAGCCGGGAGCCGACTGGCGGCATCCCGAGGGTCCGGCATCCAGCATCGACGAACGGATGGACCGGCCCGTCGTGCAGGTCGCCTACGAGGACGCGGTGAGCTACGCCGGATGGGCGGGTAAGCGGCTCCCGACCGAGGCGGAGTACGAGTATGCAGCCCGAGGCGGCGTGGACGGCGCCCGCTTCGCGTGGGGTGACGATGCCTACCCGGGCGGAGAGGCGCAGGCGAACTCGTGGATCGGGCGCTTCCCTTACGACAATCGCGGCCGTTTCGGGGCCACCCCCGCACCCGTCGGGTCGTACCCGGCGAACGGTTACGGGGTGCACGACCTGATCGGAAACGTGTGGGAGTGGACGAGCGACTACTACGCGCCGCGGCACGTCGTCCCCGGCCAGAGCGCGCCGGACACCGGCGGACGGCTGAACCTGCTCGGGGCGAGTAGCGCGGAACCCGGTTCGGACATCCCTCGTCGGGTGCTGAAGGGCGGCTCGTACCTGTGCAGCCCGGAGTACTGCCTCCGTTTCCGGCCGGCGGCGCGGTCGCCGCAGGCGGAGGACACGGCGACCACCCATATCGGGTTCCGTTGCGCGGCCGATCTCTGACGCCCGGGGCAGGACGACGGGAGCCCCGGTCCTTCTCGGACCGGGGCTCCCGTGACGCGTGAGCGGATTACAGCGTGAGCGCGCGCTGGATCAGCACCTGCTGCTCCTGTGCGTGACGCTTCGCCGACCCCGCGGCCGGCGACGCCGACGGCGGGCGCGAGACCACACCGAGCGGGCGCGGGCCGAGCTTCGACGTCTCGAGGATCATGAACGGCCAGGCGCCCTGGTTCTCGGGCTCGTCCTGCACCCACACCAGTTCGGCGTTCGGGTACGAGTCGACGACCGCCTTCAGCTCGGCGGCGGGGAGCGGGTAGAACTGCTCTACGCGCACCAGCGCGATCTCCGGATTGGGGTTCTTCTCGAGCTCGTTGAGGAGGTCGTAGTAGAGCTTCCCGGCCATCAGCAGGACCCGCTTCACGGAGCCCTTGTCGCTGATCCGCGCATCGTCGATCACCGGCTCGAAACGGCCGTTGGTGAAGTCCTCGACGTTGCTCGCCGCACCGCGCAGTCGCAGCATGGCCTTCGGAGTGAAGACGACGAGCGGACGCCGCGGGCGGGCGTAGGCCTGGCGGCGCAGCAGGTGGAAGTACGACGCCGGAGTCGACGGACGCGCGACGGTCATGTTGTTCTCGGCGCACATCTGCAGGTAGCGCTCGATGCGGGCGCTGGAGTGGTCCGGTCCCTGACCCTCGTAGCCGTGGGGGAGGAGCAGCACCAGCGACGAGCGCTGGCCCCACTTCTGCTCGGCGGAGGAGATGAACTCGTCGATGATGGTCTGGGCGCCGTTGGCGAAGTCGCCGAACTGTGCCTCCCAGAGCACGAGGGCGTCCGCGCGCTCGACCGAGTAGCCGTACTCGAAGCCCATCGCGGCGTACTCGCTGAGGAGCGAGTCGTAGATCCAGAACTTCGCCTGGTTGTCGCTGAGGTTCGCGAGCGGCAGCCACTCCTGGCCGTTGACCCGGTCGTGCAGCACCGCGTGGCGCTGCACGAAGGTGCCGCGGCGCGCATCCTGACCGGCCAGGCGCACCGGGGTGCCCTCCACCAGCAGCGAGCCGAGGGCCAGCAGTTCGCCGAAGCCCCAGTCGATGCCGCCGTTGCGGCTCATCTCGCTGCGCTTGTTCAGCAGCTGCTGCAGCTTCGGGTGGACGGTGAAGCCGGCGGGCGGGTTGTTGAACGCATCGCCGATCATGCGGATGACCTGCTCGCTGACCGCCGTCGTCTCCGGCTCGCCGACGTTGTCGTTGGCGTCCGACTGCGCCGGCTTCTCCAGGTCGGCGGACTCGTCGGCGTTCAGCACCGGCGTGGAGTTCGTCTGAGCCGCGTGCGTCTCCATGAACGCCCGCTCGAGGCGGTCCTGGAAGTCGCGGTGCGCCTGCTCGTACTCCTCCTCGGTGATGTCGCCGCGGCCGACGAGCGCCTCGGTGTAGAGGCGGCGGACGGACCGCTTCGCCTCGATGAGGCTGTACATCAGCGGCTGGGTCATCGAGGGGTCGTCGCCCTCGTTGTGGCCACGGCGGCGGTAGCAGACGAGGTCGATGACGACATCGCGCTTGAACTCCTGCCGGTAGGCGAACGCGAGCTCCGCGACGCGGACGACGGCCTCGGGGTCGTCGCCGTTCACGTGGAAGATGGGCGCCTGGATGGTCTTGGCCACGTCGGTCGAGTACACCGAGCTGCGGGCCTCGCCGGGAGGGGTGGTGAAGCCGACCTGGTTGTTGATGTTGACGTGGATGGTGCCGCCGGTGCGGTACGCCCGCAGCTGCGACATCTGCATGGTCTCGACCACGACACCCTGACCGGCCATCGCCGCGTCGCCGTGGATGAGGATCGGCAGGGTCAGGAACGTGCCGGCCGGACGGCGGTCCTGCTTCGCGCGGACGATGCCCTCCAGGACGCCGTCGACGGCCTCGAGGTGCGAGGGGTTCGCGGCCAGGTAGACCGGGATCTCCTCGCCGCCCGCGCCCTTGAAGGTGCCCTCGGTGCCGAGGTGGTACTTGACGTCGCCGGAGCCCTGGACCGTGCGCGGGTCCTGCGTCCCCTCGAACTCGCGGAAGATCTGACCGTAGGTCTTGCCCGCGATGTTGGTGAGGACGTTGAGGCGGCCGCGGTGGGCCATCCCGATGGCGACCTCGTCCATCCCGGCTTCGGCCGCGCCCTGCAGGATCGAGTCGAGCAGCGCGATCGTGGACTCGCCGCCCTCGAGGCTGAAGCGCTTCTGGCCGACGTACTTGGTCTGCAGGAAGGTCTCGAACGCCTCGGCCTCGTTGAGCTTGCCGAGGATGCGCAGCTGCTCGTCGTGGTTCGGCTTCTCGTACGGCCGCTCCAGCTTGTCCTGGAACCATTTGCGCTGGGCCGGGTCCTGGATGTGCATGTACTCGATGCCGACCGTGCGGCAGTAGGAGTCGCGCAGCACGCCGAGGATGTCGCGCAGCTTCATCTTGCGCTTGTCGCCGCCGAACTGGCCGGTGACGAACTCGCGGTCGAGGTCCCAGAACGTGAGGCCGTGGCTCTCGATCTCGAGGTCCGGGTGCGACCGCTGCTTGTACTCGAGCGGGTCGATGTCGGCCATCAGGTGGCCGCGCACGCGGAACGAGTTGATCAGCTCCTGGACGCGGGCGGTCTTGTCGACGGCGCTGGCCAGATCGACGCTGATGTCCGGGTTCCAGTGGATCGGCATGTACGGGATGCGCAGCTCGGCAAAGATGTCCTCGTAGAAGTTGCGCTTCCCGATCAGCATCTCGTGCACGATCTTGAGGAACTCGCCGGAGCCCGCGCCCTGGATGACGCGGTGGTCGTAGGTGCTGGTCAGCGTGATCGTCTTGCCGATCGCGAGGCCGGCCAGGGTCTTCTCGCTGGAGCCCTGGAACTCGGCCGGGTACTCGAGGGCGCCGGCGCCGATGATGCAGCCCTGGCCCTTCATGAGACGCGGGACCGAGTGGACGGTGCCGATACCGCCCGGGTTGGTGAGCGAGAGCGTGGTGCCTGCGAAGTCGCCGGCGGCGAGCTTGTTGTTGCGGGCCTTGCTGACGAGCTCCTCGTACGCGGCGAGGTACTCGCCGAAGCGCATGGTGTCGGCGCGCTTGATGCTCGGGACGAGCAGGGCGCGCGTGCCGTCGGGCTTCGGGATGTCGATCGCGATGCCGAGGTTGATGTGGGCCGGGGCCACCACGGACGGCTTGCCGTCGACCTCGTCGTAGTAGACGTTCTGGCTCGGGAACTCCTTGAGCGCCTGGATGAGCGCCCAGCCGATGAGGTGGGTGAACGAGACCTTGCCGCCGCGGGCGCGCTTCAGGTGGTTGTTGATGACGATGCGGTTGTCGATCATCAGCTTCGCCGGGATGGTGCGGACGCTGGTCGCGGTCGGCACCGTGAGCGACGCATCCATGTTGGTGGCGAGCGTCTTGGACATGCCGCGCAGCGGGGTGACCTTGTCCTCCTCGGCGGCCTCGACGGTCGCGTTCGGAGCGGTCACCGGGGCGTCGGCGGGAACCGGCTGCGGCTTGGGCGCGACCGAGGTCGTGCGGGCGACGGGCTGCTGTCCGATCACCGGGATGGGCGTGGTGACCGGCTTCGGCTCGTTGGGGTGCGGCGCCGGGGCGCCGCCTGCCGGGGGAGCCGGTGTCGACGGCTCGGACGGGCCGGGTGCTGTCGGCTCCGAGGGGGTCGGGACGGTGGGCTCCGCGGGGCTCGGGGCCGTCGGCTCCGAGGGGGTCGGGATGGTGGGCTCCGACGGCGTCTCCGTCGGGGTCTCACCGGGTGACGGGATCGATTCGTCCTTCACCGCCGGGTGGTAGTTCTCGAGGATGGGCCACCACGACCTGTCGACCGAGTTCTTGTCGTGCACGAACTGCTCGTACAGCTCGTCCACCAGCCATTCGTTGGCTCCGAATTCGCCCGCGGCGCCGTCTTCGGTCCCTACTCCGGTCAATTGGCTCGACACAGCCGATCGCCCACTCTCTCCATCGATTCGTCGTGACCGGGCGGCCTGTCACCGCCCGCTTCCATCCGATCCTCAAGCCTAATCCCATCGGTACTCCGGTGCGGGCGCTCAGCCGAGCGGGATAGCGTTATTCCCATGCAGTTCTATGGAACATCGCCGCGCCACGATCTGACCTACTCGGATGTGTTCCTCGTGCCGTCGCGGTCGAACGTCACGAGCCGTCTCGACGTGTCCCTCGCCCCCAACGACGGCACCGGTGCCACCATCCCGATCGTGTCCGCGAACATGAACTCGGTCACCGGGAAGCGGCTCGCCGCGACCCTCGCGCGCCGCGGCGGTCTCGGCGTCCTCCCGCAGGACATGCACCTGCAGGACCTCGACGAGGCGATCCGCTGGGTGAAGGCCCAGCCGGTGATGTTCGACACCCCGTACGAGGCGCACCCGGATGAGAGCGTCGCCGACGTGCTCCGCCGCATCCCGGCCGTCGAGGGGCACGGCATCGTCGTCACCGGCGAAGACGGCAAGTACCTCGGCTGCCTCGCCGCCGTCCAGCTCGGGTCCGCGCTCGCCGACGCGAGGGTCGGCGACCTGCTGCACGGCGCCCTGACCTCGCTCGAGGCGGAGGACCTCTCCGACGGGCGCGCGGCGTTCCAGGTGATGGATGCGGCCGGCATCGACTTCGCTCCGGTCCTCGACCACGGCCGCGTCGTCGGCACGCTGTCGAAGCGCAGTGCCCTCCGCTCGACGATCTACACGCCGGCGCTGGACGCGCACGGCCGTCTCCGCGTCGCCGCGGCGGTCGGCATCAACGGCGACGTCGCGGGCAAGGCGAAGGCGCTCGCCGCAGCGGGAGTCGACGTGCTCGTCATCGACACGGCGCACGGCGACCAGGACGGCATGATCCGCGCGATCCGCATCGTCAAGGAGCTGAACCTCGGCCTGCCGATCGTCGCGGGGAACGTCGTCACCGAGCAGGCCGTCCGCGACCTCGTCGCGGCGGGCGCCGACATCCTGAAAGTCGGCGTCGGCCCTGGCGCGATGTGCACGACGCGCATGATGACCGCCGTCGGCCGTCCGCAGTTCTCCGCGGTGCTCGAGACCAGCGCCGCTGCGCGCGAGCTCGGGGCGCATGTCTGGGCGGACGGCGGCGTGCGGTACCCCCGCGACGTGGCGCTCGCGCTCGCCGCGGGCGGAGCATCCGTGATGATCGGATCCTGGTTCGCCGGGACGATCGAGGCGCCCGGCATGCTCGACCGGGATGCGAACGGCGGCCTCTACAAGGAGAGCTGGGGCATGGCGTCCACCAAGGCGGTGAAGGGCCGGTTCGAGCGGCTCGACGCCTACGAGCTCGCCCGCAAGGAACTCTTCGCCGAGGGCATCTCCAGCTCGCGTATCTACCTGGATCCGCTGCGCCCGTCCGTCGAGGACCTGTTGGACATGATCACGACCGGTGTGCGCAGCTCGTTCACGTACGCCGGCGCGCGCACGCTCGCACAGTTCCACGAGCGTGCGCTGGTCGGCATCCAGTCAGCCGCCGGCTACGAGGAGGGCAAGGCGCTCCCCGTCAGCTGGTAGCCTCCGGCGCCTCCATCCCCCACCGTCGAGTACGCACAAACTGCACGCCAAGCGCGTGGCTGGCGTGCAGTTTGTGCGGACTCGACGGAGGGGCGGCGGGGCGGAGGGTCAGTTGGAGCGGGAGCGGGAGCGGGAGCGGACCAGCGCCGTGATCGCCGCACCGATGACCGCGAGTACGGCGACGCCGAGGAACAGCAGGAGGAATCCGCCGGCGGCGGCGTCGGCTCCGCTGCTTCCCGCGTCCAACAGCGTGGAGGTGCGGGCGGAGGCGATGCCGCCGAGGACGGCGAGGCCGAGCGCGCCGCCGATCTGCTGCGCGGTGTTGACCAGACCGCTGGCGAGGCCGGACTCCGACTCCGGCACACCACGGACGGCGAGCTGGGTAACGGTGACGAAGGAGGCGCCCAGACCGAGACCGATCACGATGCTCGGCAGGATGAACCCGGCGACGAATCCGGCGCTCCCGGCGAGGGCGAACCAGACGACACCAGCGGCGAGCACGACGAGCGCGCCGGCGGGCGTCGTGCGGAGCCCCGCCCGGGCGACCACGGCCGGGATCACACCGGCGATCGCGACGAGTGCGATGGCGAGGGGCAGCTGGCTGAGTCCGGCCGACAGCGCGTCCAGGTGCAGCACCTCCTGCAGGTAGACCGAGAGCGCGAAGAACAGCGCGACCGTGGCGCCGCCGACCAGCAGCATCACGATGTCGCCGGCGAGGGCGTCGCGATTGCGGAGGAAGGAGAACGGCAGCAGGGGGTGCGCGGTGCGGCGCTCGATCAGCACGAACGCGGTGAGGAGGACCACCGCTGCGGCAGCGAGCCCCAGGACGATCGGGTTCGTCCAGCCGAGCGTGCCGCCCTCGCTGAGAGCGGCGACGGCGGCCGCGAGTCCGAGCGTCGCGGTCGCGGCTCCCGCCGCATCCATACGCTCGGCATCGCCGGCCGGGTCGCGGTTGATGAGGAACGGGATGACCGCGAGCACGAGGATGCCGACGGGCACGTTCACGAAGAAGACGGCGGACCAGCCGAAGGCCGCGGTGAGCACACCGCCGAGCAGGACGCCGGCCGCGCTGCCCATCCCGGCCACCGCACCCCAGAGGCCCAGTGCCTTCCCGCGCGCCTCGGCGTCGGGGAAGAGCTGCGTGAGGAGAGCGAGGGATGCGGGCGCCAGCAGGGCGGCGAACGCACCCTGCACGGCTCGTGCACCCAGGAGCATGGTGCCGTTCACGGCGAGACCGGCCGCGAGCGACGCCAGTGCGAAGCCGGCGACGCCGATGAGGAAGACCCGGCGGTGCCCGAACCGGTCGGCGAGACGTCCGCCGAGCAGGAGGAGACCGCCGAAGGGCAGGACGTAGGCGGTCACCACCCAGGCGAGCGCCGCGGTGTCGAGACCGAGGGCGGTGCCGACGGTCGGTAGCGCGATGTTGACGATGGATGCGTCCAGCACCACCAGGAACTGTGCGAGGGCGAGCACGCTGAGCGCCCACCAGCGGTGCGTGCTGCGGGGAGTGGTCGCGGCGGCAGGTGCCGCTGCTGTGGCGAGAGACGTTTCCATGGGACTGTCCTTTCGTTGTGAGTGATCGATCAATCACCTTGGGAGCTGGGTGATGATGGTGGGGTCGAAGGGGGATCAGGGGTGCTGGATGCCGTTCGTGAGCGTTCGTGCCCATTCCTCGGGCACGTCCTCCAGGCGGGCCGTGACCACCAGGTGGCACAGCTGCCCGTAAGCGATGAAGCGCTGGACGGCGTCCGGCTCTGCGCCCGATCGGATCGTGGCGAAGCGGGTGATCCGGGCGAGTCCGCGCCGGAGCGCCTCCCGGATCTCCGGGACGTCCGAGGCGGACTGGGCGTGCACCTGCAGCATCAGGAGCGAGCGGTCTCCGATGAGCTCCGCGTACGCGTCGCCCATCCGGTCGAGGATCACCGTCGGCGTCTCGCCGTCGGCGCCGCGCGCACCCGACTCCAGCGCCTGCTCGATCCGCTCGAAGCAGCGCTCCAGCGCGGCCACGAATAGTCCCTCCTTGCTCGGGAAGAGCTTGAAGACGTAAGCCGGGGAGATGTCCGCGTCCTTGGCGACCGCCGCGATGGGGGTGCCCAGATAACCGCCAACGGCGAAGACGGCGATGGCGCTGTCGAGCACCGCCTCGCGGCGGTCGTCTGCGGTGGAGAGCGTTCGTGCCATGTGAGTGACTGTACACTCACTCTTCGCTAGCGTCAAGAAATGGTGGGTGAAGAGCCGGCTCAGGTGCGCCGGGTCGCGTCCTGGACCTCGCCGACGAGCTCCTCGATGATGTCCTCCAGGAACAGCACTCCGGCCGTCGCGCCCTCCGCGTCGACGACCCGGGCCAGGTGGCTGCCGGACCGGCGCATGGTGGCCAGGGCGTCCTCCAGGTCGCTGCCGGCGAAGACGGTCACCAGGCGACGGATGCGCTTGGCCGGCACGGGGAGTTCGAAGCCGGTCTCCTCCAGGTCGAGCACGTCCTTGAGGTGCAGGTAGCCGGTCGGCTCGCCGTCGGCGTCCGGGACGACGTAGCGCGAGAAACCGTGCTTGGCGACGGCCTTCTCCACGTCGGCGGGAGTCGGGGCGGACGGAAGGGTCACGAGCGCGTCGAGCGCGACCGCGACATCCCGAACCTTCTTCTCGGTGAACTCGAAAGCCGCCGTCAGGGCGCCGGTGCGGTCCGTCAGCACGCCCTCACGGGTCGACTGCGACACGATCGTCGCGACCTCGTCGAGGGTGAAGGTGCTGGCCGCCTCGTCCTTCGGCTCCACCCGGAACAGGCGCAGCACCGCGTTCGCCGTCGCGTTCAGGGCGACGATGATCGGGCGGACGGCACGACCGATGCCGACGAGCGGCGGAGCCAGCAGCAGCGCGGCCTTGTCGGGCATCGAGAACGAGATGTTCTTCGGCACCATCTCGCCGAAGACGACGTGCAGGAACGACACGACGACCAGCGCGACGATGAAGGCGATCGTGCCGATGACCTCCTCGGACCAGCCGGTCGCGTGCAGCGGCGCCTCGAGCAGGTGGTGGATCGCCGGCTCCGAGACGTTCAGGATCAGCAGCGAGCACACGGTGATGCCGAGCTGCGTCGTGGCGAGCATCAGCGTCGCGTGCTCCATGGCGTACAGAGCGGTCTTGGCGCTGCGCTTCCCGCGCTCCGCCAGGGGCTCGATCTGCGAGCGGCGTGCCGAGATGACGGCGAACTCGGCGCCGACGAAGAAGGCGTTGACTGCGAGCAGCACGACCAGCCAGGCGATTCCGGCCCAGTCACTCATGAGCGGCCCCCCCTCCGTTGATGCCTTCTGTGACGGGCACCGGATCGGGCGTGTAGCGGATGCGGTCCACCCGGCGGCCGTCCAGGCGCTCGACGCGCAGGGTGCCGCCGTCGATCACGACCTCGTCGCCGACCTTCGGCAGCCGGCCGAGCTCGTTCATGACGAAGCCGGCGACGGTCTCGTACGGACCCTCCTCGGGGACGGTGACGCCGGCGCGCTCCTCCAGTTCGTCGGGGCGGAGGATGCCGGGGAAGGTGATCGAGTCGCGCCCGCGGATGACGCCCGCGCGCGTGCGGTCGTGCTCGTCCGCCACCTCGCCGACGATCTCCTCGACGAGGTCTTCGAGCGTCGCGATGCCCGAGGTGCCGCCGTACTCGTCGACGACGACCGCGAGCTGGTAGCCGCGGGCGCGCAGCTCGCCGAGCAGCGTGTCGAGACCCATCGTCTCCGGAACGCGCAGCGGGTCGGTCATCAGAGCGGAAGCGGGCACACGCGAGCGTCGCTGCCGGGGGACGGCGACGGCCTGCTTGACGTGGACGACGCCGAGCACGTCGTCGATGTCGTCGCCGATCACCGGGAACCGCGAGTAACCGGTCTTCCTGGCCAGCTCGCTGACGGCCTGGGCCGGGTCGGTGCGCTGCACCGCTTCGATGCGCGGCCGGGGTGTCATCACATCCGAGGCGGTACGGCTCGAGAAGGCGAGCGTGCGGCTGAGCAGGGTCGCGGTGTCCTCCTCGAGGACACCGGCGCTCGCCGACCGGCGCACCAGCGACGACAGCTCGTCCGCAGTGCGCGCGCCCGACAGCTCCTCCTTCGGCTCGATGCCGAGCAGACGGAGGATCCCGTTCGCCGTGCCGTTCAGCAGAGCGACGAACGGCCGGAACACCGTGGTGAACACCGTCTGGAACGGGATCACCAGCTTGGCTGTCGCGAGCGGGAGGGCGAGGGCGAAGTTCTTGGGGACGAGTTCGCCCAGGATCATCGACAGCAGGGTCGCCAGGGCGATCGCGACGACCGACGCGATCGGCGTGACGGCACCCTCCGGCAGCCCGGTCGCCGTGAGCGGTCCGCGGAGGAGCGAGCTGATGGCCGGCTCCATCGTGTAACCGGTGAGCAGCGTGGTCAGGGTGATGCCGAGCTGCGCGCTCGACAGGTGCGTCGAGGTGATCTTCAGCGCCGCGATGGTCATGCTGAGGCGCGACTCTCCCCGCTCACGACGTGCTTCCAGATCACCGCGATCGAGGTTGACGAGGGCGAACTCGCTGGCGACGAAGAGCCCGGTCCCGACCGTCAGCAGCAGGCCGACTGCGAGCATGATCCACTCATAGAGCACGGCGGTCACCTCGCTCGGATCCCAGCGGGCTCGAGACGGGCAACGGGCTGGCAGAGGGAGGGTCGTCCATTTGCCCGCCAGTATATCGAGGCGGAGAGCGCTGGAGCCGGGGTTTCCGGGGCGGATTCCCAGGCGGCGTAGACCCTCGATTCCAGTGGCCCCGATCGCGCCGCACGCGCGTATGGTGCCGCCTGGATGAAGGAGGATCCCCATGTTGGAGTCGTATGTGACGTACTCCGTCCTTCCTGCTTCTGACCTGCAGCGGGCCACCGAGTGGTACCGCGACAAGCTGGAGCTCGAACCGGAGCGGACGACCGAGGGCGGTGTGCTGTACGGCACCGGATCCGCGGCGAAGATCTATGTGTATGAGACCGGGAACGCCGGCACCGCACAGAACACGGCGATGTGCTGGCTGACGCCCGACATCGAGGCGACGATGGCCCACCTGAGAGAGCGGGGGGTCACGTTCGCGGACTATGACTTCCCCGGTCTGCACACCGAGAACGGGATCGCGACGGACGAGATGGGCCGGTCGGCGTGGTTCCAGGACAGCGAGGGCAACTACCTCTGCCTCACTCAACCGGCCTGACCGCAGGCCCGACGATCGGCCCGACGCCCGGCGGGCAGCTCAGCGCCAGCGCGCGCGGAGGTACTGCGGCGGCCAGTAGCCGATCTCGACGCCGAGCTCGTGTGCGGCCCGCAGGGGGAAGTGCGGGTCGCGCAGGAGCTCGCGCGCCAGCATGACCGCGTCCGCCTGGCCGCTCTCCACGATCTCGGCCGCCTGCTGCGGCGTGGTGATGAGCCCGACCGCGCTCACATCCACGTCGGAAGTGCTGCGCACGTGGTGCGCGAACGGCACCTGGTAGCCGGGACCGAGCGGGATGCGGATGCCGGCCTGGATGCCGCCGCTGGAGATGTCGAAGAAGTCGGCTCCCGCCTCTTCGGCCCACGCGGCCACCGTCGCGGTCTGGTCCTCGTCCCATCCGCCCTCGGTCCAGTCGCTCGCGGAGAAGCGGACGAAGAGCGGCGCGTCGGGCGCCTCCTCGCGGACCGCCGCGATGATGCGCAGCAGCAGCCGCGCCCGGTTCTCCAGCGATCCGCCGTACTCGTCGGTCCGCCGGTTGGAGATCGGGGAGAGGAACTGGTGCAGCAGGTAGCCGTGAGCCGCGTGCAGCTCGATCACGCGGAAGCCCGCCTCGATCGACCGACGCGCGGCGGAGCGGAAGTCGTCCACGATCGTGTCGAGACCGGCCGCATCCAGCTCGACGGGAGTGTCGAGCCCGTCGAACGCGATGGGCGACGGGGCGACCGTCCGCCAGCCGCCCTCCGCCTCGGGGACGGAGCGGGTGCGGCCCTCGAACCCCCACGCCGGCCACGACGACGCCTTGCGACCCGCGTGCCCGAGCTGGATGCCGGGTACGGCCCCCTGGCTCTCGATGAACGCGGTGATCGGCTTCCAGGCGTCCCGCTGCTCGTCCGTCCAGATGCCGGTGTCGCGCGGGCTGATCCGCCCCTCCGGGCTGACCGCTGTCGCCTCGCTGAACACGATGCCGCTGCCGCCGGTCGCGAACGATCCGAGGTGGATCAGGTGCCACGTTCCGGGGACGCCCGACTGGTCGAGCACCGAGTACTGGCACATGGGCGAGGTCCAGATGCGGTTGCGGGCGGTGACGCCGCGCAGGGTCAGGGGATCGAAGAGAGAGGGCATACCCCTATCTAAGCCTCGAGGCCTTCCAGATATGCCCGGAGACCGCTCGGCGAGACGAAGACGTGCCCGGCGATGCCGAGCGCTTCGGCGCCGCGCACGTTCGCCTCCTTGTTGTCGATGAACACCGTCTGCTCCGGTGTCACGCCGAGCTCGGAGAGCACGTGCTCGAAGATCTCCGGACTGGGCTTGATCGTGCCCAGCTCTCCGCTGACGAACACCTTCTCGAACAGGTCGCCGAGGGTCCCGTGACGGAAGTAGGAGCCGAAGTCACGTCCCGCGTTCGAGAGCAGCGCCATCCGCGTGCCGCCCTCCTTGAGGTCGAGGAGGACCTGGAGGGTGTCGTGGTCGATCGTGAGCCAGCTCCGGAAGTCGGCGAGCCACAGCCGGTGGATCTTCGCGTCGCCCCAGCTCTCGCCGAGCTCTCGCTCGATGCCACGCCAGTACGACTGGATGCTCAGCGTGCCCTGGTCGAGCGCATCCCGGTGCCGCCAGTAGGCCGGCCAGAATACATGCGGGTCGCCGCCTGCGAGTTCGGTCAGGGCGGCGCGGTCCTCGTCGGACGGGGTCACCGAGATGACCTCGCCGTAGTCGAACACGATCACCTTTCCGGGGATGCTGATCGCCATGCTCACAACCTATCGTGAGGTCGGTAGGGGTTCGATGGGCCTGAGCCGCGGTGTGCGGACGACAGGGGCGACGACGGGAGGCGCCGGTGACCGACTGGCAGAGCTGGGACGAGCGGGATGCCGCGGCATGGATCGCCGTGCCGCAGGAGTCGAGCGACAAGTATTCGCGCGGAGTCCTCGGGGTGGTGACCGGGTCCGACCGTTACCCCGGCGCAGCCGTGCTCGGAGTGGAGGGCGCGTCGCGGACCGGCGTCGGCATGATCCGCTACCTCGGAGCCGACCGCCCGGCCGAACAGGTGATGCGCCGCCGACCGGAGGTCGTGACCGCCCCCGGGCGCGTGCAGGGCTGGCTGATCGGCTCCGGCATGGATGCGGCCAGCCGCCCGGCCGATGACGCCCAGCGCCTGCGCTCTGCCCTCCGCGACGGGACGCCGCTCGTGATCGACGCAGGAGCCCTCGACCTCGTCGGTCGCGCCTCCGCGCCGGTCGTCGTCACGCCGCACTTCCGCGAGCTGGCGACGGTGCTCGCCGCAGGTGCCGACGACGACTCCGACGCGGTGACCGCCGACGACATCGCGGCCGACCCGGCCGGCTGGGCCGTCCGGGCCGCCGAGAGCCTGGGCGTGACCGTCCTGCTCAAAGGCCACACCACGTACGTCGCGGCGCCCGGCGGGCCGCGCTACGCCGTCACCGCCGGTCCTGCGTGGCTGGCGACGGCCGGGAGCGGCGACGTGCTGGGCGGCGTGCTCGGCGCCCTCGTGGCGACGCATGCCCGCGAGATCGACGAGGACGGCCACGCGGCGCTCGCCGCACTCGCCGCCACCGCAGCCTGGGTGCACGGTCGGGCGGGGGAGCGGGCGTCCGACGGCGGGCCGATCGTCGCCCTCGACATCGTGGGCGAGCTCCCCGGGGTGGTGCGCGAGCTGGTTCGCGCGGCGGGCTGAGAGACCGCGCAGCCCGGTTCAGGAAGGCGCCCATCGCATCCCCTAGGATGTGGCGCTATGGGGATGGATGCGGTGCCGCTGAGCGCCGCGCCGACCCCTCGGGCACAGCCCGGGCTGCTGCAGCGGGTGGCCTACAGCCCGCTGTCGCTGTGGATCGCGTTCCTCGCCGTCCACCTGATCATCAGCGGCCTCGCGCTCGACCAGGGCAAGGGCCTCGGCGACGTCTTCCTCGTCTACAAGCCGTGGGCGCAGCTCGCGGCGCAGGGCACGCAGATCGTCGGCGTCGACTCCGACTGGGTGTATCCCTTCGGCGCGATCGTGCCGATCATGCTGCCGCTGCTGTTCGGCGCTGACGGCTACGTCTGGGCCTGGCTCAACATGGTGCTGCTGCTGAACGCCGCCGCCTTCGCCGTGCTGATCGTCGGCCGCGAGCCGCGCCGGCTGATCGCGGCCTGGTGGTGGCTAGGCTTCCTGCTGCTGCTGGGGCCGATCGCGGTCGGCCGTCTGGACTCGGTCTCGGCGTCGCTGGCGATCGTCGGGCTGCTCTGGCTGACGCTGCACGAGCGCGCCGCGGTCGTGGTGCTGACGGCGGCGACGTGGATCAAGGTCTGGCCGGCCGCCATCCTGCTCGCGGCCGTCGTCGCCCTGCGGTCCCGCTGGCACATCGTGCTCGTCGCCCTGACCACCTCACTCGTGATCGCGGCAGTGCCGCTGATCTTCGGCGCAGGGTGGCACATCCTGAGCTTCATCACCATGCAGACCGATCGCGGCCTGCAGATCGAGGCGCCGGTGAGCACGTTCTGGATGTGGCAGGCCGCCTTCCACGTGCCGGGCGCGGAGGTCTACTACGACCGGCAGCTGCTCACGTTCCAGGTCAGCGGCCAGGGGACGGCGGCGGCCGGCGCGCTGATGAACCCGCTGTTCGCGGTGACCGCGATCGTCGTGCTGCTGATCGGCGTCCGGGCGTACCGGCGGGGCACCCCGTACACGCGCATCCTCCCGGAGCTCTCGCTCGCGCTGGTGACCGCATTCATCGCGTTCAACAAGGTCGGCTCGCCGCAGTACGTCGTGTGGCTGGCCGCGCCGGTCGTCATCGGGCTGGTCTATCAGGGCCGGGGGTTCCGCATCCCGGCGCTGCTGGTGCTGGTCACCGCGGGTCTCACCCAGGTCTTCTATCCCTTCCTGTACGACTGGTTGCTCGTGCCGGATCCGGCCATGGTCGCCGTGCTCACCGTGCGCAACGTCATGTACTTCGTGATACTGGGGTGGACCGTTGCGGCGCTCTGGCGCCGGCGTCACCGCCAGGAGGCGGCCGGCGACCTGGTCCCGGCCCACGCGTGGCCGTTCCGGTCGGCGCCGGGAGCGCATCCCGAGCCGGTCGGCGGAAGCGCACGCTGAAAGAAGGAGGAAGACATGCTGGTGGCGTTCTCTGTCGCGCCGAGCGGCGGTGAGGGACCGGACGCGTCGGTGCACGACGCGGTCGCCGCGGCCGTGCGCGTGGTGCGCGAGTCGGGCCTCCCGAACCGCACGGACGCGATGTTCACGACGATCGAGGGGGAGTGGGACGAGGTCTTCGATGTCGTCCGTCGCGCCACCGAGGCCGTCGGGCAGTACGGGTCGCGGGTCTCCCTCGTGCTGAAGGCGGACATCCGCCCGGGGTACTCCGGCGAACTCGACGGCAAGGTCGAGCGGCTCGAGGCCGCGCTGGAGCGGGGCGACTGACGTGGATGTCGACACCCTGCTGCTCCTGCTCTTCGGCCTCTTCGTGCAGTTCGGACCCTTCCTGATCATCGTCGCGGTGCTCGTGGGCGGTGTCCTGCTCGGCTGTGTCGTCGTCGCCATCGTCGGCGCTGTGCGGACCGGGATGTCGAAGCCCGATGAGACCCGCGATGTCGATGTCGCCCAGTTCTTCGAGGAGCAGACCGCTGCAGCCGCCGCGGGTCGAAACGATTCGATATAGGCTGGTGCGGTGACCCCGCTTATCGACGGGCCGACGAAGCTGTCGTCGGCCCGTATCCGTCTTGCGCTGCTGGCGCTCGCCCTCGGTGGATTCGGCATCGGATCGACCGAGTTCGTCGCGATGGGCCTGCTGCCCAACATCGCGCACGACCTGCTGCCGCAGCTGTACGCCGCCTCGCCGACCGACGCCAACGCACAGGCCGGCTGGATCATCTCGGCGTACGCGCTCGGCGTGGTCGTCGGCGCCCCGACGATCGCGGCGGTCGCGGCTCGTTGGCCGCGCAAGAAGCTGCTGCTCTGGCTCCTCGTGGCGTTCACCGTCGGCACGCTCGCCTCGGCGGTCGCCCCGACCTTCCAACTCGTGATGCTCGCGCGCTTCGTCTCCGCGCTGCCGCACGGCGCGTACTTCGGCATCGCCTCCCTCGTCGCGGCCTCGCTGATGGGACCGGGGAAGCGCGGGCGGGGGGTCGCCTTCGTGCTGTCGGGCCTGACGATCGCCAACGTGATCGGCGTTCCGACCATCACCTGGATCGGCCAGCACAGCGGCTGGCGTATCGCCTACCTGGTCGTCGCCGCGATCTTCGCTCTGACGTTCGTCGCGGTCGCGCTGCTGGTTCCGTGGCAGGCGGGCGACGCCAAGGCGACCATGAAGAACGAGCTGCGGGCGTTCACCCGGCTGCAGGTGTGGCTCGCGCTGCTGATCGGCGCTGTCGGCTTCGGCGGCTTCTTCGCCGTGTACACGTACATCGCGCCCATCGTGACGACGATCACCGGGATGCCCGAGTCGACCGTTCCGCTGGTCCTCGTGCTCGCGGGCCTCGGAATGACGGTCGGCAACATCCTCGGCGGGCGTGCGGCCGACCACAGTGTCCAGCGCAGCATGCTGCTGTTCTTCGCGATCCTGCTGGTCGGCCTTGCGGCCCTCTGGCTGACCGCATCCACCATCCCCGGCCTGCTGATCTCGGTGTTCGTCGTGTCCGGAGCGTGCTCGGCGCTCTCGCCGACCATCCAGACCCGGCTGATGGATGTGGCGCGCGACAGCCAGTCGATCGCCGCGGCCCTCAACCACTCGGCGCTCAACATCGCGAACGCCGCCGGCGCGTTCTTCGGCGGCCTGACCATCGCCGCCGGCCTCGGTTACCTCTCGCCGGTCGTCGTCGGCGGACTGCTGGCGCTCGGCGGCATCGCCCTGGCCCTGATCTCGTTCGGCATCGACCGATCGCGCATCCGCCGCGGTGTCGCCACCGGTTCGGTCGCGGCTCAGCGACCTGCGGAGCGGACCCCGGTCTCCGCGCCCGTCGACTGACGGACGCGGGTTCCGTCAGTCGTTCTGCAGCAGGATGCCGTCCTGGATGGCGCGCTTGCGCAGGGCGACCTTCGTGCCGACGTCATAGCCGGCGACGCGGTATTTCTCGCGGATGCGCTTGAGGTAGCTCTTGGCGGTCTCGTCCGAGATGCCGAGCTGGAAAGCGACGGCCTTGACCGGCTCGCCGGCGCCGTAGAGCGCCATGACCCGGCGCTCCTGCGCGCTCAGCTTGGGAGCGCCGCCGACCTCGCCGGCGTTGAGCGCGAGGTCTAGCTCGGCCGAGATGAACGACTCGCCCTTGCGGGCGGCGCGGATCGCCTCGACGATCATCTCCGCATCCTCGCTTTTCACCAGGTAGCCCATCGCTCCGGCGGCCAGCGCCTCGCGGACGACTGCGGGCTCCGAGTAGGTGCTCATCAGCACCGTTGCGACGCCGGTCGTCTTGAGCGTCGACAGCTTCAGTGAGATCGGGATGTTGTCCTTCAGATCGAGGTCGAGGAGGACGACGTCCACCGGGAACTCGGGATGCGTCAGCAGCTCCGGCCAGCTCGCGACGGCCGCGACCATCCGGATGTCGTCCGCTGCGCTGCGGATCCACTCGGTCAGTGCTCCCAGCAGCATCTTGTGGTCGTCGACGATCGCGATCCGGATCGGGGGTTCCTCGCCCATGGGGTGCCTCTCTCTGTATCGAACCAGCTGGATCAGGCCAGCTCGGCTGATGTGTCGCTCACCGTGGTGATCTCGATGCGCAGGGTCGAACCCGAGAACGACTCGACGTAGCGGCCCACTTTACGGATAGCTTGCCATGCCGCGGGGTCTACCCCGTTTCGCGGCACACCGCTGGTCGCGATCACGATAGCCATTGTGGCCCCCGGATTCGCCGTCCGCGGGTAAGTGCCGACCGGCCGTGTCAGGTCGAGGGTCAGCGTGCGGGGCTGTCCGGCGCCGCTGCGGACCGGGTCGCTGATGAGCAGCCAGACCGCGGTGAGCAGTCCGTCGCGCTGGTCGCGGTTGAGGCCGGCGGCGAGACCGTCCGGATCGGTCAGCGTCACCGACGGCCCGAGCAGGGCGGACTCTGTCACGGCATGGTACAGCCACGTCTCCCGGCGGCCCTGGATGAGGTGGAGGCGCAACTCCGTCGCGATCGAGGCCGCGGCGTCGGCGGTGTCCTCATCGAGCGGCAGCGCCGTGCGTCCCGTGGCCACTCCGTCCAGCAGCCGTTCGGCGGCGAGGTCGAGGCGGGCGAGCTCCTCCGAGGCCAACATCCCGATGGCGTAGCCGGGGGAGACCACGGTGCTCTGCACCTGGACGAGGTCGAGCTCCAGCTGGACGAGCGTGCGGAGCGACCGCACGATCTGCACACCGACGAGCGGAGGGGCCACGGCGATGGCGACCGTGACGAGACCGGGGCCGAGCAGCTGGAGGTTCGGCAGCGACCGCCAGATCTCGACGACGGCAAGGACGACGCCCAGCACCGCCGTGGCGAGGACGATGTCGCGCGCCGGGCGCACCGGGACGCAGAGCAGCAGCGCCGGGCCGACCGCGGCGGCCGCCGTCAGCGGCACGATGGCGCCGTCGATCGGCCAGGTGCCGGCGATGTCGAGCGCGACGGCGGCCGCCCAGACTCCCAGAGCACCGAGGAAGAGCCACGACGGCAGCTCGTCGGGGAGCCGGAAACGCAGCACGAGCGCGGCCACGAGGGTCACGGCGACGAGCACCCACGCCGAAACGGTCAGCCCCAGCAGCGGGTACTCGGCGATGTTCAGCCCGAACAGCGTGAGCAGGAAGGCGACGAAGGCGACCGTGGCAACGTTGAAGCCGAGGTCGAGCCGCGCGCGGCTCAGCGCATCCCGCTCGTCCCCGGCGGCGCCGCGCGCCAACGGGCTGCGCGGGACGGTCCGCTCGTCGACCCGGGTCACTTGGGCACCTCCAGCACGACGGTCGTCCCGCTTCCGGGCGACGAGAACAGGCGGGCGTTGCCGCCCACATCGCGGAGGCGCGCCACGATCGACTCGGTGAAGCCCAGCCTCCCGGTGTCGATGGAGGCGACATCGAAGCCCTTGCCGGCGTCCGTCACCATGGCGCGCACGTTCGTCTCGTCGTCCGTGATCGTCACGTGCGCCTCGAGAACGCCCGAATGCCTGCGTACGTTCTCGAGGCATTCGCCGAGAGCGAGGAGGAACGCGTCGAGGACGTCGCTGGGGAGCAGCACCTGACCGGCGCCGTGCCAGTTCACCTCGAGTCCCATGCGGCGGAAGCGCTGCTTCACCGACTCGAGCGTGTTGCCCAGCGTGGACTCCTCGACCGGCTTGAGCTTGTAGTCGCCAGAGCGGGCCGGGTCGGGAGTGAAGCCGAGCCGCAGCTGCCGGAGGAGCGCCGCATCCTCGGCGGCTTGCTCGCGGAGCGCCCCGTGGCTGACGCCGACACCGGAGTGCGCGAGGAGCGTGAGCGTCGCCAGCACCGTGTCGTGGAGCAGCCGCGCGCTCTGGCGGCGGCGGGCCTCCGTCTCGCTCGCCTGGCGCTCCACGCGGTAGGCGCGGCTCATCGTCGAGATGCGCTTCAGAGTGCGGGGCACCGTGCGCGACAGCCAGACGCCGGTGGCGGTCAGGGCGATCCAGCCGGTCATCGTGAAGACGAGGGCCTCGACCATGCGGGAGTGCGTCATCCCGAGCGTGACGCCCTGCGCGGTCACCGTCGCCGCGGCGGCCGCCACCAGCAGCACGAGCCTGCTGCGCGAACTCACGCCGACCACGCACACGCACGCGACCGACGCGGCGCCGATCACACTGACGGCGCTGATCGCGGACGGCCCGAGGGCGGTTCCCGGCAGCAGGTGGATGAGAATGAGCCCGACGCCCGCGACCACGATGACCCACATCCAGAGGGTCAGCCGCAGCAGGGCGGCCAGCTGCCACTGCGCGTAGCCGAGGCACACGATGAGCACCAGCGACGCCAGGTAGAGGGGGAGCGGGAGCGAGCCCGGGATGCTCAGGCAGAAGAGCGCCGTGACCGTGGCCGTCAGCCCGACGGTGCGGGCCGTCGCAGCGAGGAGTCGATCACGCTCCTTCTGGATGCGCGACATGCCCCTCCGTCCTCCGTCACACGTCGAGCAGTCGCCTCAGCTGGGCGCTGACGGCGTCGTCCTCGATCAGGAACCCGTCGTGGCCGAAGTCCGACCGGATCACCACTGGAACTCTACCGTCCAGCGTGGCCGGAACATGGTAGGCGATCTGCTCCTGTCCCTCGACGGGGAACAGGCGATCGCTGTCGATGCCGACGACGAGGGTGCGCGCCGTCACCCGTGACAGTGCTGCGGCGAGTCCTCCGCGGCCGCGTCCGACGTCGTGGGAGTTCATCGCCTCCACCAGCGTGATGTAGCTGTTCGCGTCGAAGCGGCGCGTGAACTTGTTGCCGTGGAAGTCGAGGTACGACTCGACGGCGAACCGTCCGCCGCCGCCGAGCGGGCTGATCTCGCTCTGCCATGCCCGCTGGAAGCGCTCGTTCAGCTCGGACGGGCTGCGGTAGTTCAGCAGGGCCATCCGCCGGGCGAGCGCGAGTCCGCGGTGCGGGCCGTCGCCGTCCTCCGCGTCGTAGTACTGGCCGCCGCGGAACAGCGGGTCGGTGCGCACCGCCTCGATCTGGACCGAGTTGAGGGCGATCTGGTCGGCGGTCGAATACGGGGGAGCGGCGATCACCGCGAGCCGCTCGACCCGCTCGGGGAACATGACCGCCCACTCCAGTGCCTGCATTCCGCCCATCGAGCCGCCGATGACGGCAGCCCAGCGGTCGAGCCCGATGGCGTCGGCAAGAGCGGCCTGCGCGGCGACCTGGTCGCGGATGGTCGTGAACGGGAAGCGGGCGCCCCACTCCGCTCCGTCGGGCGCTAGAGAGGCGGGACCCGTCGTGCCCTGGCATCCGCCCAGCATGTTCGGCGCGACGACGAACCAGCGGTCGGTGTCGATCGCCTTGCCGGGGCCGATGATGCCCTGCCACCAGCCGGGCGTCCTGTGGCCGCGGCCGGCGGGTCCGACCGCGTGCGAGTCACCCGTCAGCGCGTGCAGCACCAGGACGGCGTTGTCGCGCTCCGGCGACAGGGTGCCCCAGGTCTCGTAGGCGACCCGGACGAACGGGAGGGTCTCGCCGCTCTCGAAGGAGAACGCGCCGATCCCGGCGAACTGCCGGTCGCCGACCGGATCGGACTCCTTCCAGGCGCCGCTCGCCGGCGGCTTCCCGAGCAGCGTCCTCGCCTGCGCCTCCGTGATGAAACTCGACGGCGCCGTGTCGGCGGATGTCTGCCACTCCATATCGCTCATTCTCCCGGACGCGGCGCCCCGCCCTCGCTCTGTTACGCCGCGCACCCCCGCCCACCGTCGAGTACACGAAAACTGCACGCGAAACCGGAGTTTCGCGTGCAGTTTTCGTGTACTCGACGGTGGGGCGCCGAGCGGAGGGGCGGGGGGTTACGCGCGGGCGGCCTCGGCGACGGACCGGGCGGCGGCCAGGCCGGCGGAGAGGTCCGCCTTCAGGTCGTCGATGTTCTCGAGGCCCACCGAGAGGCGCACGAGGCCCGGGGTGACACCGGCGGTCAGCTGCTGCTCGGGGGTGAGCTGCGAGTGCGTGGTCGACGCCGGGTGGATGACGAGGCTGCGGACATCGCCGATGTTCGCCAGGTGGCTGAACAGCGAGAGGTTGTCGACGAGGGCTGCGCCCGCATCCACACCGCCCTTGAGCTCGAACGAGAGCACCGCGCCCACACCCTTCGGGGCGTACTTGTTGGCGGTCGCGTACCACGGGCTGGTCGGCAGACCCGAGTAGTTGACCGACGCGACGTCGGGGTGCGCCTCGAGGAACTCGGCGATCTCCTGCGCGTTCTGCGTGTGACGCTCGACGCGGAGCGACAGCGTCTCGATGCCCTGGATGAGCTGCCAGGCGCTCGCCGGGGCGATCGCCGCGCCGAGGTCGCGGAGCAGCTGAACGCGCGCCTTGATGATGTAGGCGAGGGCGTCTCCGACCGCGGCCGTGTAGCTGGCGCCGTGGTACGACGGGTCCGGCTCGGTGAGGCCCGGGAACTTCTCGACGTTCTTCGACCACTCGAACGAGCCGCCGTCGACGATGATGCCGCCGATGACCGTGCCGTGACCGCCGAGGAACTTGGTGGCCGAGTGGACGACGATGTCGGCGCCGTGCTCGAACGGGCGGATCAGGTACGGCGTCGCGATCGTGTTGTCGATGATCAGCGGGACGCCCGCCTCGTGCGCGACCTCGGCGACGAGCGCGATGTCGAGGATGTTGATCTTCGGGTTGCCGATGGTCTCGGCGAAGAACAGCTTGGTGTTCGGGCGGACCGCGCGGCGCCACTCCTCGGCGTCGTCCTGGTTCTCGACGAAGGTGGTCTCGATGCCGAGCTTCGCGAGCGTGTACTTGAACAGGTTGTACGTGCCGCCGTAGATCGAGCTGGAGGAGACGATGTGGTCGCCGGCCTGCGCGATGTTCAGCACCGCGAAGGTCTCAGCGGCCTGACCGGAGGCGACGAGGAGGGCGCCGGTGCCCCCTTCGAGCGCGGCGACGCGCTCTTCGACGACCGCCTGGGTCGGGTTCTGGATGCGGGTGTAGATGTTGCCGAACTCGGCGAGGGCGAACAGGTTCTTCGCGTGCTCCGCGTTGTTGAACACGTACGACGTGGTCTGGTAGATCGGGGTCGCGCGGGCGTTGGTCACCGGGTCGGGAGCAGCGCCGGAGTGGATCTGCTTGGTTTCGAACTGCCAGTCGGCGGCGTCGGTCATGGCGTCTCTCCTTCGGGTCTGTGAGCGCATGATGCGCGGGGTCTGCGAGCGGTCGGCCACCGCCGTTGTCAGCAGGCTAGACGCGCCGCCGCACGCGGGCAACGTATCCGAAACACGCCGTAACCCGCGACAATGAGGGCATGAGCAGACGTGTGGTCGTGACGGGAGCGAGTTCGGGCATCGGTGCGGCGACGGTCCGCGCCTTCCGGGGCGAGGGCTGGGACGTGGTGGCGGTGGCCCGCCGGGAGGACCGCCTGCGGGAGTTGGCCGACGAGACCGGCGCCGAATTCGTCGTCGCCGACCTGACGAAGCAGGATGACGTGGATGCGCTCCGCGACCACCTGGCGTCGACCGGCGGCATCCACGCGCTCGTCAACAACGCGGGAGGCGCGCACGGGCTCGACTCCGTTGAGGCCTCCAGCGTCGACGACTGGGTGTGGATGTACGAGATCAACGTCATCGGAACGAAGCGCGTCATCTCCGCCCTCCTCCCGCTGCTGCGGGTGGGCGCGACCGAGACGGGGCACGCGGACATCGCCGTCGTCACCTCCATCGCCGGTCTCACCGCGTACGTGGGCGGAGGCGGGTACAACGCCGCGAAGTTCGCCGAGCACGCCCTGACCGAGGTGCTGCGGCTGGAGTTGAACGGCGAGCCGATCCGCGTCGTCGAGATCGCGCCGGGGATGGTGGCGACGGAGGAGTTCTCCCTCGTCCGGTTCGGCGGCGACAAGGCCAGGAGGGACGCCGTCTACGAGGATGTGCCCGAGCCGCTCTCGGCCGAGGACGTCGCCGACACGATCGTCCACGCGCTCACCCGCCCCCGCCACGTCGACCTCGACCTGATCGTGGTCAAGCCGGTCGCGCAGGCGGCGCCGTACCGGCTGCACAAGGGCGAGCTGACGGTCCGCGGCTGACATGGTCGACGAGGACGACGCGAAGCGGCTCCGCTGGGAGCGCGCGACCGCCTGGCCCGGAATCGCCGCCAGTGCGCTCTTCCTCATCGCCTACTCGTGGAACATCCTCGACGAGTCCCAATCGACCGCAGTGCACGTGACCCTGCTGGTGGTGCTCGTGGCGGTGTGGCTGTTCTTCTTCATCGACTACGTGATGCGCCTGCTGCTCGCCCGGCACAAGCGGGAATTCATCCGCCGGAATCCGGTGGATCTGCTGTCGGTGTTCGTCCCGATGGCGCGACCCTTCCGCCTGCTGACGGGGCTCCGCCATCTGAACGGGCTCCAGGGCAACAGCGGGTCGCACCTGCGGCGTCGCATCGTCATCATCGCGTCGAGCTTCATCGTCATGTTCATCTACGTCATCGCACTCGCCGAGTTCCAGGCCGAGCGCTACGCGCCCGGGTCGAACATCCGTTCCTTCGGCGACGCCGTGTGGTGGGCGTGCGTGACCATGGCGACGGTCGGCTACGGGGACTATTACCCGGTCACCATCCCCGGCCGGATCCTCGCAGTCGTCCTCATGATCGGCGGCGTGGCGATCGTCGGAACAGCGAGCGCGACGATCGTCAGCTACCTCAACGACCGGACGCAGCACCTGCGCCACCACGAGCCGAGGCCGCGCGACGCGCATCCCGCTCCGGAAGAGGAGAACGACGCCTCGAGCTGACGCTGCGCCGGACCGGGTCAGCCGTTCGCGACGGCCACGCACGCCCGTAGCAGCCGGAGCGCCTGGCGCGCGTCGCGCACCGTGAACTCCTGGCGGTCGCCTGTCCGATCCCGCACCGCGCGCTCCAGAAGCTCGGCGTGCTCCGGCCAGCGCTCGGCGGCGAACGCGGCGGCGGCGGTCTTCGAGAGCACGTCGCCCGTCTCGATGGTGGCGACCAGCCGGATGGGGCCGAGCGCCACCCAGCGCACGGTCTCCGCGCGCACGGGGCCGTCGTCCGGCCGGTCGGCGAGCTCCGCCTCCAGTCCGTCGCCGATCCGCTGCCAGTAGTCGAGCAGGTTGTCGCGGGAGAACGCGACGACCCCTTCGGCGGTCTGCGGGTGGCGGTCGGAGACCGGCGACCAGATGACGTCGCCGCCGTCGACGATGCCCTGCACGCCCGACTCCAGCTCCCGCCAGGTGATCCAGCTGAGCTGCGCGCCCGCGAGCGCGGAGACCAGCACGCCCTCGACCACCTGGGGAGCGGTCTGGACCACATCCGGCCCACGGGCGATCTCCGACTCGGTCAGATACACGCCGTCGATGTGCGGCTGGGAGGCGGCGTGCAGCTCCGCGAGGGCGGGCAGGTCGTCGACCGGGTCGCGGGTGACGACGAACACCACGTCGATGTCGCTGGCGCCGGGATGCCAGTCACCGGCGACCGCAGACCCGGTGACGATCGCACGGCTGACGAGTCCGGGGGCGACGCGTCTCTGTTCCAGGAGGAACGCGGTCAGGGCGTCGGCGACGGCGGGCGGGAGCTGCTGCTCGGACATGGTCACTCCAGGGCGGGTTCGGGATCCGCGAACGCGAGCCGCGGCACGAAGAAGAGGAGCACTGCGGCGACGAGCGCGCCCAGACCGCAGATGGTCCAGACGAGCATGTAGCCGACGAGGCTGGCGGCGGTGGCCGTCACGGTGGCTGCGCCGGCGAGCAGCACGACGCCGAACACGGCGGACGCGAACGACCCGCCGATGGTCTTGGTCGTGTTCGTCAGAGCGGTGGCGACGCCGGTCTGCCCGCGCGGTGCGGCGGCCGCCGCCGCTGCGGGCAGCGCCCCTACGAGGGCACCGGAGCCGACCCCGGCGATCGCCATGTTGGTGAACACCTCCCACGTCTGGAGGTGGAACGGCAGGAACATCAGGTATCCGATCGCGACGAGGAAGGCCGCGCCGATCAGCGTCACGCGCGGCGTCAGCCACGACGACACGAGCGGGAACAGCACCGCGCCGACGATCATCGAGATGAGGTACGCGCCGATCAGGATGCTGCGCTGGCCGGCCGAGAGCCCGAGCCCGTACCCGTTCGCGGGGTCCGTGCCCGCGTACGTGCTGAGCGGCGCCTGCGCGCCGAGCAGGCTGATCCCGATCAGGCCGGCGGTGAGCTGCACCGGCCACATGGTCGGGCGGCGGAGCACGCGCAGGTCGATGGCGGGATCGGCCTGCCGCAGCTCCCAGCGACCGAACGGCAGGAACGCGAGCACGCCGATCGCGATCAGCGCCCACACCCACCAGGTGCCGACGCCGTTGAGTCGCAGGAAGGTGAGCCCGGACGTGATGAGCAGGAGCCCCAGCGCCAGCAGGGTGAACCCGACGGCGTCGAGGCTGCGCCCGGGCACGGGCTCCGACTCCGGAACGCCGAAGAGGATCGCGAAGAACACGAGCGTGACCGCCACCGCCGGCACCAGCAGGGTGAGCGTCACATCCCCGCCGAGCGCCTCGAAGAGCAGGCCGGCGCCCACCGCGCCGACGATCGCCCCGGCCTCCAGCGCGACGACGAGCAGACCGGCCGCACGTCGCGTGCCCGATGCGGCCGTCCCCGTCCGGCGTCCGCGGTCGAAGATCAGCGCGACCTCCAGCGGGAGCCAGACGACGTAGAAGCCCTGCAGCGCGAACGCCAGCAGGTAGGTCGTGAAGTCGCCGGCGAAGGCGAGCCACCAGGACGAGAGGGCGGTCACGGCGGTGGCGATCAGCAGGATGCGCTTGTGCCCGAACATGTCGCCGAGCTTCGCCAGCACGGGCACGACCAGGGCGGAGACGAGCAGCTGGGCGGCCTCGAACCAGTTGTAGTCGGCGTCGTGGATGCCGAGGTGCTTCACGATGTCGGAGATGAGCGGGACGTAGTACCCCTGCAGGATGCCGCTGGTCAGCTCCACCAGGGCCAGCCAGCCGATGAGGCCCGCCGTGGTGCCGATCACGACCGCCGCCCGGCGCTGGGCTGACGTCTTCTCCGAGGTCATGCGCGGATGCTAACACCCGGGCGGCCCCGGTACGGTAGAGCAATGGCCAGCGAACTCGACGATTCCGGTGCAGACGTCCTCCAGGAGGCGGAACGGGAGGTCCTCGGCTGGTTGGAGTTCGGCGAGGCGTCGCGTCACCTGGCCGGTGAGGTCGTGGAGTCCGGGTTCGAGCCGGACATGGTGGTCGCGATCGCCCGCGGCGGCCTGCTGCTCGCCGGCGCCATCTCGTATGCGCTCGGCATCAAGGCGTGCGGCGCGCTGAACGTCGAGTTCTACACGGGCGTCGACACCCGCCTCCCCGAGCCCGTCGTGCTCCCGCCGATGCTCGACTCCGCCGCCCTGCAGTCGAAGCGGGTCCTCCTCGTCGACGACGTGTCCGACTCCGGCCGGACGCTCGCGATGGTGGTGGATCTGATCGCGGCCTCCGGCGCTGACGTCCGCACGGTGTGCCTCTACTCCAAGCCGCGCACGGTGCTCGAACCCGACTTCGTCTGGCGCCGCACCGACCGCTGGATCACCTTCCCGTGGTCCGCCCTCCCGCCGGTGACGGCCGCGACCCACTGAGCGGGACCGTGCCGAAGACGCTCGCGGAGCTGGCCGCCGACGGTTCGATGGACCCGGGATGGGCGGCCGCCCTCGAACCCGTCGCGGACCGCATCGCGGCGATGGGCGAGTTCCTCCGCGCCGAGGTGGCCGCCGGGCGGCACTACCTGCCCGCCGGTGACGCCGTCCTCCGAGCCTTCCGGGCGCCGCTCGCCGACGTTCGCGTGCTGATCGTCGGCCAGGACCCGTACCCGACGCCGGGGCACCCCATCGGGCTCTCGTTCGCCGTGGAGCGCCACGTGCGCCCGCTGCCGCGCAGCCTCCAGAACATCTACCGCGAGCTTGGCGACGATCTGGGCGTGACGCCGCCGCCCCACGGCGACCTCGGCGCCTGGTCCGACCACGGGATCATGCTGCTCAACCGCGTGCTGACGGTCCGGCCGGGGGAGCCGGCTTCGCACCGCGGGAAGGGATGGGAGGCCGTGACCGAGCACGCCATCCGCTCGCTCGTGGCCCGCGGCCGGCCGTTCGTGTCCATCCTGTGGGGGAGGGATGCTGCAACGCTCAGGCCGCTGCTCGACGGCAACCCGGTGATCGAGTCGGCGCACCCCAGCCCGCTGTCGGCGTCACGCGGCTTCTTCGGGTCGAAGCCCTTCTCGCGCGCCAATGCCCTGCTGACGAAACTGGGCGAGAAGCCGGTCGACTGGTCGCTGGAACCGTAACCCGCCTGCAATACGGGCGACGTAGGCTTGACGGGTGCTGGAAGAGGAATACCAGGAACGTCGGGTGCTGCCGCGGCACCTGCGCAAGCCTGCGCCCGCGGAGGCGCCGTTCGAGTACGCGATCCGTGAGGCGCGCCCGGAGGACCTCCCGCACGTCCGCGAGATCTACAACCACTACGTGGCCAACAGCACCGTCACCTTCGACGAGGATGCGATGACGCTGCGCGAGTGGAAGAGCAAGTACGCCTACCTCAAGAAGCTCGGGATGCCGTTCATCGTGGCCGAGTCCCCGAGCGGCCAGATCCTCGGCTACGCCCTGGTGCAGCCGTGGAAGCAGAAGCGCGCATATCGGTTCACGGTCGAGAACTCGATCTACCTGGGTGCCGCATCCACCGGGAAGGGGCTCGGTCCGGTCCTGATGCAGGAGCTGATCGACCGATCCAAGGCGGCGGGCCTCAAGGAGATCATCGCGGTGATCGCCGACAAGGGCGCAGAGGCGTCCATCCGGATGCACGAGAACTTCGGTTTCACCGAGATCGGCCGGATGGGCCGCGTCGGCTACAAGTTCGACCGCTGGCTCGGCACGGTGCTGATGCAGAAGTCGCTGAAGTAACGCTTCGGCAACGGCGGCACGGCGCGGGTCCGCGTTGCGCTAGCGTCCTCCTGAGCGCCCGATCCGCGGCGCATACCGAGGGGGGAATATGAACGGCCGCATTGCTCGAAGTCTCGTGGTCTCCGCTGCACTTGCGCTGATCCTGACCGGATGCGCGCACAGCGTTCCCGGGTCTCAGCCGACGCCGCGGACGGCGACGCCCACGCCCACTCCGACGCCGGTCATCACGGCGCAGCCGGTCCGCGTCCCGACCACGTGCGACCAGCTCGTGCCGGCGGGAGTGCTCGCCCGGATCGGTGCGGGTCTCGTTTCGGAGGAGGCGCCGCACACGCCGTACCTGTCGTCGTGGATGAACGAACGCGTCGGCGCGCTCACCTGTTCGTGGTCGAACGGTGCGGGCGACTCCAGCGCCGACCTTCTGCGACTCACCCTCGTAGTCGGCCCCGAGGTGACGCGCGAGTCGTTCGAGGGATACCTGAACGGCGAGCAGGGGGGAGGAATCCACTACCCGGCTGCCGGACCGGATGCCTACACTCTTCGCGCAGGCGACAAACCCTTTGGCTTCGTCTTCCTGACCGCGCACTACGGGGGTTCGGGGAATGTGATGGCCGGATCGAACGTGCCCCTTCCCCCGGACGCCGACGCCATCGCGCTCCAACAGATCTCCGGCGTGGTCTCGGCTCTCGCAGCCCCTGGTCCGCTGTGGACACCGTCCCCGACCCTGACCGGCGCGACGGGATGCGACGGGCTGGCCACGGCGGACCAGCTCGGTTCTCTCGGCGGCCTGCCTTCCGCGCGGGTGGTCAAGAGCGATGCCGGGGAATACTCGGTGTCGCTCTTCGACATCGACCGCCAGGTCGGCGGGTACTGGTGCACGTGGCTGTCTGAGGATGCATCGGACACTGCCTCGATCTCCGTCGGCGTACTGCCCGGAGGGGCGGAGTACGCGAGGAAGGTGCGCCCAGCGGGATCCGTCGACGTTCCGGGAGTCGGGGCATCCGCGTACCGGAGCCCGGACGGCGAGCTGAATGTGATCGCGGACGGCGGCTGGGTACAGGTGCACGGCTACGACGGCGTCACGCCCGAGCAGCAGACGGCGTTGGCGAAACAGGTGCTCCTCAACGTCGGCTACAGCGGCTGACGGGCGCTAGGCTCGCCGCGTGAGCACCGTGACCCCTGGAACCGCGACGAACGGTGTCGCCACCGCACCGGTGGCGCCCGCCAATCTGCCTCTGCGCAAGCGTCCGGTCGACATCTTCTTCATCGTGATGTTCTCGCTGTTCATCGTGACCTGCATCATCAGTGACGCGATCCCCACGCTCGGGATCCCGCAGACCGCCACGACGACGAACATCCTGGCGCAGTGGAACTACACGTACTCGTCGCAGTACGACCCTCTCTACATGCAGGAGCCGCTGTGGCTGCGGTTCATCACCGGGACGAGCGCCTTCATCTACCTGCCGTTCTACGTGCTGCTGGTCGTCTGCCTCGTGAAGGGCTTCAACTGGATCCAGCTGTTCGCCGTGATCTACGCGACGATGATCATCAGCCTCACGGCCATCCCGATCTTCGGCGTCGAGTTCTTCGGACCGGTGGGGCAGCGCACGCCCAACCCGGTCGTCTTCCTGCTCTACAACGGGCCCTACGTTCTGGTGCCGTTGCTGCTGCTCATCCGGATGCGCAAACCGCTGCCGTTCACGAGGAGGTTCTGATTCTGGCCGGGAATGTCGCAGGCGCGCGCTATCTTCAAACTGACATTGACTCAAAGTCAGATTGGAGCGACAAGTGGCGCACCCAGCTCACCAAGACCAACAGGCCACCCAGACCGAAGAATCAATCAGGCGGGGCACGGACGCCCTCATCAGATTTTGCCTGACGACTTGGAAGCCGTCTCTCGACAGCCTCATTCGGGAGGTCGTAGTCGATCAAGCTTCCACGTTCGACCGTCTCGATGCAGAGGGCAAGAGGGCTCTTCGGCAGTCGCTTGATCAGGCCATCCTGCAGTCTGGCTCCGAGTTGGAGGGAAGGCTGCGGGATCTGGTGGCCACGGAGCTGAAACGAAGTGGTGCGCTCGGGTCGAACCTGAACGGTCGTCTTGACGCTGAGCTGAGAGAAATCGCCCAGCCCGTGGCAAAGGTCTTGTACGAGGCTGGTTTCAGGAACGAAATAACTGCAATGGGCTTCAACTATGAGATTGAGATTGACGTAGGTCAGGCTGCTGAGCAAGCTGCGGGCGCACTCGATTTGGACATCAACCAGTTGCGGGACGTGCGGAGGCAAATTGCCGCGCACGAACACTCGGATCGAAAGGATCGCGTTGCAGACGAATGGGATGCTCTCAGCGGTCAGTGACTAATCGCGCCGCTCGACACAAAGATAATCAGCGTGGTATCTGAGAGCACGATTGAGTCAACGCCCGCAATGCCCCCAACGACGGCGTACCACGGAGCACGCGGAACGTCCCTTGCCTCGATGTGTTCAACGCTCTTCTCGACCTCGCGCGGGCGGCACAAACCGAATCGCGGGCACAGTCGATACGCCGATCATCCTGAGCCGTGACCGACACAGCGAGGATGGACTACTGCATGTCATGGTTCGCGACTTTGAGGGCGGCGAGTTGCGCTGCCCTTCCGAAATGGGAAGTACACGCTAACCGCAGACCGCCTGTATGAGACTCAGAAGGGCCGTTGGCGAGGTCAATCAGAAGGCACGCCAAACCAACCTTGGACCGCGAACCAGGGCGTACTGATGAACTTGGAGGCTAACCCGGGTGAGGCCATGACAATTGCCGACATGAAGGCTCGGTACGCCGGGGAGTCGGTCGAGAGGGTTAGTCGCTACCTCTCGGAGCTTGCCTCGGCGGGATTTATCGAGAAGGTCGAATACGGCGTCTACCGCTACAACCCCTAGTCACTGCCGATGGCGTACTCGATTTTTCCGGATTGAATTCCGTTCACGACCTCATCAAGTTGCCCAGCGAGTAGCTCGACAGCTTCACTTAGCCGGGACACCGTGAGCTGTAGACCGCGAGGCCACACGTCTGCCTCACGACTCTCGGCAATGCGCTTGGCGTCTCTAGCGAGGACCACGGCGTCTAGCACCAGTCCACGTGTAACCGTACCGATCTCTTTGCCGCGATCCGGCTGAATCTCGGGACCGACAATCTCAAGGTGACGTTCGCTCATGGTCGGGACTATAGGGCGCTTCATGATTCGTTGGCCATGCTGTAGCGTCCGCAGGCATGGGACTTCGCTACTACGTCAGTTACACCATCCTGAGTGGGCGGCCGGAGAATCTAACGCTCAATGGCCAGCGCACCTACATGTCGAGCGACGACAAGGACATCGCCGAACAGCGCGCCGCGTATCTGCAGACTAAACAAGGCTCGGCTGAGCTTCTGCAACAGCTTCTCAACAAACCGGAGTACCGCGGCTCGGAGATGCTGCGCATACAGCATGTGGAAGTTCGGGAGGTAGATGACGACGGCACTGACTAGAACGCCTTGACGTCCATTGGCTCGGCCTCTTTCTCGTGGCTTGTGCGTAGTCGGTGGCTTCCGTCCCCCGCATGAGGGTGACTGACTCGAACAGTGACCGCACGATATCCTGACGCTTCGAACCGGGAACGCGGCCCAACGCTCTTCCCAGCGCGGGAACACCTTGGTCGCCTCGGCGGTGGCCCAATCGCCGTAATCCGTGGACGCCTCACGTGCGTGCAGACTGGCGCGGGTGTCACTAGCGACAGCGGCAGTGATTGCGGTATCGGCGTCCGCAAGCTTGAGGCCAAGTTCAGCGATGCGCTTGCGGGCGGCGGAAACGTCTGCGCCCGGAGCTTCAGCAATCTCCTGCTGCACCTGCCTCTTGCGGGCCAGCTCAGCATGCTTCACGCGCAACGCGGTCAGGTCCGCGGATTCGGATTGCTCGGGGGAGTGAGCGAGCGCCTCGAGCTTCATAAACACCAACTCCGCCAGCTCGTGCTCTGCCTTTTCGGTGCGAATGCTCGGATGCGTGACGCCGTCGTTCCTGTCGCCCGCATGCTTCGGGCACCTGAGCTTTTCGTATCGGTAGGTCTTGCGCTTGACGGTCGTGCTCGACGGCGGTGACGCCGGCTTGCTTCCGCGTACGGAACACTGCACGAGGCCAACGGCCGTCCAGGTCTTCGGTTTCGGGCCGCGCGCTACCGTTCGGGCAGGGTTCTCAAGTATGGCCTTCGCGGTCTCCAATATCTCACGATCGACAATCGCCGGGCGGTTGGCACCGGAACCTCGACGCCCTTGTGCTCTAGAACGCCTGCGTAGCGACCACGGCGGAGCATCTTGCCGACGTTGGCGGCACGCCACTGACTACCGCGCGAAGTTGGAATGCCAGACGCTGCGAACATCTGCGCGAGGAGTAGAGCGATTCGCCATCCAGGACCATTCGGTAGGCCGTGCGGACTAAGTCGGCTTCTGCCTCCACGATGCCCTTGCGGTCCTCTGTGAAGCCGAACGGACGCGCCCCGCCCAAGTCTTGGCCCAAAGCAAGCCGACGCTCCAGGGAGGCTTTTACGCGCTCGCGCTTCACGTGGCTTTCGAACTCCGCAATAGCCCCGCTGATGGTGGACATACACCCTCTGCGGTGGCGGGATCGACCTTGCCCGACGCTAACGTGTGCCAAACCACACCGTGCCTGGCGCATTCCGCCTGGAAGCCGATTGCGTCCTGAGCGCTACGAGTGAACCGATCCTCAGCCACGGCGAGCACAACGTCATACCGGTTCGCTTGTACGCCGCTGATAAGGTCAAGCTAACCGGGTCGGGTGTTGTCGGTGAAGCCGGAAATGCCGTCATCGGCGCGAACGGCCACGATCTCATAGCCCCCACGCTCCGCTAGTACCCGGCAGCGCTTCTCCTGATCTAGTCTGGCCTCAACATTCGGATGAGTCTGCGAAATGCGAGCATAGATGGCAGCACGGGTCATGTGTGCGAATTGACACTTCGGACCGGTGGGGCAGCGCACGCCCAACCCGGTCGTCTTCCTGCTCTACAACGGGCCGTACGTGCTGGTGCCGTTGCTGCTGCTCATCCGGATGCGCAAACCGCTGCCGTTCACGAGGAGGTTCTGATGCCGCTGCTGGAAGACCTGACCGTCTACGAGGACGGCGATCGCTACGACGTCTACGACCACTCGTTCCCGGACGAGGATGCGGAGCTCGGCCGCGGCCGTCTGCTCGGCGCGGTGACCGTCACGCCCGAGGGGGAGTACGTCCCGGCCGGCGAGGGTGCTCGCTACGAGTACATCGCTCCCGCCCGGACCCTGGACGAGGCGCTCGGCGCGTTCGTCGGCTCGGCCTGACCGGCCGCTAGGCGGCGGGGTGCTTCGCGCCCAGTTCGAGCAGGCCGACGCCGCCGATCACGAGAACGAGCCCGGCGATCTGCACCCAGCTGAGCGACTCCTTGAAGAACACCCAGGAGATGATCGCGATCGCCGCGACACCGACGGCCGACCAGATCGCGTAGGCGATGCCGAGGGGCACGCCGCGGCCGAGCGCCAGGGACAGCGCGAAGAACGACGCGACGTAGCCGACGACGACGATGACGAATGCCCACCACTTGGGGTTGTCGCCGGAGGTGAACTTCAGGAAGGTCGTCGCGACGACCTCTGTCGCGATGGCGACGGCGAGAAACAGGTAGCCCAGCACGGAAGACACGCTAGCGAACCGTGGGTCGCTCCTCGCATCCCGCTATGAGTTCACCGAACGTTCTGTCGCGCGTCGCCGCAGCGGTTTAGCCTGACGACGCCGACATCGTCGGACGGCGTGGAGAACGCGCCGGCCGAGTGAGGCCGATGGCATGAAACCGTGGCCGGGAGCGCGAGACTCCCGGCCACGTCCATGCCCGGCATCCGCCGGTCCGCTCAGCTGCGCGGGGTCGCCCGGCCGAGCACCGCGTACCCGGCGACCGCCGCCAGCGCGGTCGGCAGCAGCAGCCACGCCGTGATACCGACCGGGCCGTTCGCGACGAACCAGTCGCCGACAGCCGGCCAGCTCTGCGTGAAGGTGATCAGGGCGATGACGCCGACCACCAGCAAGGCGAAGACCGCACCGGCCACGAGGATGCCGTTCATCCGCCAGCGCATGAAGAGCGCGGCGGAGAACGCGCCGACGGCGAAGAAGAACAGCATGGCGGCGAACACGGTGAAGAGGCGCCCGCCGAGACTCTCCCCGTCGAAGTAGACCGACGTGAACAGGTGGCCGCCGAGGCCCCAGCCGTTCGTCCACTCCTCGATGGCCGAGAGCAGGGTGAAGCCGACGGCGTACCCGGCGGCGAGCATGAGGAAGGTCAGCCCGGAGCCGAGGGCGAAGTCGCGCCGGGTGGTGCTGTAGCCGAGCGCGAAGGGGAATGTCGCCGTGATGACCTGGATGCCCACGATCAGCATGTAGACGAAGATGTAGAACCCGCCGCCGCTCCACTGCGTCCCGTCCATTGCGTCGGCGCGGTCGGCCGGAGCGGTCGCCGCCCAGATGATCCACCAGATCAGCCAGTTCACCAGCCAGATGAAGAACATGATCATGACCGGGATCCAGATCGCGGTCCACTTGTTGACGAGGTTGAGGCGCACCACGCGCCAGACGCGGTGCCCCAGCGGGGGCGCGGCGATCAGCGCGGGGGCCGGGTTCACGGTGGTCATGCGGTCTGCTCGATTCCTGTGTCACGGACGTCGGTCCTGCGGACGATCAACTGCTGGAGCGACACCGGCGCGAGCTCCAGGCCCGCCGCCGCTGCCTGCGAACGGTCGGAGGCGCTGAGGCCGGCGACGGTCACGGAGGCGAGGCCGCCGACGCCGTCGCGGTGCAGCACCTCGCGAGCCCGGACGAACTCGTCGACGGCTCCGCGCGGGCCGACCACGGTGGTGGCGGAGGTGCGCAGGGTCTCGGCGTCCTCATCCATCAGGATGCGGCCCTGGTCGATGACGATGACGTGCTCGAGGAGGTTCGCCACCTCGTCGATCAAGTGCGTCGAGAGCACCACGGTCCGCGGATGCTCGGAGAAGTCCTCGAGCAGGCGATCGTAGAAGAGCTGGCGTGCGACGGCGTCCAGTCCCAGGTACGGCTCGTCGAAGAACGTCAGCGGCGCACGCGACGCCAGTCCGACGATCACGCCGATCGCCGAGAGCTGTCCGCGGGAGAGCTTCTTGATGCGCCGATTGAGGGGGAGCCGGAACTCCTCGACGAGCTGGTCCGCGTAGTCGGCGTCCCAGTTCTCGAAGAACCAGGGCGCACTGCGCAGGACGTGCTTCGGCTGGAAGTCCTCGGGGTACCGCTGGCTCTCCTTGATGAAGCAGATGTTCTGCAGCACCCGCGGGTTCTCGGTCGGCTTCTCGCCGAAGACGTGGATGTCGCCCTGCGTGGCGAAGTCCTGCCCGGTGATGAGCTGCATCAGCGTCGTCTTGCCTGCGCCGTTGCGGCCGAGGAGGCCGTGGATGCGGCCCGGCTTGATGGTGACGGACACGTCGTCGATCGCGGTGAACGATCCGAACCGTTTGGTCAGGCCCGACACCTGCACCGCCGGGGCGATGGAGGTCGGGGCGGGGGCGGCGCTCATGCGCTCACTCCTTTCGAGGGGGACGTCGCCGAGGACGTCGTCTGCGGTTCCTGGGTGGCCGGCCGCTGGTCTGCGGCCGTCTGGATCATGCGGGTCAGCTGCTCTGCGCCGATGCCGAGCTTCGCGGCCTCGGCGAGCAGCGGGCGGAGGTACTCGTCGCTGAACGCGTCGCGGCGCTTGGCGACGAGCCGCTCGCGGGCGCCGTCGGAGACGAACATTCCGATGCCTCGTTTCTTGTAGAGGATTCCGTCGTCGACCAGGAGATTCACGCCCTTGCCCGCCGTCGCCGGGTTGATCCGGTAGAAGGCGGCGAACTCGTTCGTGGACGGCACCTGGGTCTCGGCGGGGTAGACCCCGTCGATGATGTCGTCTTCGATCTGTTCGGCGATCTGGACGAAGATCGGCTTGCCTTCGTCGATCACGCGAGCTTCACCGGTTCATTACTCATGTAACTAACCAACCAGGCTTCGCCGCCGCTGTCAAGAGGCGGTTTCCGCGTCACGAAGCGACACCTCGGCTCGTCCTCCGGGTATGGGGTGGATTCTCGTGGCCATCGGAGCGGCCGGCCTGTTGTGGGCCGGCGCGCTGTGGTGCGTCCGTCGCGCCGCGATCGCGCTCGCCCGCGCGATCGTCGCGCCCAGCCCGCGGCCGCAGACCCGCATCCACGCGAGCACCGACACGACCGTCACGCTCGAGGCCGACCGCCGGACGCTGCACCGCGGGCAGTTCGGCCTCTGGTTCGGCGACGGCGGTCATGCTGTCGTCGGTCACGCCATCGCGTACGACCGCGAGACCGGCACCGTCTCCCGCGAACTGCTGGAGGTCACCGGCGATCTGTCGGCGGCGGCCGAGGGCGTGTGGACGGGGCACCTCCATCCCGATCCGGCCGCGCTCCGGCGGCGATACGGGGAGGTGCGGCTCCCGGTACCGGGCGGTGCGGCACCGGCCTGGGTGGTCGTGCCGGAGGAGGCCGGGCATCCGGTGACGTGGGCCATCCACATCCACGGGCACAACAGCACCCGCGTGACGGCCCTCCGCTCCGTGCCGGCGACGGACGCCCTGGGCATGACGTCGCTGGTGGTCTCGTTCCGCGGCGACGGGGAGGGGCCGTCCGTGCCGGGCGGTGCCTCCCAGCTCGGTCAGCGCGAATGGGAGGACGTGGATGCGGCGATCGCGTTCGCGCTCGCACACGGTGCCGAGCGGGTGGTGCTCGTGGGCTGGTCGCTCGGGGGAGCGCTCGCGCTGCAGCTCTCCGAGCGGAGCGCCCACCGGGCGGCCATCGACCGGCTCGTGCTCGTCGCGCCGGTCACCGACTGGCGCGCGGCGATCCGCAACGTGGCCGCCGAGCGCGGGCTTCCGGGGTGGGTGGGGGCGCTGGCGATCCGGGCGCTCGCCGATCCGGTCACAGCCGGGAACGCGGGCCTGCCCGAACCGATCGACTTCGACCTGCTCGACTGGTCGCGACCGGGGAGGCTCACCGTCCCGACGCTCGTACTGCACTCCGACGGCGACCGGGAGGTACCGCTGTCGTCGTCCCTGCTGTTCGCCATGGCCAACCCCCGCCTGGTCCGGCTCGTGGAGCTCCCTCCGGCCGAGCACACGTGGGAGTACAACGTCGACCCCGCCGCGTTCAACGCCGCCGTGATCGAGTTCCAGCCGGCCCGGGAGGACGGCGCGGTCGGCTAGCCTGGCCCCATGGCCGACCTCCACGAGCTGACGGCGCTCGCACTCTGGCAGGAACTCCAGTCCGGGCGGGTGTCGCCCCGGGAGCTCGCCGCCCACTACCTGGACCGCATCGAACGCCTGAACCCCGAGCTGGGAGCATTCGTCACCGTCACGCGCGAGCAGGCTCTCGAGCGGGCCGACGAGGTGGCCGAGCGGGTGCCCAAGACCGCCCCGCTGTGGGGGCTGCCCTCCGGCGACAAAGACCTGTGGATGCGCGCCGGCGTGCCGACAGGGTTCGGCTCCCGCGCGATGGCCGGCTTCGTTCCCGACACCAGCGACGAGATCGTCGAGACGCTCGATGCCGCGGGCGCCGTGAGCCTCGGGAAGACGAACGCACCGGAGTTCGGCCTCCCCGCCTACACGGAGTCGCTCGCCGCGCCGCCCGCGCGCAACCCCTGGAACCCGGAGCTCGGCGCCGGCGGATCGAGCGGAGGGGCCGCAGTCGCCGTGGCGGCGGGGATGCTGCCCTTCGCCCCGGGGTCCGATGGAGGCGGCAGCATCCGCATCCCCGCCGCCGCATGCGGGCTCATCGGACTGAAGCCCTCCCGAGGACTGGTGCCCGCGGGCAGCGGGATCGACTCGCTCGCGGGGCTCGTCGTCGACGGGCCGATCGCGCGCACCACGGCGGACGCGGCGCTGCTGCTCGACGGGATCATCGCGAAGCGCAACGGCCGGATCGACCACCACTACACGCTGCGCGCTCCCTACGATGACGACGGTCCCTTCCTGGGGACCGCCGTGCGCGGGGAGGGCAGATTCCAGCTCGGCGTGATGACGACCTCCGCCTGGGACGGCGCCTACGACATCCACATCTCGCCGGAGGCGCGCGAGGCGCTCGCCGCGGCCGTCGACGCCGTGTCGTCGCTCGGTCACGGGGTCGAGGAGACGGCGCTCGAGCCGGACGACACGTACGCCCCGGCCTTCCGCACGATCTGGCAGGCCGGGGCGGCGCGCATCCCGGCCGAAGGGGAAGCGCTCGCGTTGCTCGAGCCGCTGACGGCGTGGCTGGTGGAGCGTGGGCGTTCGCTCAGCGCCCGAGAGCTCGGCGAGGCGCTCTCGGCGCTCACCGCGTACGAACGCTCCTTCATCCGGCAGCTGTCCTCGTTCGACGCCGTGCTGACGCCCGCGATGGCGCTCACCCCGCGCCCGGTCGGCTGGTACGACCAAGAGGACGGTGAGCGCAACTTCGAACAGCAGGTGCAATACACGCCCTTCACGTCGATGCTCAACGTCACCGGTCTCCCGGCGATCGTCCTCCCGGTGTCGCAGACCGCCGACGGGCTGCCGATGGGCGTCCAGCTGATCGGCCGTCCCGGCGGCGAGCGGACGCTGCTCTCGATCGCCGCGCAACTGGAGCGCCGCCTCCGCTGGGCGGACCGCCGGCCGCCCGTCTGGTGACGAGAAGCTCGGGGGTGCTGCCTTGCGCCTCCGAAACGAGCAGCAACGAGCGCCTCGGCGCGCACTAGCATGCGCGTGTGACTGATCCGGAGGGATTCCGCGAGCCGCTGGACCAGGCGGTGGCGTCGGCGGAGCGCTGGCTCGACGGCATCCGCGACGGGCGCATCCCGCCCGAGACCGACGTGGAGCAGGTGAAGGATGCGCTGGGCCGGACGCTGCCCGACCGCGGCCCGGCGCCCGCCGAGGTGATCCGTCGCATGTCGGCGGCGATCGAGCCCGGGCTGATGCGCATCCACTCGCCCCGGTTCCATGGCTGGGTCATGGGAGGGGCGCAACCGGTCGCGCTCGCCGCCGACTGGCTGACGTCGGCGTGGGACCAGAACAACGGCCTCCGCTCCGTCACGCCCGGGGTCGCCGGAGCGGAGGAGCTCGCGGCCGAGTGGCTCCTCGACCTGCTCGCCCTGCCCGAGACCGCGGAAGTGGGATTCGTCACGGGAGCCACTGTCGCGAACGTCGTCGGGCTGACGTGCGGACGGGACGAGCTGCTGCGACGGACCGGCTGGGATCCCGGCGACGGGCTGGCCGGGTCGCCGCGCATCCGCGTGCTGGTCGGCGCCGAGCGGCACGGTTCGGTCGACAGTGCCGCTCACCTCGCCGGGCTCGGGCGCGGAACGGTCGTGGCGGCGGACGCTCAGGGGCGGATGCTGCCGGACGCCCTGCGCGAGGCGCTGGCGGACGGCGACGGCCCGGCGCTGGTCGTGCTGCAGGCGGGCAACATCCACTCGGGCGCCTTCGACCCGTTCCGTGAGCTGATCGAGATCGCGCACGCCGCCGGCGCCTGGGTGCACGTGGACGGCGCCTTCGGGCTCTGGGCGGCCGCCGCCCCTGGACTGCGTCCACTGACGGACGGTATCGGAGGCGCCGACTCGTGGGCGACGGACGCGCACAAGACGCTCAGCGTCCCGTACGACTGCGGCATCGCCGTCGTCGCCGACGCTGCCGCCCTGCACGGCGCCATGGCGCAGCACGCGGCCTACCTCGCCTCCTCCGCCGACGTGGCCGACCCGAGCGATCGCGTCCCGGAGCTCTCCCGTCGCGCCCGCGGGCTGACCACGTACGCGACGCTCGCGCAGCTCGGCCGCGCCGGCGTGGCCGACCTGGTACAGCAGCTGGCGGATGCGGCTACGGTGATCGCCGACGGCATCCGCGGCATACCCGGTGCGGAGGTGCTGAACGAGGTCGTCTACACCCAGGTCTGCGCGTCCTTCGGCACCGACGACCGCACCCGTGCGGTCGGGGCGGCGCTCCTCGCCGATGGTGCCGCGCTCGCGTCCCCGTCCACCTGGCAGGGCCGGCCCGTGCTGCGCTTCTCCGTCAGCAACTGGCTGACCGACGCGGAGGAGGCGGCCCGGACGGTCGCCGCCGTCCGTCGCGCGGTCGAGTCCGTGGCCTGACGCGCCGTCAGCGACCGGCGGCGTAGCCCTGCTGGCCGCGCGGGTTGGCGGCGGCGCTCAGCACGCCCGTCTGCGGATCGCGACCGACGGACGACAGGCGGCCCAACGTCCAGTCGCCGGCGCGGGTGACCCGGTGGCCGCGTGCCTCCAGACCCGCGATGACGGCGTCGCCGAGGCGGTCCTCGACGACCGCGCCGGCGGGAACCCAGGTGCGCGGCCAGAACGACTCCGCGATGGAGGTGGTGTGCAGCGCCGGCGCATCGATGGCCTGCTGCGGGGAGTAGCCGCCCACGATCGTGCGCAGCAGGTACAGCAGTTGCCACTGATCCTGCTGGTCACCGCCGGGGGAGCCGAGTGCGGTCACCGGCACGCCGTCGCGCAGCACCAGGGTCGGCGTCAGCGTCGTGCGGGGGCGGCGGCCGGGCGTGAGAGTCGACGCGGAGCCCTCCTCCAGCCAGGTCATCTGCAGGCGGGTGCCGAGGCAGAAGCCCAGCTCGGGGATGGTCGGGGACGACTGCAGCCAGCCGCCGGACGGCGTCGCCGAGACGATGTTGCCCCAGCGGTCCACGACGTCGATGTGGCAAGGTGTCTCCGCGCGTCTCGCCGGTGCGCAAAACGGTCGGCTCGCCGACGCCTTCTGCCGCGACCCCCGACGGTGGGGTGTAAGCGGTGCGCAGTGGGGGCGTGAAGGACTCGCGGCCGGGGAGCACCCCCGGACGGAACTCGGCGGCCGCCCGCTCGCCGATCAGCGCGCGACGCTCGGCCGCATAGGCGGGCGAGAGCAGCGTCCCGAGGGGCACGTCGTCGTCGCCGAAGTAGGCGTCGCGGTCGGCGTACGCGAGCTTCTGCGCCTCCAGCACCGTGTGGGCGCCGAGCTCGGTGGAGGGATCGAGCCGGTCGTCGTCGAGGCCGTCCAGGATGGCGAGGGTCGCGAGCAGCGCCGGTCCCTGGCTCCACGCGGCGGTCTTCGCGATGGTGTGCCCGCGGAACTCCAGGGTCACCGCCGGCTCGTACGACGCCCGGTACCCGGCGAAGTCGGACGCGGCGATGACGCCGGCATGATCCCCTCCGTCGGAATGGCGGTGCGGCGTGCGTACGAACGCCTCGGCGGCTTGCGCGACGAATCCCGTCGCCCACTCCGTGCGTGCCGCCTCGATGCGCTCCTCCCGGCTCGCCGCGCCGTCGCCCGCGGCGACGAGGCCGCGCAGCACCCGCGCGTAGGCGGGGTCGAAAATCAGCTCACCGGGTTCCGGGATGCGGCCGCCGGGCATCCACCGCTCGGCCGACGTCGGCCAGTGCTCGGTGAACAGCGGTGCGACGCGCGCGATCGTCGCGCACACCCGCTCGAGCACGGGATGCCCACCCTCGGCGTAACCGACGGCGAACGCGAGCACGTCGGCGAGCTCCCAGGTGCCGTGGTCCTTCAGCAGCAGGAGCCAGGCATCCACGGCTCCCGGGACGGCCGCGGCCAGCGCGCCGGAGCCGGGCACCAGCTCCAGACCCTCGGCGAGGTAGTGCTCACGGGTCGCCCCGGCGGGCGCGGGGCCCTGACCGGAGAGCACGACCGGCGTCGGGTCGTCTGCCGTGGCGAAGAGCGCGACGAGGTCGCCGCCCGGACCGTTCAGGTGCGGTTCGACGACGTGCAGCACGAAGGCGCCCGCCGCGGCCGCATCGAACGCGTTGCCGCCTCGCTCCAGCACCGCCTGCGCCGACGCCGTGGCGAGCCAGTGCGTCGAGGCGCTCATGCCGAACGTCCCCTGCAGAGTGGGGCGCGTCGTGAACGCGGGAGGCGGCGTGAACGCCATGGTCAGCTGACCGGGCCGGTGTACTTCTCGCCGGGACCCTTGCCGATCTCGTCGGGGATCGCGGACGCCTCGCGGAAGGCCAGCTGCAGTGACCGGAGTCCGTCGCGGAGGCTCCTGGCGTGCTGGTCGCCGACATGCGGCGCGCTCGCCGTGACGAGGCCGGCGAGGGCGTCGATCAGCTTGCGCGCCTCATCCAGATCCGTCTGGTGCTCCGGGTCGTCCGCCAGCCCGCACTTGACGGCGGCAGCGCTCATCAGGTGCACTGCCGTGGTGGTGATCACCTCGACGGCGGGCACCTCGGCGATGTCGCGGGTGGCCTCGGCCACGCCGTCCTCGTCGTGGCCGGAGTCGTCGAAGGTGAAGGATGTGTCGCTCACTGCATTCCTCTGTTAGAATCATTCGGGCTCCGGGACTTCTGTCCCGGTACGAAAGTGGAGATTCCTCCCACCCGCGCTTGACCGTTTTATAGGTTACCGGGTCGTTGCACTCCGCCACCGCGTGCGAACGCGAGGGTAGTCAGGGTGCTGTACCAGGCCTGTGATCGTCAGATCGCAGGCCGTGCTGGTGCGTGGAACCTCCTCTTTCGCCGGACCGTCACCGACGGCCCGTGGCTCGCGAAGAATCGCTTGATCAGAGGAGACAGACATCAGCGAACCCCGTACGAATGACCGTATCCGCGTCCCCGAAGTACGACTTGTCGGCCCCAGCGGAGAGCAGGTCGGTGTCGTCAAGATCGAGGTCGCATTGCGACTCGCGCAGGAGGCCGACCTCGACCTGGTCGAAGTCGCGCCCAACTCCAAGCCGCCGGTCGCCAAGATCATGGACTACGGCAAGTTCAAGTACGAGGCTGCGCAGAAGGCCAAGGAGGCCCGGCGCAACCAGGCGAACACGATCCTCAAAGAGGTCCGTTTCCGCCTCAAGATCGACAAGCACGACTATGAGACCAAGCGCAAGCGCGCCGAAGGCTTCCTGAAGTCCGGCGACAAGGTGAAGGCCATGATCCTCTTCCGAGGCCGCGAGCAGTCGCGTCCGGAGCAGGGCGTGCGTCTGCTGCAGCGCTTCGCGGAGGACGTCGCCGAGCTCGGCACGGTGGAGTCCAACCCCACGATCGACGGGCGCAACATGGTGATGATCATCAGCCCGGTGAAGAACAAGTCCGAGGCCAAGGCCGAGGCCAACGCAGTACGTGCCGCTACCAAGGCGCGCGCCCAGGGGCGCGACCAGGACGCGGTTGCTGAGACAGCCGACGCTGCTCAGTCCGACGAGAGTTCGCCCGCCCAGGCGACGAACGAGGAGAAGTAATGCCCAAGCAGAAGACCCACTCCGGCGCCAAGAAGCGCTTCAAGATCACCGGCAGCGGCAAGGTCATGAAGCAGCAGTCCGGCATGCGCCACAACCTGGAGCTCAAGTCCAGCCGTCGCACCCGCCGGCTGAACCAGGAGCAGGTCGTCCCCGAGGTGGACGCCAAGGTCATCCGCCGGATGCTCGGCAAGTAACGACTCGCCCGCTCAGATCTTTTATCAGCACTAAGGAAATCGACTAATGGCAAGAGTGAAGAGGGCGGTCAACGCCCACAAGAAGCGTCGGGTCATCCTCGAGCGCGCCGAGGGCTACCGCGGTCAGCGGTCGCGCCTGTACCGCAAGGCCAAGGAGCAGGTCACCCACTCCCTGGTCTACTCCTACAACGACCGCCGCAAGCGCAAGGGCGACTTCCGTCGTCTGTGGATCCAGCGGATCAACGCGGCGAGCCGCGCCAACGGCCTCACCTACAACCGCTTCATCCAGGGCCTGGGCCTGGCGGGTGTCGAGGTGGACCGTCGTATCCTCGCCGACCTGGCCGTCACCGAGCCCGCGACCTTCGCGGCCCTCGTCGAGACCGCCAAGAAGGCTCTGCCGGCCGACACGTCGGCCCCGAAGGCGGACGCCGCGGCGTAACACGCGCATCCACGAACGGCCCGGTCGACGCATGTCGGCCGGGCCGTTCTGCGTGTCCGGCACGCCTATGGGTCGCAACACGCCGTTATGGCCCGGCCAGAACGGCGTGTTGCGACCCACGGGCGCGGGGCCGTCCGCCCCTAAGCTGGTGCCATGCTGGACAACCCGCGCTCACCGCGCGTCAGGGCCGTCGCCAAGCTCGCCAAGCGCCCCGCCCGTGCCGAGACCGGGCTGTTCCTCCTCGAAGGACCGCAGGCCGTCGAGGAGGCCCTCGCCTTCCGTCCGGAGCTCGTCGTCGACCTGTTCGCGACCCCGACCGCGCTCGAGCGGTATCCGGAGATCGCCCGCGCGGCGTCCGACGCCGGGATCGAGGTCGAGTTCGTCTCCGAGCACGTGCTGGATGCGATGGCCGACACGGTGACGCCGCAGGGTTTCGTCGCCGTGGCCCGGCAGTTCCCGACCTCGATCCGTGACATCTTCGCCGGGTCCCCGCGGCTCGTCGCGGTACTGGAAGAGGTGCGGGACCCCGGAAACGCGGGAACGATCATCCGCGCCGCCGACTCGGCCGGGGCGGATGCGGTGGTCCTGAGCGGCCGCACGGTCGACCTCTACAACCCCAAAGTGGTCCGCTCGACGACCGGTTCGCTGTTCCACCTTCCGGTCGCTGTGGGCGCCGACCTGGGCGATGTCGTCGGACGGGCGCACACCGCGGGCCTGCAGGTGCTCGCCGCCGACATCAAGGGGGAGGACCTCCTCTCCGCCCGCCGCGACGGCGAGCTCGCGCGGCCGACCGCGTGGGTGTTCGGCAACGAGGCGCACGGGCTCGCCGACGAGTTGCTCGAGCTCGTGGATCGAGTGGTGACCGTCCCGATCTACGGCAAGGCCGAGTCGATGAACCTGGCGACGGCCGCCTCCGTCTGCCTCTACGAGTCGGCGTTCGCACAGCGCTCCTGACCAGGCTTTCTCCACAGGCGGACGTCATCCACAGGCTGGTCGCCGCGCCGAGAGGCCGGGCTCGCGCCGACTAGACTGGGTGACCGTGTCAGATTCCACGGAGATCACCGAATCCGCGGTCGAGTCGGCGGTCAGCGCGGCGCTCGCCGCGATCTACGCCGCGAGCGACTCGGCGGCCCTGAAGACGGTGCGCCACGACCACACGGCCGAGGGTTCGCCCCTCGCCCGGCTGAACGCGAGCATCCGCTCGCTCCCGGGCGACCAGAAGGCCGCGGCGGGCAAGCTCGTCGGCGGCGCACGCGCGCGCGTCAACCAGGCCTTCACCGCCAAGGAGGCCGAGATCGCCGCGGCGGAGGAGGCGGCTCAGCTCACCGCCGAGGCCGTCGACGTCACCGCGCTCCCGTCGCGGTGGACGCCCGGCGCCCGGCACCCGCTGAGCCTGCTCCAGGAGCGCATCGCCGACGTCTTCGTCGGTATGGGCTGGGAGGTCGCGGAGGGCCCGGAGCTCGAGAGCGAGTGGTACAACTTCGACGCCCTCAACTTCGACGCCGACCACCCGGCGCGCGCGATGCAGGACACCTTCTTCGTCGAGCCGACGGACGCCCACCTCGTGATGCGCACGCACACCTCGCCGGTGCAGCTGCGCGCCCTGCTCGGCGACGACCTGCCGGTGTACCGGATCGCCCCCGGGCGGGTCTTCCGCACCGACGAGTTCGACGCGACGCACCTCCCGGTGTTCCACCAGACGGAGGGCATCGCGGTCGACAAGGGCCTCACCATGGCCCATCTGCGCGGAACGCTCGACCACTTCGTCAAGACGCTGTTCGGCGACGAGGCGCGCGTGCGCCTGCGCCCCAACTACTTCCCGTTCACCGAGCCGAGCGCCGAGCTCGACCTGTGGCATCCCACCTTCAAGGGCGGTGCCCGCTGGATCGAGTGGGGCGGCTGCGGCATGGTCAACCCCAACGTCCTGCGCTCTGCCGGCATCGACCCGGACGTCTACTCCGGCTTCGCGTTCGGGATGGGCGTGGAGCGGGCCCTGATGTTCCGCAACGACGTCAAGGACATGCGCGACATGGCCGAGGGCGATGTCCGGTTCTCCCAGCAGTTCGGAATGGTGGTCTGATGCGCGTCCCCCTGAGTTGGCTCGGCGAGTTCGTCGACCTGGAGCCCGGCACCACGCCCGAGGAGGTGCACGCCGCCCTCGTTTCCGTCGGACTCGAGGAGGAGGACATCCACACCTTCGAGCTGAGCGGTCCGATCGTCGTCGGCCAGGTGCTCGAGTTCGTCGAGGAGCCGCAGAGCAACGGCAAGACCATCCGCTGGTGCCAGGTGCGCGTAGCCCCCGAGGGCCAGAACGCCGCCGACGGCGGTGCCGACGTGCGCGGCATCGTCTGCGGCGCCCGCAACTTCTTCGAGGGCGACAAGGTCGTCGTGACGCTGCCGGGCGCCGTGCTGCCCGGTCCCTTCCCGATCGCCGCACGCAAGACCTACGGGCACGTCTCCGACGGGATGATCGCCTCGGCCCGCGAGCTCGGCCTCGGCGAGGACCACGACGGCATCCTCCGCCTGTCGACGCTCGGTCTCGACCCGGAGGTCGGAACCGACGCGGTCGCACTTCTCGGGCTGGACGACGCCGCCGTGGAGGTCAACGTCACGCCCGACCGCGGGTACGCGTTCTCGATCCGCGGCATCGCGCGCGAGTACTCGCACGCGACCGGCGCGGCCTTCCGCGACCCGGCCGATGCGGTGCCCGTCGGCTCCGTGGCCGATCACCCGAGCGGCTTCAGCGTGACGGTCGACGACACCGCGCCCATCCGCGGTCGCGTCGGCGCGAGCGTCTTCGTGACCCGCGTCGTCCGCGACGTCGACGGGTCCCGCCCGACCCCGCCGTGGATGATCGCGCGCCTCAAGCTCGCCGGCATCCGGTCGATCTCGCTGATCGTCGACATCACCAACTACGTGATGCTCGAACTCGGCCAGCCGATCCACGGGTACGACCTCGACAAGCTGTCCGGCGGCATCGTGGTGCGACGTGCGACGCCGGGGGAGAAGCTCGTCACCCTCGACGACCAGACCCGCACTCTCGACCCGGAAGACCTCGTGATCTCCGACGACTCCGGCGCGATCGGACTGGCCGGAGTCATGGGCGGCGCCTCCACCGAGATCGGCGACGGCACCCGCAACGTGCTCATCGAGGCGGCGAACTTCGACCCGGTGTCGATCGCGCGGACGGCACGCCGTCACAAGCTGCCCAGCGAGGCGTCCAAGCGCTTCGAGCGCGGGGTCGACCCGCAGGTCGCCGTGGCGGCCGCTGCGCGCGTCGTCCAGCTGCTCGAGCAGCTCGCCGGCGGCCGCGCGGACGAGCTGGGCTCGCTGCTGGATGCGTCCGAGACCGCCGAGGCCATCCGCCTCCCCAAGGGGTACATCGCTTCGCTCATCGGCGTCGAGTTCACCGACGACGAGGTGCGCGGAGCGCTCGCCGAGATCGGCGGGACGGTCACCGAGTCGTCCGACGACCTGCTGGTCGCGCCTCCCACCTGGCGTCCCGATCTGCGCGACAAGTCGGACCTGGCGGAGGAGGTCGCCCGCATCGTGGGCTACGACCGCATCCCGTCGGTGCTGCCGGTCGCGCCTCCCGGCCGGGGGCTCACCCGTGAGCAGCGCCTGCGTCGTGCTGTCGCGCAGACGCTCGCCGACAACGGCGCGACCGAGGTGCTGTCCTTCCCGTTCGTGAGCGAGGCGCAGAACGACCTCTTCGGCTCCGCCGAGGCGGGCGGCGTGCTCGCCGTACGGCTGGCGAACGCGCTCGACGCCACGGCGCCGTACCTGCGCACCTCGCTGCTGCCCGGCCTGTTCGATGCCGCAAAGCGCAACCTGGCGCGTGGCCTCGTCGACCTGAAGGTCTACGAGCTCGGGACTGTCTTCCGCCCGTCGGAGGGGTCGATCGGCAGCGAGACGCTTCCGCCGGGCGCCGCGCTTCCCGGAGCCGACATCCTCGCCGGGCTGAACGCCGGCATCCCCGCGCAGCCGCGCCACCTCGCGGGCCTCGTCATCGGCAACGCCGTCGAGAAGCAGCCGGGCCTGGCCGCCGTGCCGGCCGGGCTGGTGGATGCGCTCGACATGGTGCGGCAGACCGCCGCGGCCGTCGGCGTGACGGTCGACCTCGTGCAGTCGTCGCACCAGGCGCTTCACCCGGGACGCACGGCGCGCCTGGTCGCCCGAGGCGCCGATGGCGCCGAGGTCCCGGTCGGCTACGCCGGAGAACTGCTCCCGGCCCTGGCCCACGATCTCGACCTGCCCCGCGTCGTCGCCGTCTTCGAGCTCGACCTCGACGCGCTGATCGCCGTCGCACCGGTCGACATCGTCGCCGGTGTCATCGCGGGCTTCCCGGCCGCGACGCAGGACCTGTCGCTCGTCGTGCGCGAGGACGTCCCGGCGGGAGAGCTGCTTCGTGCCGTCCGCGAGGGCGCCGGTGAGCTGCTCGAAGACATCCGGCTGGTCGACGACTACCGCGGCCCGGGGCTCCCGGAGGCGCACAAGAGCCTGACCTTCGCGCTGCGCTTCCGCGCGGACGACCGCACCCTCACCGCCGCCGAGGCGAGCGAGGCCAAACTGGCCGGAGCCGCGCGCGCCGGCGACCTTTTCGGCGCGACGATCCGCGAGTAACCGTCACGCGACCCCGACGCGACACCCCCGACCGGTCCCGGACCGCTGCGAGACACATCCCGCAACGGACCGGGACCGGTCGCGTGCATCCCGCCCCGGATTTGGCGACCGCCCGGGCAGGAGCGCTAGGGTTGTCCCATGCTTTCCGTCCGGTGCACCGCTTCGACGCGTGCGGCTCTCGCCGCCCGCGCCATGCGCCGACGCCTGCGCGACCGCCGAAGCTAGGCGGCGTTCCGGGCGGTCCTGACCAGTGGATCGACGTGGGCGCCGCCGTCGCCGAGACAACCGTCGTCCACTCGAACAAGGAACAAGCATGACTTTCTCGGTCGCCGTCGCAGGCGCTTCCGGCTACGCGGGCGGTGAACTGCTGCGCATCCTCGCGGGGCACCCCGATTTCGAGGTCCGCACCGTCACCGCGCACCAGAACGCGGGCCATCCGCTGATCGCGCACCAGCCGCACCTGCGCTCGCTCGCTCACCTCACCCTGCAGGAGACCAGCGCCGAGACGCTGAGCGGGCACGACGTCGTCTTCCTGGCGCTCCCGCACGGCACGTCCGGCGAGATCGCCGCACAGCTGCCGGACGACACGATCGTCGTCGACTGCGGCGCCGACCACCGGCTGGAGGACCCGGCCGACTGGGCGGCGTTCTACGGCGGCGAGCACTTCGGCGCCTGGGCGTACGGCGTCCCGGAGCTGCCTGTCGCCGATGCCGCCGGCGGCTTCGGCAAGCAGCGCGATCACCTCGTCGGCGCACGGCGGATCGCCGCTCCCGGCTGCAACGCGAGCGCGGTCTCTCTCGCGCTCGCTCCCGGCATCCGGGCGGGGCTGATCGACGACGAGGACATCGTGGCGGTGCTCGCGGTCGGTCCGTCGGGCGCAGGGAAGTCGTTGAAGACGATGTACCTGGCCAGCGAGATCCTGGGCTCGGCGAATCCGTACGCGGTGGGCGGGACTCACCGGCACATCCCCGAGATCCAGCAGAACCTGCGGAAGGCGGGCGCCGGATCGCCGACGCTGTCGTTCACGCCCGTGCTGGTGCCGATGTCGCGCGGCATCCTCGCGACCTCGACCGCGCGGGTGAAGCCCGGCGTCACCGCCGCTCAGGTCCAGGCCGCGTGGGAGGAGGCGTACGCGGGGGAGCCGTTCGTGCAGGTGCTGCCGGCGGGCGCGGTCCCGCGCACCGCCGACGTGCTCGGGGCGAACACCGTGCTGATCGGAGTGGCACTGGATGCCGCGGCGGGCCGGGTCGTGACGGTGCTCGCGATCGACAATCTGTACAAGGGGACGGCCGGAGCGGCCATCCAATCCGTCAACATCGCCCTCGGACTCGACGAGACCGCGGGCCTGACCGTGAACGGAGTCGCACCGTGACGCCAACGACCACCCCTGCACCGATGGCGACGGGAGCACGGTCGTGAGCGTCACCGCAGCCTCCGGGTTCGCCGCGTCGGGCGTCGTCGCCGGCCTCAAGGCCAGCGGGCGGCGCGACCTCGCCCTCGTGAAGAACCTCGGTCCGCTGAACGCCGCGGCCGCCGTCTTCACCACCAACCGCTGCAAGGCGAACCCGGTGCTCTGGAGCGAGCAGGTCATCCAGGACGGCGTGGTCTCCGCGATCGTCCTCAACTCGGGCGGGGCCAACTGCTACACCGGCTCGCAGGGCTTCCAGGTGACGCACGCGACCGCCGAGGCCGTCGCCACGGAACTCGGCGTCTCGGCGGGTGACGTCCTCGTCTGCTCGACCGGCCTGATCGGCGATCAGTTGCCACTGGACAAGCTGGTCGCCGGTGTCTCGACGGCCGCCAACGCGCTCGCCCGCGATGCCGGCCTCGGCGCGGCGGAGGCCATCATGACCACCGACACCCGGGCCAAGGAGGCGCAGTTCCGCTCGCCGAACGGCTGGACCGTCGGCGGCATGGCGAAGGGCGCCGGGATGCTCGCGCCCGGCCTCGCCACCATGCTCGTCGTCATCACGACCGATGCCGTGCGGACCTCCGACCAGCTGGATGCGGCCCTCCGCCGGGCGACGCGCGTCACGTTCGACCGCCTCGACTCGGACGGCTGCATGTCGACCAACGACACGGTCGCGCTCCTCGCCTCCGGAGCGAGCGGTGTCGAGCCGGGCGACGACGAGTTCGCGCGGGCGCTCACGGACGTCTGCCGCGACCTCGCCGAGCAGCTGCAGGCCGACGCGGAGGGCGCCTCGCACGACATCGCGATCGAGGTCGTGAACGCCGCCAGCGAGGACGACGCGGTCGTCGTCGGCCGGGCGGTGTCGCGCAGCAACCTGTTCAAGGCCGCGATCTTCGGCAACGACCCCAACTGGGGCCGGGTGCTGGCCGCCGTCGGCACGACCGACGCCGCTTTCGATCCGTACGGCATCGACGTCGCGATCAACGGCGTGCAGGTGTGCACGGCGGGCGAGCCCGACCAGCCCCGCGAGCTGGTGGACCTGACGCCGCGCGCGGTCCACATCCTCATCGACCTGCACGCGGGCGAGGAGACGGCGACCATCCTGACCAACGACCTCACGCACGACTACGTGCACGAGAACAGCGCGTACGCCAGCTGATGACCGCGACGGACGACATGGACACCGACCAGAACGAGAGAGACCTGGCTGCGGACGCCGCCGAACGCGACCACGCGGCCGCGGCGGCGAAGGCCGAGACCCTCATCGAGTCGCTGCCGTGGCTCAAGACCTTCCACGACCGCATCATCGTCGTGAAGTTCGGCGGCAACGCCATGGTGAACGAGGAGCTGCAGCGCACCTTCGCCGAGGACATGGTCTACCTGCGCTACGCCGGTCTCCGCCCGGTCGTCGTGCACGGCGGCGGCCCGCAGATCTCTGCGATGCTCGACCGGCTCGGGATCGACTCGGAGTTCCGCGGCGGCTACCGCGTGACGACCCCCGAGGCCATGGAGGTCGTGCGGATGGTGCTGACCGGGCAGATCAATCGCGACATCGTCGGCAACATCAACAAGCACGGTCCGCTCGCGGCGGGACTGTCGGGCGAGGACGCCGGGCTCTTCCAGGGGCGCCGCCGCGCTGCGGTCATCGACGGCGAGGAGGTCGACCTCGGTCTCGTCGGAGACGTCGTCGCCGTGGATCCCGAGGCCGTGCTCGCGCAACTGGCCGCCGGACGCATCCCCGTCGTGTCGTCGATCGCGCCGGACATCGACGACGCGGCCCAGGCGCTCAACGTCAACGCCGATGCGGCGGCCGCGGCGCTCGCGGTCGCGCTCGGGGCGGCCAAGCTGGTCATCCTGACGGACGTGGCCGGCCTGTACAGCGACTGGCCGAACCGCGACTCGCTGCTGTCGAAGATCGGCGCGGACGAGCTGCGCGAACTGCTGCCGTCTCTGGAGTCGGGCATGATCCCGAAGATGGCGGCGTGCCTCGACGCGGTCGACGGCGGAGTGGAGAAGGCGGCGATCATCGACGGGCGGGTGCCGCACTCGATCCTGCTCGAGGTGTTCACGCAGTCCGGCATCGGGACGGAGGTGGTGCCCGCGTGAGCGAGGACCAGGAATGGAACAGGACCATGACGGAAGAGCCCGAGAGCCCTGCGCCCGGAGCGCAGTGGCGCGACGGCGCCTGGCGTGCGCCGTTCGGCGAGACGATCATGCGCACGCTGGCGACGCCCAAGGTGATGCTGTCGCACGGGCAGGGCTGCCGGGTGTGGGACGTCGACGGCAACGAGTACCTCGACTTCCTCGCCGGGATCGCGGTCAACTCGCTGGGGCACGCGCATCCCGCCCTGGTGGATGCGGTCAGCCGTCAGGTCGCGACGCTCGCGCATGTCTCCAACTACTTCTCGACCGCTCCGCAGCTCGAACTCGCCGGGCGCCTGCGGACCATCACGGGAGCCGGTGACCGCGGCCGGGTGCTGTTCGGCAACTCGGGGGCGGAGGCCAACGAGGCCGCATTCAAGCTGGCCCGACTGAACCGCGGCCCGCACGGGCGGAAGACCCGGGTGCTGGCTCTGCACAACGCGTTCCACGGCCGCACCATGGGCTCGCTCGCGCTCACCGGCAAGCCGCCCATGCGGGAGGCGTTCGAGCCGCTGCCGGGCGGAGTCCAGCACATCGACTCCACGATCGCGGCGCTCGAAGCAGCCATCGACGATCACGTCGCCGCGCTCTTCGTCGAGCCGATCAAGGGCGAGGCCGGGGTGCTCGACCTGCCGGCCGGCTTCCTGAAGCGCGCACGCGAGCTCACGGAGCAGCACGGCGCGCTGCTCATCATGGACGAGATCCAGACCGGTGTCGGCCGCACCGGTGCCTGGTTCGCGTATCAGCACGAGGGCATCCTGCCGGATGCCGTCACCGTCGCGAAGGGCATGGCCGGCGGCGTGCCGATCGGCGCCCTGGTGACGTTCGGCTGGGCGTCCGACCTGTTCACGCAGGGCCAGCACGGCTCGACGTTCGGCGGCAACCCGCTCGCGACAGCGGCGGGCAACGCCGTGCTCGCCGAGATCGAGCGCTCCGACCTGGTCGGCAACGCCGCCCGGCGCGGCGAGGAGCTGAAGGCGATCATCCGATCGCTCGAGTCGCCGCTGATCGGCGATGTGCGCGGCCACGGCCTGCTCATCGGCATCGGGCTGACGGACGGCGAGGCGCACCGCCTCTCGGACGCCGCCCTCGCCAACGGCCTCATCATCAACGCGCCCAACGAGTCGAGCATCCGCCTGGCTCCGCCGCTCATCGTCGGCGATGCCGAGCTCGCGGAGTTCCGCGACTGCTTCTCGCGGGCGCTCGCCACCCTGTGATCCCGCGCCGACCATCCCCATCCACGAAAGGGCCAGCATGACCCGCCACTTCCTCCGTGACGACGACCTCACGCCCGCCGAACAGGCGGAGGTCCTGGACCTCGCGGCCGCACTGAAGCGCGACCGCTTCTCGGCGAAGCCGCTCGCCGGCCCGCAGACGGTCGCGGTGATCTTCGACAAGACGTCGACGCGCACCCGCGTCTCGTTCTCCGTCGGCATCGCCGATCTGGGAGGCAGCCCGCTGATCATCCAGAGCGGCGAGAGCCAGCTCGGCGGCAAGGAGTCGCTGGCCGACACCGCCCGCGTGCTGGAGCGCATGGTCGCGGCGATCGTCTGGCGCACCTACGCGCAGGCGGGGCTGGAGGAGATGGCCGAGGGGACGCGCGTCCCGGTCATCAACGCGCTGTCGGACGACTTCCACCCGTGCCAGATCCTCGCCGACCTGCTGACGGTTCGCGAGCACAAGGGCCGCACCGAAGGGCTCGTCATGAGCTACTTCGGCGACGGCGCGAACAACATGGCGCACTCGTACCTGCTGGGCGGGGCGACCGCCGGCATGCACGTCCGTATCGCGGCGCCGGCCGACTACGCGCCCGCCGAGGCGTTCGTCGCGGATGCGCGCGCCATCGCCGAGCGCACGGGCGGCTCGGTGACGGTGCTGACCGATCCGGCCGAAGCCGCGGCCGGTGCGGATGTCATGGTCACCGACACGTGGGTTTCCATGGGCAAGGAGGATGAGAAGGCCGAGCGCGTCGCCGTCTTCGGCGACTACACGGTCGACGAGCGACTGATGGGGCTCGCTGCGTCGGACGCCGTCTTCCTGCACTGCCTGCCCGCCTATCGCGGCTACGAGGTGAGCGCGGAGGTGCTCGAGGGCCCGCAGTCCGTCATCTGGGACGAGGCGGAGAACCGCCTCCACGCGCAGAAGGCGCTGCTGGCCTGGCTGCTCGCGAAGAACGAGCTGCTCGCGAAGAACGAGGAGGCCGCAGCATGACCGACACCGGCGAGACCGGCGGCGTCGGCCGCACCGGCGAAGGCTCCCTCTGGGGCGGCCGCTTCGCCGACGGTCCGTCGCCGGAGCTGGCGGCGCTGAGCAAGTCGACCCACTTCGACTGGCAGCTCGCCGCCTACGACATCGCGGGCTCCCGCGCGCACGCTCGCGCGCTCGCGGCCGCCGGATACCTGACCCCCGAGGAGCTCGACGGCATGCTGGCCGCCCTCGACAAGCTCGACCGCGATGTCGCATCCGGCGCCTTCGTCGCGGCCGAGAGCGACGAGGACGTGCACGGCGCCCTCGAACGCGGCCTGATCGAGCGGGCGGGGGCGGAGATCGGCGGCAAGCTGCGCGCCGGTCGCAGCCGCAACGACCAGATCGCCACGCTCGTCCGCATGTACCTGCGAGACCACGCGGGGGTCATCGCCGAGCAGCTCATCGCGCTGATCGACGCCATCGCCTCGCAGGCGGACGCGCATCCCGCCGCCATCCTTCCCGGGCGCACGCACCTCCAGCACGCCCAGCCGGTGCTGCTGGCCCACCACCTGCTCGCGCACTGCTGGCCGCTGGTGCGCGACCTGGAGCGTCTGGCCGACTGGGACCGCCGGGCCGACGTCTCGCCGTACGGCTCCGGTGCGCTCGCCGGCTCGACCCTCGGGCTCGACCCCCTGCTCGTCGCTCGCGAACTGGGCTTCGCCCGCAGCTCCGAGAACTCGATCGACGGGACGGCGGCACGGGATGTGGTGGCCGAGTTCGCCTTCGTCGCCGCCCAGATCGGCGTCGACCTGTCGCGGTTCGCCGAGGAGATCATCCTCTGGAACACGCGCGAGTTCGGATTCGTCACCCTCGACGACGGCTACTCGACGGGCTCGTCGATCATGCCGCAGAAGAAGAACCCGGACATCGCCGAGCTCGCCCGCGGCAAGGCCGGTCGCCTGATCGGCAACGCCACCGGCCTCCTCACCACCCTCAAGGGCCTGCCGCTCGCGTACAACCGCGACCTGCAGGAGGACAAGGAGCCGGTGTTCGACTCGGTGCGGACGCTCGAGACGGTGCTGCCGGCGTTCACCGGCATGGTCGCGACACTGCGCTTCCACACCGAGCGGATGGCAGAGCTCGCGCCGCAGGGCTTCTCGCTCGCGACCGACGTCGCCGAGTGGCTGGTCAAGCAGCACGTGCCGTTCCGCACGGCCCACGAACTGAGCGGCAGCCTGGTGCGCTTCGCCGAGGAGAACGGTCTGGAGTTGCACGAGGTGGACGACGAGCAGCTGGCGGCGATCTCGCCCCTGCTGACCCCTGAGGTCCGCACGGTGCTCTCGGTGGAGGGATCGGTGGCGAGCCGCGACGGCGTCGGCGGCACCGCGCCGGACCGCGTCGCGGAGCAGTTGGCGGCGCTCACCGACCACGTGAGGAAGGCCGCGCTGGCCCTCCGCGCATCCAGAAGGGACCTGGTCTGATGGCGCGCTTCGAACCGGAACGGAAGCGACCCTGGATCATCCCCGCCGTCGTGGTGCTGGCCGTCGCGGTCATCGTGATCGGACTGGTCGTCGCCGTGGCCGCGGGCGGCCGGATCTTCTGACGTGACGTTGTACCGGCCCGAGCGCGACGTCTTCCTGGCGTCGTCGCTCGAGGTCGCGCCGCAACTGCTCGGCGCCGTGCTGCGGCACGAGACGCCGGAGGGGACGGTGGGACTGCGGATCACCGAGGTGGAGGCGTACATCGGCGACGGCCTCGACCCCGGGTCGCACGCGTTCCGCGGTCGCACGCGCCGGAACGCCGTCATGTACGGGCCGCCCGGGCACCTGTACGCCTACTTCACGTACGGGATGCACGTGTGCGCCAACGTCGTGTGCTCGCCGGAGGGCGAGGCGTCGGCGGTGCTGCTGCGGGCTGCGGAGGTCATCGAGGGGGAGGATCTGGCCGAGACGCGGCGGGTCGGGGGCACCGGCCGCCGCATCCCGCACCGCGACCTCGCGCGAGGCCCCGCGCGGCTCGTCGTCGCCGCGGGGATGAGTCTCGCCGACGACGGCGCCGACCTGTTCGTCCCGCCGTTCGAGCTGCTGCTGCCGACCGAGCAGGCCGAGTACTCGACCGGGCCGCGGACGGGAGTCTCCGGGGCGGGCGGCGGCCTCGCGTACCCGTGGCGCTACTGGCTGACCGGCGACCCGACCGTTTCGCCGTACAAGCGGCATCCCAAGTCCGACGACTGACGGCATGCCGCGGCGGCGCTGTTCAGCCGGCCACGATGCGGAAGACCCCGGCGCAGACGCACGCCCAGATGATGCTGGTCAGGGTGCCGATGATGAAGCGCTCGCGCGCCTCGGCCTCCTCGAGTTCCGTGAACCGGCCGACGCCCTTGATGGCGACCAGCACGGCCAGCCCCTCGGGGAAGCCGGCCATGATCGTCCCGGCCGCGGCCAGCCGCTCCAGCAGGCCGATGGTGGTGCCGCCGCGGAGTACCTCGCGCGTCGTCGTCGCGCCCTCCGGCGTGACCGCTCTCACCAGGATGCCGCCGTGGGCGCTCGGCTCGGTCGTGCTCCGGGTGGCCAGCGCGAGGACCAGTTGCGAGACGGGCCAGCCGCCGAGCACCGCCAGGGCGAGGGCGGCAGCGCCGATCAGCAGCCGGAGCACGAAGGGGGCGTGCTGCGCCGGGATGAGCACGATCACGACGGAAGCGGCCAGCAAAGCGGTCGCGCAGTAGACCAGCGGTCGGCGCGGTGTCCGCAGCGTGGCCACGATGCAGCCGAGCGCGGCGAGCAGAAGGAGGAGGGCGAGCACCCAGAGCGCATGGGGCGCCACCTGGTTCAGCAGCACCGGCACCGGCGGCCACGTGGTCATGCGTCCTCCTCGGGTGTCCGCCGATCGGCCTGGGCCGCGTCGGCACGTGCCAACAGCCTAGTCAGAGCCGGGATGGCCGCCAGTTCGACACGGAGCGCCCCGGCCCGTGCGCGATCGCTCGCCGACTGCGGCGTGATTCCGAGGCGGGCGCCCGCCTCGGCCTGGGTGAGGCCGGACGAGACGAGGTCGTAGAGCTCCCAGCCGGCGGCGGTGCGCCCTTCGCGGAGTGTCAGCAGCAGGGTGAGGAGCGCTTCCGCATCGGCTGCGGGCTCCTGCGCGGCGACGGCCTCGACGGCGAACCGGGCGGGGGCCCGCTTGGCACGGGTGACCGCCGCGCGCGCCGCGATGAACGCATCCCCGGTCGCCTCCCGGGTGTTCTCCGGCAGGGGGAGGCGCACGTCGCCCAGGCCGAGCCCCACGCTCCAGGCGTCGTCACGGGTGAGCTGGAGGACGAGATCGAGGGCTGTGGCGGGATCCGCCGTCAGCGCCTGCAGCTCGTCTCCGGCATTGCGGTCCGGCGGCAGGGCGAGGCGCTCGCCGAAGCGCTCGCGGATCGTCTCGAGCGTCGGGGCGACGATGTCGGGGCGCCGTCGGCTGTCGACCTGGTCGGCTGTGATCACGAACACTCGGGACCTCCTTCATCAGGGCCATGAGCCTGATGCTGATTGTATCAGGTCTCTGAGCCTGATGACCAGTACATCAGGTCTGCTGCCCTGATCGAGGGATGGCGACCACGCCGCGTGCGCCCGAAGACCCGCTGATAACCTGAACGCGTGTCAGAAACCGCCCTCTCCCGCGACCCGAGCAGCAGCGCAGACAGCGTCCGCGCGCACGGCTTCGCCGCACAGGCCAACGACGCGTCCTTCGACGACGTCTGGGACGAGCTGAAGTGGCGCGGACTCATCCATGTGTCGACGGATGAGACCGCCCTCAAGGAGCTCCTGGCCGGCGGCCCGATCACGTACTACTGCGGCTTCGACCCGACCGCGCCGAGCCTGCACCTCGGCAACCTGGTGCAGCTGCTCACCATGCGGCGCCTCCAGCTCGCCGGCCACCGGCCGCTCGGACTGGTCGGCGGATCCACCGGGCTGATCGGCGACCCCCGTCCGACGGCGGAGCGCACCCTCAACACGAAGGAGACCGTCGCGGAGTGGGTCGGCTACCTGCAGGCGCAGGTCACCCGCTTCCTGTCCGACGAGGGCGACAACGCCGTCCGGCTCGTGAACAACCTCGACTGGACGGCGCCGATGTCGGCGATCGACTTCCTGCGCGAGATCGGCAAGCACTTCCGGGTGGGCACGATGCTCAAGAAGGATGCGGTGGCCGCGCGCCTCAACTCCGACGAGGGCATCTCGTACACCGAGTTCAGCTACCAGATCCTGCAGGGGATGGACTTCCTCGAGCTCTACCGGCAGTACGGCTGCGTGCTCCAGACCGGCGGCAGCGATCAGTGGGGCAACCTGACCAGCGGCACCGAGCTCATCCGCAAGATCGAGGGCGCGCATGTGCACGCCATCGGGACACCGCTGATCACCAACAGCGACGGCACCAAGTTCGGCAAGAGCGAGGGCAACGCCGTCTGGCTCGACCCGACGCTGACGACGCCGTACGCGATGTACCAGTTCTGGCTGAACACCGACGATGCCGACGTGATCGACCGGCTCAAGATCTTCACCTTCCTGACCAGGGCTGAGATCGACGAGCTGGCGCAGAAGGTGGCCGACGAGCCGTTCAAGCGCGAGGCGCAGCGCCGGCTGGCGTTCGAGGTGACGTCGCTCGTGCACGGTGTGGCGGCGACCGAGGCGGCCATCGCGGCCTCCCAGGCCCTCTTCGGCCAGGGCGACCTCGCCGACCTCGACGCGCCCACGCTCGAGGCGGCCCTCCGCGAGCTTCCCAGCACGACCACGACCGAGCCGTCCACCACGGTCGCGCAGGCGCTCGTCGACACGGGGCTGACATCCAGCCTCGGCGAGGCGCGACGCGCGGTCGCCCAGGGGGGCGTCTACGTCAACAACGCGAAGGTCGAGGACGCGGAGCAGCCCGTCGGCTCCTCGGTGCTGCCGGGCGACATGGTCGTGCTGCGACGCGGAAAGAAGACCCTCGCGGGTGTCTTCGTCGCGTGAGACGCTGACGTACGGTTGAGCCATGTCCGATGAACCGCAGGGATCGGTCGACGAGGGCGGCCTCGTCGACCGGCTGGATGTGATCGAGGAGCAGCCGCTGGCGGCGCGCGCCGACGCGTACGCGCAGCTCCACGAGCAGCTCCGTCGCACCCTGGAGGGCGACGACGACCATGGCCGGAACTGAGCGGCGTCTCGACGTCGCCCTGGCCGAGCGCGGCCTCGCCCGCTCGCGGTCGCACGCGGCCGCTCTGATCGCGGAGGGGCTGGTCACGGTCGACGGGCAGGCGGTGGTCCGCGCGTCGGCGAAGGTCGGCGACGGGCAGGAGCTGCGGATCGCCGGAGCCGACCACTACGTCAGCCGGGGCGCCCACAAGTTGATCGCCGCCCTCGACGGCTTCGGAGTCGACCCGGCGGGTCGGGTCGCACTGGACGCCGGCGCATCCACCGGCGGCTTCACACAGGTGCTCCTGGAGCGCGGTGCCGCCCGCGTGATCGCCGTCGACGTCGGTCACGGCCAGCTGTCTCCCGTGCTGGCGGGGGAGGAGCGGCTGGAATCGTACGAGGGCGTCAACGTCCGCTCGCTCTCTCCCGACGTGCTCGCCGGGCTGACCGGCGACGACGTGCGCCCGGACCTCGTGGTGGCCGATCTGTCGTTCATCTCGCTGACGCAGGTGCTTCCGGCGCTCGTGGCCACGGCCGTCCGCGGCGCCGACTTCCTGCTGCTCATCAAGCCGCAGTTCGAGGTCGGGCGGCAGGGCATCCGCGAGGGTGTGGTCCGTGACGCGGGCCTCCGGGCCGACGCGATCTCGGACGTGCTGTGGGCCGCCCACGATGCGGGCCTCGGAACGGCGGGCCTCATCCCGTCGCCGATCGCCGGAGGGCACGGCAACCGCGAGTTCCTGGTCTGGTTGCGCGCGGGGGCGCCGGACCCGTCCGGGCTGCGTGACGAGGTCGTCCGACTTTCGCGCTAGGTGAACGTTCTCCACAAACCTGGCCGCGTGGCCTCGCCCTCCGCGTGAAAACAGACAGAATGGGAGAACGGCTTTCGACAGGAGGGAACGTGACACTGATGGGTGCAGCGACGCGGTACATCCTCGTCGTCGCGCACACCGGTCGTCAGGACTCCCTCGAGGCGGGTGTCCGGGTGTCCCGGCAGCTGCTCGACGCGGGCGTCGTCCCGGTGCTGAGCGCCGACGAGCGACGAGATCTGCTGGAGGCCGATCCGTCGCTCGACGCGGTGGCTGTGCTCGGCGACGACGTGGCGCCGAGCGAGCTGGAGCTGGTCATCGTCCTCGGGGGCGACGGCACCATCCTGCGCGCGGCCGAACTGGTGCGCGGCTGCTCGGCTCCGCTTCTCGGTGTGAACCTCGGTCACGTCGGCTTCCTCGCCGAGAGCGAGCGCGACGACCTCGAGACGGCGGTCGCCCGCGGCCTCGAGAAGGACTACGAGGTCGAGGAGCGCATGACGCTGTCGGCCCGCGTGAAGGTCGGCCGCGAGGTCGTCTACGAGAGCTGGGCCCTCAACGAGGCAACGGTCGAGAAGGCGAGCCGCGAGCGGATGCTCGAAGTCGTGATCGAGGTCGACGGCCGCCCCATGTCGAGCTTCGGCTGCGACGGCGTCGTCATGTCGACGCCGACCGGGTCGACCGCGTACTCGTTCTCCGCCGGCGGCCCGGTGGTCTGGCCCGGCGTCGCCGCGCTGCTGCTCGTGCCGTTGAGCGCCCACGCCCTGTTCTCGCGCCCGCTGGTGGTGGATGCGGACTCCTCGCTCGCGGTCGAGCTGCTCGACCGTGCGGGCGGCGCCGGCATCCTCTGGTGCGACGGCCGCCGTCCGTTCGACCTTCCGCCGGGGGCCCGTGTCGTCGTGCGGCGCTCGCCGATCCCGGTGCGGCTCGCGCGGCTCCATCCCGGGCCGTTCACCGACCGTCTGGTGCACAAGTTCGACCTTCCCGTGACGGGTTGGAGGGGGCCGGTCGGTCGTGACTGAGGCGCGCGGAGGCATCGAGGAGATCTCGATCAAAGACCTGGGCGTCATCGCCGACGCCTCCCTCCCGCTCGGCGCGGGATTCACGGCCATCACCGGCGAGACCGGCGCGGGCAAGACCATGGTGGTGTCGGCGCTCGGCCTGCTGCTCGGCGAGCGTGCCGACACCGGCGCGGTCCGCCTCGGGAGCCCGCAGGCCTGGGTGGAGGGCCGTTGGCGCGTGCCGTCGTCGGGTGAGGTCGTCGCGCGCGTTCGCGACGCCGGCGGCGATGTCGACCCGATCGACACCGCGGAGGCGGAGCTCGTCCTGAGCCGTTCCGTCTCGGCCGAGGGCCGTTCGCGAGCCGTCGTCGGCGGGCGCAGTGCGCCCGTCTCCGTGCTGACCGAACTCGGCGAGCAGCTCGTTGTCGTCCACGGACAGTCCGACCAGATCCGGTTGCGTTCGGCGATCGCCCAGCGGGCGGCGCTCGACCGGTTCGCCGGTCCGCGGTTCGCGGAGCAGCTGGCGACGTACGAGCAGGTCTTCCACCGTTGGCGCGACAACCGCGCCGAACTCGACGAGCTGATAGCCGACCAGGATCGCCGCGCACGTGAGGCGGAGGACCTGCGGGTGGCGATGGCCGAGATCGAGTCCGTCGCGCCGCAGCCCTGCGAAGACGATGAGCTGGCCGAACGCGCCGAGCGGCTCACCAACCTCGAAGACCTCCGGCTCGCCGCGGGTGCCGCCCGTGAGCTGCTGAGTGCCGAGGAGTCCGAGGGCACGGATGCCCTGGGTCTGCTCGACAACGCACGCCGCCAGCTCGAACGCGTCGCACCCCACGACAGCGCCCTCCAGCCGCTGGCCGAGTCGGTCGCAGAAGCGAACTACCTGATCTCCGACATCGCGGCACAGCTGTCGACCTACCTCGCGACGCTCGACGCCGACGGGGCGAACGAGCTGGAGGCCGTGCAGGATCGCCGTTCGGAGCTCGCGATCCTGATCCGCAAGTACGGCCCGACCCTCGACGACGTCATCCGCACGCTCGAGACGGGCAGCCTGCGCCTGCTGGAGCTCGACGGCGACGCCGACCGCATCGGAGAGCTCACGCAGGAGGTCGAGGCGGACGCCGCGCTGGTCGCGGAGCTCGCGGCCGGCCTGAGCGCCGAGCGCACGGCCGCCGCCGCGCGCCTGTCCGAAGCCGTCACGGAGGAGCTCTCCGCGCTGGCGATGCCCGACGCGCGCATCGTCGTCGAGGTGACGCAGCGCGACGACGCAGACCCGCAGGCCTACACCGCGAGCGGCCGCGACCAGGTCGCCATCCTGCTTCAGCCGCATCCCGGCGCCGAGCCCCGCCCGCTCGGCAAGGGTGCATCGGGCGGCGAGCTGTCGCGCGTGATGCTGGCGATCGAGGTCGTCATCGCGGGAAGCGACCCCGTGCCCACCTTCATCTTCGACGAGGTCGACGCCGGCGTCGGCGGCGCCTCCGCGATCGAGATCGGCCGTCGCCTCGCGCGGCTCGCCGAGACCGCCCAGGTCATCGTCGTCACGCACCTGGCCCAGGTCGCCGCGTTCGCCTCCAACCACCTGACCGTGGTCAAGGGCAGCGACGGCGCCGTGACGGAGTCGTCGGTGCGGCGCCTCGACGGCGATGAGCGCATCGCCGAGATGGCCCGCCTGCTCTCCGGCCTCCCCGACTCCGAGAGCGGCCTCGCCCACGCCCGCGAGCTGGTAGACATGGCGTCGGCCGCGCGGCGCTGACGGTCAGCCGGGGCCACGGCGGGTGATAGGCTATAAGCCCGTGGTGGATTATTCAGACGCGGGCACATCGAACGGCACTACCAAGCACATCTTCGTGACAGGTGGTGTCGTTTCTTCGTTGGGGAAGGGCCTCACGGCAGCCTCCCTCGGCAACCTTCTGACGGCCCGCGGTCTCCGCGTGGTCATGCAGAAGCTCGACCCCTATCTCAACGTGGACCCGGGCACGATGAACCCGTTCCAGCACGGTGAGGTCTTCGTCACCGACGACGGTGCGGAGACGGACCTCGACATCGGGCACTACGAGCGCTTCCTCGACATCAACCTCGGGCAGTCGGCCAACGTCACCACCGGACAGATCTACTCCAATGTCATCGCGAAGGAGCGCCGCGGCGAGTACCTCGGCGACACCGTCCAGGTCATCCCGCACATCACCGACGAGATCAAGCGCCGGATGCGTCTGCAGGCGCAGCCGGGACCGGACGGCGAGCCCGCGCCCGACGTCATCATCACCGAGATCGGCGGAACGGTCGGCGACATCGAATCGCAGCCGTTCATCGAGTCGGCCCGCCAGGTGCGCCACGAGCTCGGCCGCAAGAACTGCTTCTTCGTGCACGTCTCGCTCGTCCCGTTCATGAACGCGTCCGGCGAGCAGAAGACCAAGCCGACGCAGCACTCGGTCGCCGCCCTCCGCTCCATCGGCATCCAGCCGGACGCGCTCGTCCTGCGCAGCGACCGCCCGGTGTCCGACAGCAACAAGCGCAAGATCGCGCTGATGTGCGACGTGGATGAGCAGGCCGTCGTCAACGCGGTCGACGTCCCGAGCATCTACGACATCCCGACCATGCTGCACGAGCAGGGCCTCGACGCGTACATCATCGACCAGCTGGGCCTCGACAAGGCCGCCGACGTCGACTGGGACGGCTGGGCTCGCCTGCTCGAGTCGGTCCACGACCCCAAGCACGAGGTCACCATCGGCCTGGTCGGCAAGTACATCGACCTGCCGGATGCCTACCTCTCCGTCACCGAGGCCCTCCGCGCCGGCGGGTTCGCCCACCGCACCAAGGTGAAGCTCAAGTGGATCGCCTCCGACGAGTGCCAGACGCCCGAGGGCGCCGCGGCGCAGCTGTCGGACGTCGACGCGATCTGCGTACCGGGCGGCTTCGGCGTCCGCGGCATCGAGGGCAAGGTCGGCGCTCTCCGGTTCGCGCGTGAGAACGGCATCCCCGCGCTCGGCCTGTGCCTGGGCCTCCAGTGCATGGTCATCGAGTACGCCCGGCACGAGGCCGGTCTCGGCGGCGCGTCGTCGTCGGAGTTCGACCCGGACACCGAGTTCCCCGTGATCGCCACCATGGCAGAGCAGGTGGACATCATCGCCGGCGGCGACCTCGGCGGCACCATGCGCCTGGGCCTCTACCCGGCGAACCTCGCCGAGGGCTCGCTGGTCTCGGAGCTGTACGGCTCGAACGAGGCGTCGGAGCGTCACCGCCACCGCTACGAGGTGAACAACAACTACCGCGAGCAGATCGCCGACGCCGGCCTCTGGTTCTCGGGCACGTCGCCGGACGGCCACCTGGTCGAGTACGTCGAGCTGCCGCGCGACGTGCACCCGTTCTACGTCGGCACGCAGGCCCACCCCGAGCTCCGCTCGCGCCCCAACCGCGCGCACCCGCTCTTCGCCGGGCTCGTCGGCGCCGCCCTCGACCGCCAGAAGGCCAGCCTCCTGTTCGAGGTCGCCGAGGCGGACGCCGAGATGGTCGCCGAAGCCTGATGACGGAGAACACGGACGTCGAAGCGGAGACCGCAGCAGCCGAGCTGAACGACCAGCCCTTCCGCCCGGAGATCGTCTCGTCCGAGACGGTGTTCGAGGGGAAGATCTGGAACGTCCGCCGGGACGTGTTCCGGTACAACGGCGACGAGATCACCCGGGAGTACGTCGACCACACCGGCGCCGTCGGCATCCTCGCCCTCGATGACGACGGCCGCGTGCTGCTGATCCGCCAGTACCGGCACCCCGTCCGCCACCGCGACTGGGAGATCCCGGCCGGGCTGCTCGACATGTCGGGCGAGAGCCCGCTGGAGGCCGCGAAGCGCGAGCTGGGCGAGGAGGCCGACCTCCAGGCCGACGAGTGGAACGTGCTCGCCGACGTGTTCACGAGCCCCGGCGGCAACGATGAGGCGATCCGGATCTACCTGGCCCGCGGCATCCACTCGACCGGCTCCCAGTTCGCCCGCGAGGCCGAGGAGGCCGACATCGAGGTGCGCTGGGTGCCCCTCGACGAGGCGGTGCATGCCGTGCTGCAGCGCCGCGTCCACAACGCTCCGCTGATCATCGCCCTGCTCGCCGCCCGCACCGCGCGCGACGGCGGCTGGACCACGCTCGGCTCGGCGGACGAGCCCTGGCCGAGCCACCCCAAGCTCGAGAGATGACCGTCGCGGCCGATGTCGACGCCTTCCTGAGGCATGTCGCCATCGAGCGCGGCCTCTCGGCGAACACCGTGGCCGCCTACCGCCGTGATCTGGCCGTCTACGCCTCCTGGCTGGAGGAGCAGGGAATCGGGGATGTCTCGGTCGTCACCCCGGCGACCCTCTCGGAGTTCGCCGTGCATCTTGGGACGCGGGAGGAGTCGCCGCTGACGGCGTCATCCCTCGCCCGGATGCTGTCCACGGTCCGCGGGTTCCACCGCTTCCTGCTCGAGGAGGGGCGCGTGGAGGCCGACGCGGCCCGTGACCTGCGCCCGCCCAAGCTGCCGAGCCGCCTCCCGAAGGCGATCACGGTCGACCAGGTGGCGGCGCTGCTCGCCGCGACGGACGGCGACGACGTGGCCGCTCTCCGCGACAAGGCGCTCCTCGAGCTGATGTACGCCACGGGCGCCCGGGTCAGTGAGGCGGTCGACCTCAACGTGGACGACGTCATCGACACCGATGTCGTCCGGCTGACCGGTAAGGGCAGCAAGCAGCGCATCGTGCCGCTGGGCGGCTACGCCCAGGCCGCTCTCTCCGCCTATCTCGTGCGTGCCCGGCCGGTGCTTTCTGCGAAGGGACGCGCCACTCCTGCGCTGTTCCTCGGGATGCGCGGGGCGCGGCTGTCGCGGCAGAACGTGTGGCTCATCATCCGGGCTACCGCGGAGCGGGCGAAGCTCGACCTGGAGATCTCGCCGCACACGCTGCGGCACTCGTTCGCCACGCACCTGCTGGCCGGGGGAGCGGACGTGCGGGTCGTGCAGGAGCTGCTCGGCCACTCGTCGGTCGCGACGACGCAGATCTACACGCTGGTGACCGCCGACACCCTCCGCGACGTCTACACCGCCTCCCACCCTCGCGCGCGCTGACCTGCTCGAGCCGCCCTCCCTCCCGTGACGGAAGTCGCGAGATTTGGCGCAAATCGCGGTTATAGCGCGGCGATAACCGCGATTTGGCGCAAATCTTCGCCTACGGAGCCGTGCGATGCCGGCGGCGCGGGGCCCGGCAGCGCAGCCACACGAATACGGAGCGCGCGTCCCCGCCGGCGCGGCGCGTCCCGGCGAAGCCGAGCTTGCGGAGCACGCCGAACGAGGGTGCGTTCCACGTCGCGACCGTCGCCCATAGGGTCGGGAATCCCGCGTCGAACGCCGCGTCCGCGACAGCAGCCGCGGCCTCGGTCGCGTAGCCGTGCCCGACCTGCCCGCGCAGCAACTCGTACGCGAGTTCCGGCTGGGATGCGCTGGCCCGCCCGACCACCAGCCCGCAGTACCCGACCGCCTCACCCGTCGAAGCGAGCTCGATCGCATACAGCCCGAACCCGCGTTCCTCGAACGTCGCGCGCTGCGCATCCAGCCGCTCCCGCTCGTCCTCCAGGGAGCCCGGAGCCCGGCCGAGGGGATGCTCGGCGAGCAGCGCGAGGTTCCACTCGGCGTCGCGCCCGTCGCGCGGGCGCAGACGCAGGCGCGGGGTCTCGAGGGCGGACGGCATCGGCTGCACGCCGCCAGCGTACCGAACCGCCGGGCGCGCGCCCCGCAAGCGGGGCACGGCGCGGATAGACTGTCCCCTTGAAAGACCGGCCACGAGAGGGACGAGGAACACCCAGGTGACGCGCAACGACGAGGTCGAGACCGAGCTGCCGGGCATGGATGCCGCATCCATCGCTCCGAAGCCCGGACCCACTGGTCGGCCGCTTCGTGCGTTCCCGGTGCCCGCTCCGCTCAAGCAGCACGGCCCGGCGAAGATCATCGCCCTCTGCAACCAGAAGGGCGGCGTCGGCAAGACGACGACCAGCATCAACCTCGGCGCGTCGCTCGCCGAGTACGGCCGCCGCGTCCTCGCCGTCGACTTCGACCCGCAGGGCGCGCTGTCCGCCGGCCTCGGCGCCCACACGCACGACGCGACGACCATCTACGACCTGCTGCTGAACCGCAATGCGGACGTGCAGGGAGCGATCCAGACGACGTCGACGCCCGGGCTCGACATCATCCCGGCCAACATCGACCTGTCCGCGGCCGAGGTGCACCTCGTCAACGAGGTCGCGCGCGAGCAGATCCTCGCCGGCGTGCTGCGCAAGGTCGCCAACGACTACGACGTGATCCTCGTCGACTGCCAGCCGTCGCTCGGCATCCTGACGGTCAACGCGCTCACCGCCAGCCACGGCGTGCTCATCCCGCTCGAGTGCGAGTACTTCGCCCTCCGCGGCGTCGCCCTGCTCATCGAGACGATCGACAAGGTGCGCGAGCGGCTGAACCCCGCGATCGAGCTGGACGGCATCCTCGCCACCATGTACGACTCGCGCACGCTGCACTCGCGCGAGGTGCTCGAGCGCGTCGTCGACGCCTTCGGCGACCGCGTGCTCGAGACGGTCATCTCGCGCACCGTGAAGTTCCCGGACGCGTCGGTCGCGGCCACCCCGATCACGCAGTTCGCGCCCGAGCACCAGGCGGCGGAGGCGTACCGCCAGCTGGCGCGGGAACTGGTGTTCCGTGGCGCCGTCGCCTGATACGAGCGAACCGGGGACGACCGATCCGGGGACGACCGAACCGGCGGCGACCCTTCCCGCCGAGGAGTCGTCCGGTTTCCGCGTCTCGCTCGGTGACTTCGAGGGCCCGTTCGACCTGCTGCTCTCGCTGATCACCAAGCACGAGCTCGACATCACCGAGATCTCGCTGAGCCGGGTGACGGACGAGTTCATCGCCTACCTCCGCCAGCTCGACACCGACGAAAGCCTCGACGAGGCCAGCGAATTCCTGCTGGTGGCGGCGACCCTCCTCGACCTGAAGGTGGCCGGTCTGCTGCCGCAGGGCGAGCTGGTGGATGCGGAGGACGTCGCCCTGCTCGAGGCCCGCGACCTCCTCTTCGCCCGGCTGCTGCAGTACCGCGCCTTCAAGGAGGCATCCGCATGGTTCGCCCAGCGGCTGGAGGCCGAGGGCGCCCGCCATGCCCGGTTGGTGCGCCTGGAGGACAAGTTCCGCCAGCGCGCACCGGAGCTCGTCTGGACGCTCAGCCTCGACGACTTCGCAGCCCTCGCCACCCTGGCGATGACGCCCCGCGAGGTCCCGGTCGTCGGGCTCGACCACCTGCACGCGCCGCTCGTCAGCATCCGCGAGCAGGCCGCCGTGGTCGTCGGGATGCTGCGCCACGGCGAGCCGATGAGCTTCCGCCAGCTGGTGGCCGGCGCCGAGCAGAAGGGCGTCGTCGTCGCACGCTTCCTCGCCGTGCTGGAGCTGTACCGGCGGGCGGCGATCGCCTTCGAGCAGCTGGAGCCGCTCGGCGAGCTGACGCTGAGGTGGACCGCCGAGCACTGGTCAGAAGAGAACCTGTCGAATCTGGGAGCCGACTATGACGGTTGAGAACACGGACGTCGCGGATGCGACCGAGACGACCGAGGTGACCGACACCACGGAAGTGCCCGCGCCGGTCGAGGACGCGCAGATCGAGCGCGCCCTCGAGGCGATCCTCATGGTCGCGGACGAGCCGATGAGCGTGGTAACGCTGGCCACGGCCGTCGGCGCGCCGGTGAAGCGCGTCCGGGCGGCGCTCGCCACGATCGTCGCCGACTTCGACGGCGAGGGCGGCGGTGTGCGCCGCGGCTTCGAGCTGCGCGAGGTGGGCGGCGGATGGCGCATCTACGTGCGCGAGGAGTTCGACCACGTCGTCGCCGACTACGTGCTGCAGCAGAACCCCACCAAGCTCTCGCAGGCGGCACTGGAGACCCTCGCGGTGATCGCGTACAAGCAGCCGATCAGCCGCGGCGCCATCGCATCCATTCGAGCCGTCAACGTGGACTCGGTCGTGCGGACGCTGCTCGGCCGCGGCCTGATCACCGAGCTGTTCACCGACAGCGAGACCGGCGCGATCAACTACGGCACCACCGACCTGCTGCTGAGTCAGCTGGGCATCAACTCGATCGACGAGCTGCCCAAGATCTCGCCGCTGCTGGCGGATGGTGCGGACGGGTTCGAGGGCGATGTCCGCTGAGTCGATGCAGGGCGAGCGCCTGCAGAAAGTGATGGCGGCCGCCGGTGTGGCCTCGCGCCGGGTGTCGGAGGACATGATCGTGGCGGGCCGCGTGACGGTGAACGGGAAGGTCGTCCGCGAGCTCGGAACGCGCGTCGACCCGGAGGTGGATCAGGTGGCGGTGGACGGCACGGCCGTGCAGCTCGACACCTCCCGCCGATACGTGATGCTCAACAAGCCCGTCGGCGTTGTGAGTTCGATGCGCGACGAGCAGGGCCGGCCCGACCTGTCGCGCTTCACGGCGGACTACCCGGAGCGACTGTTCAACGTGGGCCGGCTGGATGCGGAGACCTCCGGACTGCTCATCCTCACCAATGACGGCGAACTGGCGCACGTGCTCGCGCATCCATCGTTCGGGGTGACGAAGACGTACATCGCCCGCGTGCGCGGCGTCGTCACACCGCAGACCATCGGGCGGCTGACGAAGGGCGTCGAGCTGGAGGACGGCCCGATCGCCGCCGACAAGGCCAAGCTGCTGCAGTCGAACCCACGCGGTGACGATTCGCTCGTCGAGATCACCCTGCACTCGGGCCGCAACCGGATCGTCCGGCGGATGCTCGCCGAGGTCGGGCACCCGGTCGTCGAGCTCGTTCGCCGGCAGTTCGGGCCGCTGCACCTCGGCACGCTGAAGTCCGGCCAGCTTCGCGACCTCACGAAGGCGGAACTCGGCCAGCTGCTGACCATCTCGCGCGAGAACCGCTGAGCTCTCCGGCTCATCCCCGCGGCAGCTCGGCGGGAACGGAGGAGGTTCGGCGCGTGCGCGCCGCCACGACCTCCGTTCATCCTCGGGCGCCGGCGTGTCGGCCCGGAACTCCTCCGTTTGCGCGTACCCGCCTCAGCTGTGGCGAACGGAGGACTTCTCCCGCGCCGCGCCGGGCGCACGCCGAAAACGGAGGGGATCCGTGACGGATATCGACGGAGCCTCCTCCCAGACCGGTCGAGTGCGAAAACGGGCGGCACGCGCTGGCTAAGGTGGACGGGTGACTGAGATCTCCGCCCGCCTCTCCGGCCCCGTCCGCGTCGTCGGCGCGGGGCTGCTCGGCGCATCCGTCGGACTCGGGCTGCGCGCCCGGGGTGTCGACGTGCTGCTCGCCGACGCGTCGCCCGCGCACCTGCGGCTGGCGGCGGACTATGGGGCGGGCCGGCTCGACGACGGGGGAGCGGAGCCCGCGCTCATCGTGGTCGCCGTGCCGCCGGACCTCACCGGGAAGGTCGTCGCGGAAGAGCTGGCCGCGCATCCCGATGCCATCGTCACCGATGTCGCCAGTGTGAAGGTCGCTCCGCTCGCCGAACTGCAGGAGGCCGGGGTCGACCTGGCCCGCTACGTCGGTGGCCACCCGCTCGCCGGGCGGGAGCGCGGTGGGCCGTCGTCCGCACGCGCCGACCTGTTCATCGGCCGGCCCTGGGTGGTCGCCGCGCGTCCCGAGAACCCGCGACCGGCCGTGAGCCTGGTGGAGGCGCTCATCCTCGACCTCGGCGCCACCCCGGTCGAGATGGATGCGGCCGAGCACGATGCGGCCGTCGCCCTCGTCTCGCACGCGCCCCAGCTCGTCTCCTCCCTCATGGCGAAGCGCCTGGCGGACTCGCCGGACACGGCCCTCGCCCTCGCCGGCCAGGGCGTCCGAGACGTGACGCGCATCGCCGCGAGCGAGCCGGAGCTGTGGGTCCAGATCCTCGGGGCGAACGCGCCTGCCATCGTCGAGATCCTGCGCGCCTACCGCGACGACCTCGACCGCGTGCTCATCGCCCTCGGCGACGTCGACGCCGCGGGCGCCCGCCGCACGATCGCGGAGGAGATCGCGGGCGGCAACATCGGGGTGTCCCGGCTCCCGGGCAAGCACGGCCAGGACCGGAAATATTCGCGCTTCGTGGTGATGGTGGAGGACCGCCCGGGCGAACTCGCGCGCCTGCTGCACGAGCTCGGCGAGCTCGGCGTGAACATGGAGGACTTGCGCCTGGAGCACTCGCCCGGCGCGGCCTTCGGCCTCGCCGACATCGCGGTGCTGCCCGAGGTGCTGCACCGCACCGTCGAAGACCTGACCGAACGTGGATGGAGGATCACCGGATGACCGAGACGATCGTGGTCGCGGTCGACGGGCCGGCCGGCAGCGGCAAGTCGAGCGTGAGCAAGGCGGCCGCCAAGCGGCTCGGCTGGGCATACCTCGACACGGGTGCCGCCTACCGTGCGCTCAGCTGGTACGTCGTGGAGCGGCAGGTCGACCCGACGGACGCCGCGGCGGTGATCGACTCCCTTCCCGACTTCGATTACCGGATCGGCACCGACCCGGACACGTACCACGTGTTCGTCGGCGACTCCGACGTGACCGAGGCCATCCGGACGCCGGAGGTGACCGCCGTCGTCAGCGCGATCGCGCGCGTCCCCGAGGTCCGGGAGTTCCTCACCGGGCTGTTCCGGCACATCATCCGCACGACCGACCGCGACGGGATCGTGGTCGAGGGCCGCGACATCACGACGGTGGTCTGCCCCGATGCGCCGGTGCGCATCCTGCTGACCGCCGACGAAGCCGTTAGAATGGCCAGGCGTTCCGCCGAGCTGGCCGGCCATTCCGCCGCCCACGTCGGCGAGGCACTTCGGAGACGCGACGAGGCCGACGCCCGTGTCGTCGACTTCATGAACGCCGCGGACGGTGTGACCACCGTCGACTCCACCGACCTCGACTTCGACCAGACCGTCGACGCGGTCATCCAGGTCGTACAGAAAGCAGCACATGTCTGACATCGAAAACGAGCCGACCGGCGACGACGACCTCGTCACCCGGCTTTCCGAGCTCGACGAGGAACTCGCGGTCCAGCGCGCCAACGCGCTGCGCAGCGGTCTCGAGGAGTACGAGCTCGACGAGAGCGACCTCGACATCCTCGAGGTCGCAGGCGAGGACGTCGACGGCATCACCTACCTGCCGGCGCTGCCGGTGCTCGCGATCGTGGGGCGCCCGAACGTCGGCAAGTCCGCGCTCGTCAACCGCATCCTCGGTCGCCGTGAGGCCGTCGTCGAAGACACCCCCGGTGTGACACGCGACCGCGTCTCATACCAGGCGGAGTGGAACGGTCGCCGGTTCACCCTCGTGGACACCGGCGGCTGGGAGCCCGACGCCCGCGGGATCGACGCCTCGGTCGCGGCGCAGGCCGAGGTCGCGATCGACCTCGCCGACGCCGTGCTCTTCGTCGTGGACGCGACGGTCGGCGCGACCGCCACCGACGAGCGCGTGGTCCGCCTGCTGCGCAAGACGGACAAGCCGGTCTTCCTCGCCGCCAACAAGGTGGACGACGCGCGCCAGGAGCCGTACGCGACCGAGCTGTGGTCGCTGGGACTCGGCGAGCCCCATCCTGTGTCGGCACTGCACGGCCGCGGCGTGGCCGACCTCTTGGACGAAGTGCTGAAGGTCCTGCCTGAGGAGTCCGCCTTCGCCAAGCGCGAGATCGGCGGCCCGCGTCGCGTCGCCATCATCGGGCGCCCCAACGTCGGCAAGTCGTCCCTGCTCAACAAGACCGCGGGGGAGGAGCGCGTCGTCGTCAACGAGCTCGCGGGCACAACGCGCGACCCCGTGGACGAGCAGGTCGAGCTCGGCGGCCGCATCTGGCGGTTCGTCGACACGGCCGGAATCCGGCGGCGCGTGCACCTGCAGCAGGGCGCCGACTTCTACGCCTCGCTCCGCACATCCACCGCGCTGGAGAAGGCGGAGGTCGCCGTGGTCGTCCTCGACGTGAGCGAGCCGATCAGCGAGCAGGACGTCCGGATCATCGACCTCGTGCTCGAGTCGGGCCGCGCACTCGTGCTGGCGTTCAACAAGTGGGACCTCCTCGACGACGACCGCCGACGCTACCTGGAGCGCGAGATCGAGCAGGATCTGGCGCACGTCTCGTGGGCGCCGCGGGTCAACATCTCCGCACGCACCGGCCGTCACCTCGAGAAGCTCGTGCCGGCCCTGGAGCTGGCGCTCGAGTCGTGGGACACCCGCATCCCGACCGGCAAGTTCAACGCGTTCCTCGCCGAGCTCACGGCCGCGCACCCGCACCCGGTTCGCGGCGGCAAGCAGCCGCGCATCCTCTTCGGCACGCAGGCGTCGAGCCGACCGCCGACATTCGTGGTGTTCACGACCGGGTTCCTCGACCCGGGCTACCGGCGGTACATCATCCGCCGGCTCCGCGAGGTCTACGGGTTCGAGGGCACCCCGATCGTCCTCAACATGCGCGTCCGCGAGAAGCGCAAGCGCTGACCCCGCCCCTCCCACCCACCGTCGACTACGCACAAACTGCACGCAGAACCGCTGCGAGACGTGCAAAAAGTGCGGACTCGACGGTGGGGCCGTGGGGGGTCTGTGGGGTGGGGCGGGCGCGGCGGTGCGAACGGCGTCAGCGCTGGCGGGCCACGTCGAGGATGGGGTCGAACGCGTCGGGTTCGTGGACGACCACGACCGGGGCGGTTCCGCCCGGGAAGAGGCGGCGGACCGCATCCGGGTCGGCCCGGTCGTCGACCGTGATGTCGATCGACTCGCGCCAGCGCCCGTCCGAGAGCCGCTGCACCGTCGCCTCCCAGGTGATGCCGGGCGTCGACCGCGCCTGCAGCCGCAGGTGGATGCCGACAGCACGCCGCCGCGCGAGCAACGACAGCAGTCCCCGGTACACCGCGGTGCGCCCGGCGGCGATCAGCCACGGATCGAGCTCGCGGACCAGGATGTCGGCGTTCCACAGGATCGTCGTCGCGAACCCGCTGCGCGACTGGTAGACGTCCACCGCGATCACACCCGGCAGCCGCCGCACGGTCTGCCTCAGCGTCCCGCGCGTGATGCCCTCCTCGACCGTGCTGTGCAGGTACAACGGCACCGACGGCCGCGGCGGAAGCCCTCCCGCACGCACGGCTGCCCGGTCGTGAATGCGCTGGCCCGGCCCGAAGAACGGCGCCAGCCCGGCGAGCAGCAGGGCGACGGACGGATCCGGCGGGTCCGCCTCGACCATCGCCGCCGTGTCCGCGTAGGCCGTCGACTGGTGCAGCGCTCCGATGCGGAAGCCGAGCGACAGCGGCGGCCGCGCCTTCACCGTCAGGAAGGGTGCGCCGGATTCCGCGCGGAGGGGATTCTCGCGCCCTTCGATCCGGGGAACCGGATCGAGCACATGCTCCAGTGCCAGCACGCTCACCGTCGGCGGCACGGCGATCCGCCCGAGCGGCGAGCCCGCGACCACCAGGTGCGTGACGTCGAGCCCGTCGGCGACGGCTGAGGCGGCGATCTGCGCGGCGACCATCCCACCCAGGCTGAATCCGGCGAGCAGCACCGGCTCGCCGGGCCGGATGCCCGCCTCCCGCATCGCCGCCAGCCCGGCGCGCGCGACCGTCGGCTCGTCGCCGGCGCCGATCAGCAGGTCGGCCGTGAGGTCGTTGGGCGCCGCGCCCGCTCTCGGATGCCAGGATTTCGTGCTCGCGAACTGCACGATCCAGTGTCGGCCGGAATCCCCGGTCGGGGGCACCTCCACGATCCGCACCGTCCCCACGTCGGCACGGTCGTCGAGGTCCGGGTCGCACAAGTCGTCGATCTCGCGCTGGCTGAGGAGCACATCCCGCAGCGAGCGGATCGACCGCCGTCGCATCGCCCCGGCGGCGATGCCCGGCTGTCCGAGCGGATCGGGGGAGGGCCCGAGCGGCAGTCCCAGCAGCCCTGCGGGGACGTCGGGCAACCCGGGCGTCGGCGTGTAGTCGTCGCCGGCGTGCGGGTCGTTCCACCAGTCGAGGACGTCGCGGATGAGCGGGAACGCACGCCCGAGGAAGTCGTCGTAGCCGGTCAGCACCGCGTCGTGGCCGTCGCGCACCAGTCCGCGCCGACGGCCGAGGTTGACGACCTTGCGCAGCAACGAGGGCAGCGTGAAGACCGCGAGGTAGGGCTTCGCGCGCCAGCGGGGGAGGAAGATCCCGATCAACGACACGAGCAGCGCGAGCGGCGAAAGCAGCCACGCGGCGACACGGGCGACGCCGCCGACGGTCCGCGGCACGAGCGACAGGTACAGGCCGCTGAGGGCGACGCGTCTGCTGCGCCGGGTCGTGGGCGGCGGTGCGCCGAAGGGATACGGGATGCGCCGCGAGCGCTGGACCGCGTACCAGACCCACGCCGCCGCGACGGAGAGCAGCCAGCCGATCGCCGCGAGGACGCCGCCGACCACGCCGAGCGCGAGCAGCAGCATCCCGAACAGCAGGGCCATGGGGATCCCGGCCACCAGGCCCACGATCAGGAGCACTGTTGCGGCCGGACTGCGCCCTCGCCACAGCTGCGGTGACGGCTGCGACGGCATGCCGCCAGCCTAGACCGCCCCCTCCGACACGCTCCCGACGTTCGATGCATATGCATGGAGATCAGTCGGCGCAAGCGCGACACACCCGCCGCTTCTGAGAAAGACGACAGACAACCCACCCCAAAGAGGGGGCGACCCTAAGAGGGGTATTTGTACCCCGGATTGTCCTCACTAGTGTGGACAACTGGGAGCCACCCGACCGTGCCCACCCGAGGGCCGGGCTCCCGTCTTCTGAAGGACGCATACCCGATCATGAGTTCTACAACCGCATACACCCCTGCCCGAAAGCGCCAGCTCGGCTCCGAGAAGCGCACAGAACCGCTCCCGACGGTTCACCCCAAGCCCTCCGACCGGAAGATCACCTGGAGCCGCGTCGCCATCGTGCTGACCGTCCTCTTCTGGGCGATCTACGTGGTCACCACGATCATCCGCCAGTTCATCGACAGCGGCAGCCAGAACTTCCGTTTCACGATGGAGGCCATCGGCTACACGGTCGTCGTCACCTTCCTCACCTTCTCCGCCCTCATGTACCTGGTGGCCCGGCAGGGAGCGCTCCAGCGCTTCCAGAAGCACGTCCGCGTGCCGCGCGCCGAGCTCGACCGCCACTTCGCCGACAACCAGCCGTCGATCACCGTGCTCGTCCCGTCGTATGCCGAAGAGCCGGAGGTGGTGCGGATGACGCTGCTCTCCGCCGCCCTGCAGGAGTTCCCGTCCAAGCGGGTCGTGCTGCTCCTCGACGACAACCCCGACCCGAGCGACCCGGATGTTCGCGAGCGCCTCGACGCGACCCGCGACCTCGCGCACGACATCAGCGCAACCCTGGCCGAGCCGCGGTTCCGGTTCTCCGACGCGCTGATGCGCTACGAGCTCGGCGACACCGGCGTGTACGCGACCGACGAGGCCGCTGGGGAGCTCGCCGACCACTACCGCTGGGCCGCCCAGTGGCTGTACGCCCAGGCGGACGCCCACACGGTCGAGGACCACGTCGACGTCTTCTTCGCCGACCAGGTGCTCCGCGCTCTCGGCGACGACCTGGCGCTCACCGGCGAGGCCGTCTCGGCCGCGATCGCCGAGGGCGCCTCCCTCACCAGCAAACGCGTCGCGCAGTTGTACCGCCGCCTCTCGTGGACGTTCGACGCCGACCTCGCCGTCTTCGAGCGCAAGAAGTGGGCGTCCCTCTCCCACGAGGCGAACAAGGCGATGAACCTGAACGCCTACATCGGACTGATGGGCGGCACCTACCGCGTCGAGGAGACGCCGGAGGGACAGATCCTCACCCCGGTCGCCGCCGGCCAGCGCCGCCCCGGTGACATCGAGATCCCGGACAGCGACTTCCTGCTGACCCTGGATGCCGACTCCATCCTGCTGCGCGAGTACTGCCTCCGGCTCACCTACTTCCTGCAGCAGCCCGACAACGCCCGCGTCGCCGTGACCCAGACGCCGTACTCGTCGTTCCGCGGCGCCGGCACCCGCATCGAGCGTCTCGCCGGTGCGACCACCGACATCCAGCACATCCTGCACCAGGGCAAGTCGTACTACGGCGCGACGTTCTGGGTGGGCGCGAACGCGGTGATCCGCAAGGCCGCGCTCGACGACATCGTCGAGACCGAGTTCGTCGGCGGCTTCGAGGTGCGCCGCTACATCCAGGACCGCACCGTCATCGAGGACACCGAGTCGAGCATCGACCTCGGCACCCACGGCTGGACGCTGTCCAACTACCCGGAGCGCCTCAGCTACTCCGCGACCCCGCCGGACTTCGGTTCGCTGATCGTGCAGCGTCGCCGCTGGGCGAACGGCGGCCTGCTCATCCTCCCGAAGCTGTGGCGTCAGGTGAAGGAGCGAAAGCGCCGCGGCGAGACCGTCTCGCGCATCGAGCTGCTGCTGCGGGTCAACTACATGGCGTCGATCAGTTGGGCCAGCTTCGGCCTGATCTTCCTGCTGGCGTACCCGTACGACGGCCGGCTGCTCAGCCCGATGGTGCTCCTCGCCGCCCTGCCGTACTTCATCAGCCAGGCGGCCGACCTCCGCTACAGCGGGTACAAGGCCACCGACATCTTCCGGATCTACGGCTTCAACCTCATCCTGCTGCCGGTGAACCTGGCCGGGGTGCTGAAGTCGATCCAGCAGTCGCTGACCGGCAAGAAGATCCCGTTCGCCCGCACGCCGAAGGTCAAGAACCGCACCGCGTCGCCGCTGCTGTACGTGATCGCGCCGCTCGCGATCGTCGCCTTCTCGCTGTTCACGCTGTGGCGTGACGTCAACGCGCACAACTGGGGCAACGCCGCGTTCGCCGCGTTCAACGCCACCCTGGCGATCTGGGCGATCGTCGCCTACATCGGCATCTGGAACACCATCGTCGACATCTGGATCGGGATGACGAAGCCGCTGTACGTGGACAAGTCGCGCCGCCGTTCGACCGAAGAGGCCGCACCGCAGACCGCATCCATCGACTGGCGTTCGGTGCTCTATCACGGTCACGCGGGCGGTGAGGTGCCGCACCTCGCCCGGGTCGGCGCGGTCGTCGACGCCCGGACCGAGGACGCCGAGGTGTCGCGGTCGGGCTCGGAGGTCGCCGTCGATGGCGCTGCCGCGCACGCGGCGGAGGCGTCCGGCGCGGAGGGCTCCGAGGCGGCGGCCACCGCGAACGGATCCGCTCCGGCCGAATCCGTCTCGGGCGAGAGGCAGGCCGCCTGATGGCTCGCGCATCCCAGAAGGCCTCGGCGGACGCCGTCGAGCGCGCCCAGGCTCCCGAGTCCGCGGGCGGCCGCCGCCTGTCGCCGTGGCGTGTGATCGGCGCCGCCCTCGTCGCGATCGTGGTCGTGTCCGTCGGCGCGGTCGGCCTGCAGTGGTGGAGCGCCCGCGCGGCGGTCGACGCGAAGCCGTGGTTCGCCTCCTACGTGGATGTGACGGCGACGCCCCGGTTCGCGTTCGAGAACCTGGGCGGCACGACGACGAAGGACGCCGTCCTCTCGTTCGTCGTGTCGTCGCCGTCGGACCCGTGCGCGCCCAGCTGGGGCGGTGCCTACTCGCTCGACCAGGCTCGCGGATCCCTGGATCTGGACCGCCGCATCGCGCGCCTCCAGCAGCAGGGCGGCACCGTCGCGGTGTCGTTCGGCGGCCAGCGGAACGATGAGCTGGCTGTGAACTGCGTCGACGCGTCGGCGCTGAAGAACGCGTACGCGTCCGTCGTCGACCGTTACAAGATCGGCACGATCGACCTCGACCTCGAGGGCGGCGGACTCACCGACAAGGACGCCGCCGCTCGCCGCGCCGAGGCGATCGCCGCACTGCAGCAGGAGCGCCGTGCCGCGGGCAAGAGCCTCGCCGTGTGGCTGACCCTGCCGGTGGCGCCCACGGGCATGACCTCGGACGGCACGGATGCGATCGCCGCCATGCTGAAGGCGAAGGTCGACATCGCCGGCGTCAACGTGATGACCATGGATTTCGGCGACGCCAAGGACGCGAAGACCTCGATGGCGAAGGCCGCGGAGTCCGCCGTGTCCGCCGCGCAGCGCCAGCTCGGCATCCTCTACGACCGCGCGAAGCTGCACCAGAGCGACCCCAGCCTGTGGGCGAAGCTCGGCGCCACCCCGATGATCGGCCAGAACGACATCGAGGGCGAGGTGTTCTCTCTCGCGGACGCCGCCTCCTTCAACAGCTGGGCCGTGTCGAACGGCCTGGGACGGATGTCGATGTGGTCGGCGAACCGCGACAAGACCTGCGGGTCGAACTATGTGGATGTGACCGTCGTCTCGGACGCCTGCAGCGGCGTCGACCAGGGCAAGAAGTCGTTCGCGACCGTCCTGGCGAAGGGCTTCGACGGGCACATCGCGCTGGGTGAGGGCGCCGTCACGACGGCCGAGCCGACCTCCACGGCGACGGCGGACGACCCGGCCCACTCGCCCTACCCGGTGTGGGCATCGAAGAACTCGTACCTCAAGGGCACCAAGGTCGTCTGGCACCACAACGTGTACCAAGCGAAGTGGTGGACGAAGGGCGACGTTCCCGACAACCCCGTACTGAACGCGTGGGAGACGCCGTGGGAGCTCGTCGGCCCGGTGCTCCCGGGCGAGACGCCCATCCCGCAGCCGACCCTGCCCGCCGGAACGTACCCGACCTGGGCCGGCACCAGCGCCTACGACAAGGGTCAGCGGGTCCTCTTCGACGGGGTACCCTACGAGGCGAAGTGGTGGACCCAGGGCGACAGCCCCGAGGCCGCCAGCGCAAACCCCGACTCGTCGCCCTGGACCCCGCTCAGCCAGGACGAGGTCGACCAGATCATCGGCGGCTCCGGCCGCTGAACACAGCTCGGCGGCGGGACGCTGACTCCCCCCACTCGCGTCCCGTCGCCGACTCCTACCTGGACACCCGCTGCGGGGCGGGGCGGTCCGGGTGCCCGTCTGCACAGGTCTCCGGCCGGTGCGACGGCGCAGTGCCGGCGGGGATGCGTGTGCCTTCGGGTGGCGCACCGCATCCCTGCCGGCACGAAAGACAGGCGATGACGCTCCCGGCGGGGGCCGACACCGACGGTGACCATGACGTCCACCGCTACAGCGACACCGACTCCGGCCATCGCCTCGCCCGACGACCCGCTCGACGCGCAGACTGCGTGGACGTCATCTGTCACCTCGGCGGCACCCTGGGCTCGCCGAAGCTGATCGACTGGGGCGACGAAGGACATCTGACCCGGCGTGCGCGGGGCACCTCTCCGACACGGTAGGATGGTCGAGTTGCCCCGCGCGGAGCCTCGGTTCCGGCGGCGACAACGGGCTGTGGCGCAGCTTGGTAGCGCACTTGACTGGGGGTCAAGGGGTCGCAGGTTCAAATCCTGTCAGCCCGACGCAGTGGGCCGTTTACGAAACTGTTTACGGAACCGAGCTCAAAACGAAATCGCCCCGGGCATTTGTCCGGGGCGATTGTCGTTTTTGGTTGGTGTTGCCGATAGATCGCACTGATCCGCGGCTCAGTGGGACGTTTGCGCAGATTAGGGCGTACGCGGGTGTTTTCGGGCATGCTGGCGCTGTCTGCAAGCAGGGTGGTTGCGCTCTCGAGCGGTGTTGCCGAGGGTGCCGGAGCTACTCCAGCGGAGGGGGCCCTCCGGTCCCATCACCGACGTTAGGGCGTCCTTTCTTGGTGGAAGGGCGGACGACCTCGGGGGATATGACCCGGTGTAAGGGTTGTGGTGCTCGCGGTCGCGCTTGCGAACCTTAAGCTCGCTCGGATCCTTGGGGCCTCCGGTCGCTTCTTCATGGATAGCGTCGTCGATGAAGCTGAGGATCTTGCGGATGTTGAAGGCCGTCACGATCATCGTCATCATCACCTAGGCGGCAGCGAAGCCGCGGACAGGTCGTCTGGTCGAGTCGTGCAGGTTGTGGCCGCCGCCACCCTTGATCTGGGAGTTCAGAGATTCGATCGAGTTCCGCGCGTGACGGTGGAAGTTCTCCCGTTCTTCCGTTCCGAAGGGGAATGCTCGGGCCTCGCGGCGCAGACCGGCGGGGTCGAACGAAGCGCTATGCCTTCACAGAAGCGTCGAGCGACGTCATTCTCGAGACTCAGGGAAGTCGAATCCCACAACTGCGCGCCGAAGCTGGACCGAGCGCGAGCGAGTCCATAGAGGGTGTCGACGAACTCGTAACGATGGCGACCGATGGGACAACTTTCGTGATGCGTTGGCCGGCATCGGCTCAGGTGTCCGTCCGCTGAGCATCAATATGCTGCCGTTCACCTTGCAGACTGACCTTCAGCGTGTCAACGAATGGACAAACGTAAAGTACGTGCTCCTCCAACCAACGTTCCGCGTTGGAGAGGCTGAGCATGGTGACAAAACCCTCGTGACGGCCGACGCCGCAGGGACTGTTAGCTTGCTGGATGCGCTACTGGTCGAGGCGGTCCCAGGGCCGCCGTATGTTCGGGTGTTAGGCACCCGTGAAGTCGTCCGATCCGGCCGGCCAGGCGTTATGGATCAGGGGCTGGATCGTTAGGTTGGGCGCGAGTTCCGCTGCTTGTCGCTGACCGCATCGGCAGGGCTCGTGTCCGGCGCATCCTGGGCGTCACCATTCTCTCCGTTTCGTACGAGGTCGCGAAGCTGAATGAGCTTGGCCAGCACCTCGTCGTACGTGACGACGGTGACGACCATCGAGTTTCCCCGAAACATCTCGAAGGACTTCTTCTCTGCTTCTCCCTCCGGAGTCGTGCCGGCGATCAGAAATGCCTTCACCGCGAACGTTTCGATTGCCAGTTCCCTATTGTCGGAGCGAATCGAGTCGATCTTCGTTTGCAGTCGATATCGCTGATCAAGTACCTGAACGATCGACGAGGTGAGTTCGGCGCTCGGGCCGTGTACCTCTCCTCGATATTGTCGCTGTTGGACCATGGCAGTTCGTGGCTTCTTGATCTCGACGAGAGCGACGTTGTTCGTGAGCGGGTTCTTCGCCAGAAAGTCGGCGACTTTCGTGCCGCCACCGTCCAGCCTGGTTCCCCCTACTGAAGCCTGGTCTTGGACAATTGTGACTGGGTAGCCGAGCGCCATGTGAAGCGCGAACGGATTCTCAACGAAGAACTTTTGCCAGAACGGCTCCGATTTCCCTTCATCCAATGCTGCAGAGAAGCTTTGGATGAGCGAGTCAAGGGTGAGCATCTCGAGGTCACTTCGGAGCTTTCCAAGGCGGTCCGGGCGCTCGGTGGCGATCCGTGCACTTTCCGACATCGCCGCTTCGACCAGCGCGTCGATCGCCGACTCGTCCAAAACAGCTCCTCCAGCTGCTTCGTCGACGAATTGCTGCACGTGCGGGTGTCGACCGCGTTTGATCGGTACCTGGTCATCTCCCGTGAACTCGGCAATCGCGTTATGCACCCACGCTTCACGGACTCGAAGGCTCGCCGAGTTAGCTCGCGCCTTGATTCGGTCGATCTCTGACCGGATACGTTCAAAGTCGTCCGGACTGATCCGAAAGTTGAAACCGTCCAACTTGGTTTCAACGTCGAAGATCAGCGTTTTGGCATCGGAGACCTTCTCGATGGTCGAGATGATCATTTTGTAGTCCTTCGGAAGACCGAGCCCGAACTGGTAGTGGCGACTCAATCCGCGCGGCAACTCATCGAAAACACTGGCGAGGTCTGCGTCGCTAGAGAACTCCGAAAGCGAGTACTTGTCGGCACGGAAAGGCACGACAATTGTTCGTATCTTGTCGTACTTCGGCGCGAGAAAAAGTCCTTCCGACGCGAAGGTGTTCAAGGGCGTGATGGTGAGCGTGGCGGCGTTGAAATCGAGCACCGCAATCGTGTGGCGGCTACCTGGTTCGAGTTTCGCTCTTTCCAACGCTGACTTCAGTGGTCGAAGTGAGAACGTGACCGTTCTCGCCGGCTCGTCCACTAGCACATCGAGTTGCCCGGCGTCCTCATTCACATAACCGAAATCAGCCATAGCGTGTGACCCCCTCGCCTGAATCTATCGGTTGCTTTTTCGACCGGGTAAGCAGACGGGACAGGGAGCCCTGTCCCGTCCCGGTCGCCGTCTCAGGCCGGTCGAGCACATTTCTGCCAGTGCCGCGAGCAGCGACGCTTTTCGGCCAGGCCTCCAAGCCGAAGAAGGACGCCGACCCGCACCGGCTCGCGGCCTGTTCCCGTGGATACGCCGCTACGACAGCGAAGGCCGATTAGTACTCGGCAAACTGCCGGATTGTGGCGCATTCCCTTGAACCTCGGAGCGGCCTCAGAGGGGGAGGGAGCGACGCTAATTTGCGGAGCCGAACCGCGGTACCAGGACGTCCTAGACTCGCCGGGTGACATTCAGCGAAGAGGTTGCCGCGTTCAAGAAGGCTTGGGAGGACGCCGAGGCCGGCGCCGTGCGACAGCGCGTTGAGGCAGGCGAAGCTCACCAGGCGGCTCGGGCTGCGTTTGACGAGGAGATTGCCGACCTGTGGCGGTCGGCCCAGGAGTACTGGGGAGCAAACGCGCGTCGCATGAACGCTGCGGAGATCCAATACATCGCCGACGGGACATACTCCGGTCCGACCGATGAGACAGCCACTCTCCCGTTCCCTCGTATCGACACCTGGCAAGCGCCACACACCGATCTCGCCATTGTCGATGCCGATGGGAATCTAGTGCAGGTGCGCCGTGGATGGGACGAAGGCGACCGAATCTTCTCCGCCTTCGAAGAGGGCATCGACGTGAGCGGCTGGTTCGCGCTGGCCGCACCTGGGGAGCTTCGGGTAATCCGTAACGACAACGAGGATGGTGGAAAGTACCGATACGAGACGGTCTCCGGTCACGGGGCCCGGCCAGTCCTTGGTGACCCCACCATTCCTGCGTACTGCGTCCTGCTCTACGGACGCAAGAACAGCATGCCGGAGGTCGCGGTCCGGCGTACTGTTGACCAGCCCGCGGAGATTTGGACACGTACCGGGATGACCTCGTTCACTCGGAAAGGCTCGCTCCGCGAGTACGTGGTTGCCGCCGTCGCGAAGCTCCCGCTCGGCAACGAGAGCTGAGAGACCGGCAGTTGGCCGTGAGGCGACGTGGACGTTCGGCATCCGTGCGGGATTCGCGGCAATGCATCCGGACTGTGGATGCTGCCGTTCAGCGGTGCCCTTGACTTCCCGGCCCTGTCTGATGATCTGCCGGCTTTGTCGGTGAGGTCGTCAGCAATCGCTCAATGATGTCATCGACCTGTTGCTTTCGCTTGGCTGCCAACTCATCGGCTCTGCGCTGGATCTCCGTCTCTACGCTTCGAGGCTCGTCGACCCACTTCCCGACTAATTCTCTTAGGCCCTGTCGAACGGCGCTAACTCTGATAAAATCGGTGGGCGCGCGAGTTGTGTCGTTCGATTTGTACACGAGTTCATGGGTCTGGTCCGCAACGACTTCGAGAAGCTCGCGCCCTCGGTTGTTTCTGGTGAGGCCGACCGTGTGCCTCGCTTCAGCTATCGCTTCGTCGTAGGAGCGCTTCTCGTCATCCCTCATGGCCCGCGCGAGGACTGCTAGATCGATTGCCTTGATTAGCGCCGCCCCTTCCGACCGGCGTTCAAGCCGAAGCGCTTCGCTTAGTTGGGCCTTCAGGGCCTGCCTCTGCAAGCTCGCAGAATTGCGCAACGTCGCGAGAGTGACTTTGCGCGCACTCCGCGTCGCGGCCACAATGGTGACCGCAGTCACCGTCCCGGTCACGAACAGATTGGCGAGCAACTCCCAAAACGGAAAGCTGTCCTGGTATGACGCGCACACCCCCGGCCAGAAGAGCATGCATTGTTCCATGCTCAGCACGATAGCGAAGGGTGCCGGTGACACGTGAGTGAGTCGGGAAGGATGGGCCGGCATGTGCATCGCGATGGCACTGGAGCGCCCCAGCCGTCTGGATTGATTGCTTCGCGTCGGCGCTCGGGGGCAAGATCTGCTGGGCGCAGCAAGGCGACAGTGAGTGAGCCTTCGCAGCCGAACGTATTCATCGCCGACATAGGGTCGTGCGTGCGACACCAGCGCTTCGGAGTTCAAGTAGCCGTGGAGGCGTGGACCCTAGACGTAGCGATTCACTGGGTCATATCGACCGTCGACGATCTCAATCCGGTCAATTGTGAAATCCCAATCGCTCAGGTCCGGAGCGTCGGCCGAAATGTACGCAATCGCCTCAACATCTTGTTCTTCCTCTAGGTCTGAATCCACCGTTTCGCTTCGGTAATCCCACCGTACATACTCGATGGCGACGTCAAGCCGAATCTTGGCTGTAGCAGTAGCCGAACGCTCTTTGAGGGAGATCTCCACGTTATCTACGCTGTCGACAGCACTCACGCGAACCACCGAAAACTCGGGCACATGCGTGAGATCACGACGAGGATTGAACAAGAGGTTCTCGCCCGACAACGCGTAGGCGCGCAATGCTCCGCCATCCTGGTCAACGTAGGTGAGTGCACTCTCAACGCTTTCTTTGAGAGCCTCGGCCGCCACATCCGAGCCCTTCCTCAGCTTGATGAGCTCGTTTCGAACGCTCCATAGGTCCCGCAGGATGATTGGCGAAGGTCCGTGTCTGAAGTGGGTACGAGCGTCCTGGTCGCCGGAGGCGAGAACCACACGATGCAGTTGGTCGCCTGCGGCATGCGCGACGAGTCGAAAAGACGCACTGTCGGCGGCTCCTGTCTTCACTCGGGCACCAGACTGCGGCTTGGTTCGCCCCGGTCCCGTACGCAACACCTGGTCACGTAAGCCTAGAACCGCGGCATCGGGATGCTCACTGAGTTCAAGGATCCGAATCGCTGGCGAGTCATCATCCAGGTAAATGTCCTGTAGTCCATCACTGAGCGTTTCCATAACGTCGTCGACGCTCTGTTCGAACGACGGCGCCACATCGAACCCAGAGATTCCAGCGTCTTCCAGCTCCCTCTGCCTCGAACGAAACTCATCTCTTGTTCGGACAGCCAAATCGTAAGCGTGATCGGCCCACTCCCATAAGACTGGTTCCGGGACCCAAACCTCGATTTGCAGTTCCTGCGCACTAATGGTCGCGGCAAGATCCTCAATCTGGCGGAAGCTGATCCGGCCACTAGCAGCGGCATTCGTGTCGATCGCAATCGCTATAACGTCGTCGGGCAGCTTGTGCGTCGCATCTGCCGCCGTGGTCGCCTCGCGTCCTCTAGACATGCTTCTCCTCACCCGCCGGCGACGAGTCTATGGCTGGGCTAGGTGGGGAACGATAGCGGACACGGCATGAACGCTATTGGTAGCCCAGTCTGATCATCGCCTCAGATCCGGCGCCTGTTATCGACCTGCGTCGCCGGGCCCCAGTAATATTCAAGTTACGGAGGCGTCGACTGCTGGGTGAGGGGGACGATTTGAGAATCGTCGGCATCAAGAATGCTAAGGACTCCATCGGTTGGGTGATCGTCGAAGGGGGTAGTCGTGCTGAAGCGATTGTGCTTGCCCAGTCCGAGGCCAGCGCACCAATCGGCGACAGGGCCGGACAACTAGCCTGGGTCCGGCGCGAGGTGTTAGAGATCCTTGCGCGGCACCCGGTCGAACGAGCCGCGATCCGCCTAGCGGAGGCGGGACAATCGGGGGTGCCGAACTTCGCACGCGCCGAGTTGGACGGTGTTGTGCAGGCCGCCCTTGGCGAAGTCGGCATACCCACTCGCGGATTCAAGAGCGCGACGGTCAGAGGCGCTTACGGTCGGTCAAAGGCCGACGCGGAAGCTGCTCAGGCTCGAGTGGCCTGCATTAGCAAGACCGCTAAGGTGCGCAGGGACCAACTGGTGGTAGCCCTAGCGCTCTTGCCAGAGACGCTGTGAGCTACCGCCCTATTCGCGTCCTCGGTGCCGGACACTTCGGGACGGTAAGACTGGAGTACGACGAAGCTCTAGGGCGATACTGCGCTGCAAAGTACCTGAACCCGCAGTACCTACCTCCCAGCGTCGCTATCCATGCGGAGGCGCAAGCGATGATCGCGGCCAAACACGAGAATGTCGTCGAGGTCTATTCGGCGGATGAGGTTGCCCAGACGATAGCAGGAGGGCACACCGTCACATTTCCGGTGATCCGAATGGAATACCTGGAGCGTGGGAGCATTGAGGACATTAACCACGGCGCGATGCTGGGAATAGGTAACGCACTTCGGGCTATCGAGGATGCTTGCCGAGGCGTCGAGCATCTTCATTCGCGTGGTCTACTACACCGCGACATAAAGCCTGGAAATCTAATGATGGACTCGGCCGGCCGAGTGAAGGTGAGTGATTTCGGCCTCTCGAGCAAGCAAGGCGCGGCCACAGCGATGCCGCCGTGGAGCTACACCGTGCATGTACCTCCAGAAAGCGTCAATACGGGAAACGGTATTGAGTCCGCTCTCGGAGACGTCTACGCATTGGGTGTCACGGCGTATCGGCTGCTCAATGGAGACGAAGGGTTTCGCAACTCATTGCTTCAGGGTGAAGCGCTGAAGGCAGCGATTATCGATGGCACGTTTCCTGACCGAAACGGATGGGCGCCGCACATCCATTTGAGTCTCCGGAAAGCGGTCATTAAGGCAATGAGCCCCATCCCATCGTCACGATTTCAGTCAGCTGTGGATTTCCGTCATGCGCTCGAACGCGCCCGCCCGCGAGTTGATTGGGTGCCCGGCCCGGACGGCGCTGGAATCGTCTGTAACGGAGTGGACGTCCTTTCCAACAACGAGTGGTCAGCCAGGATCAGCGAAGTTTCGCCCGCTGAGTGGTCGTTCGCTTTAAAGAAGAGGGTCCCTGGTGGTGATTGGCGAAGAGTCAACCGAGAAGGTGTAGGACCGGTCCCCCTGGCGGCGGTGCGGGCTCATGCCGCCGGTGTCCTGGGACGCATAGCTGTAGAAGGCAGGTGACGGTGTCCTTCTCCCAGACGATGGGTCCAGTGAAAATCAGAGGAAAAACGGTCATCCTTCGGAGGAAAGTGCTACCGGGCCCAAGTCGTGATGATTCATACCGCGGGGTTCTGTGAACGGCCCACGCAGTGAAAAAGCCGGCGGGCACGAGGTCGCTTCGCGACCGACGTGCCCACCGGCTTTTGCACTGCTCGCTGCTGTCTATCGGGTCCCCGCGCGGAGCGCGGTCAGACCAGCCCCAACTCGCCCGCTGCCCTCACAACCTCGCGGCGGCTGGAGACTCCGAGCTTGCCGAGCACGGCCGAGACGTGGTGGTCGGCCGTCTTGGGGGAGATGTAGAGGCGCTCGGCGAGTTCCCCGTTCGTGAAGCCTTGGGCGATGAGACGTGCCACGTCGAGTTGACGGTTCGTGAGCCCGGCCGGGTTGCTTCGCGTCGTCTTCCGCGCCGGCGCAGGAATGGACCGGATTCCGCGTTCGAGCAGCATGGCGCGCGCCCGGGCTGCCGTCGCGTCGACGTGCAACTGGTGGAGGCGCGCAAGAGCGGCAACCGCCACCTCGGGGGACTCGTCGTGCACGCCCGCCAGGGCGGCGTCGAAGGGGGCTCCGATTCGGAGCCAGGCCTGCGCCGCATCGCTGTGGCGGCCCTCGAGCTCCAGCCGATAGGGGTCGGCGACCTGGTCTGCGTTGCGGCGCACGCCGAGCCTGTCGAGCCAGACGAGGAGATCGCCGATGGCCCACGCGTTGCCCGGTCGAGAATCGGCAGCCGCGATGAAAGCCGGCGCTTCGTCGAGCAGGGATTCCGGGTCGCCCGTGAGCCAGGCACGCTCGGCGTGGGCGGAGAGCACGGCGAGCAGCACCGGTGCCTCGCCGATCTCGTTCGCGTACGCCCACGCGAGTTCCAGGTGGCGGTCGATCACCGTCCGGTCGCCGCCCTGGCGCATGGCGAGGAGCGCGGACAGGATGTGCGGCCAGATGAGAGCGAGTGGCGCGCCGTGTCCCTCGAGAACGGTGTCCGCATCCTCCGCCGACGCGGTCCAGCGTCCCCGGATGAAATGCAGCCGGGCGCGCATCCCGGTCTGCCACTGGTTGCAGATCGGGATGTCGCGCGTGATCGTGACGGGGATGGACTCGGCCAGTACCGCCTCCGCTTCGGCGAGGCGTCGATGCTCGATGTCGATCGCCGACAGGTTGGAGTGCGCGGTCGTCCCGATCTCGTCGAGGGAGACCTGGAACGCCGCGGCCGCCTGCATGAGAAGGCGGGCGCGGCTCGCCACCGAGCCTTCGAGCAGATCCGACGCCGCCTCCGTGATCTCGATCCGACGGCGGGCGGCATCCGCGGCGTCATCCGCATCGTGCACGAGCCGACGGGCGGTGGATGCGATCGTGCGCGCCGTGTCGACGTCCTGCCGGCGGTAGGCGAGATAAGCGCGTGTGGCCTGCGCGGAGGCGGCAGCGGCGGCTCCACCGCCGGCGTGCGCGGCGAGGTCCGCCTGTTCCTCTGCCTCTCGGCGTCTCGCTGAGTAGTACTCGATGATTGCGCGACGCTCGTGCGCGGCGGCGACGCCGTCAGGGTCGGCGAGTCGTTCGCGGAGGTCGAGGGCGGCGCGGGCGGAGTCGCGTGCATCGGCGAGGCGGCCGACCATGTACTGCTCCTCGCTCAGCGCGGCGAGCAGCTCCGCACGTTCGACGGAGTCGCCGGTCAACTGCTCTAGGGCGAGCGCGAGGAAGGCGACCGCTTCGGAATGGGCTCCCGCCCGGGTCGCCTCCCCGGCGGCGAGGCGAGCGTAACGGAGGGTGCGGTCCGGGTCTGCTGCGCTGACGGCATGATGCGTCAGCACCGCATGATCGGTCGACCGGACGGCTTCGAAGGCGTCGAGCAGACGCTCGTGCAGGAGCCGGCCGACGGCCTCCGGCGTTCCGTCCACGATGGCGAGACGAGCGAGCTCATGCCGAAAGGCGATGCCACGGCGCGTGCGCACGAGCAGGCCGCTCGACTCCACACGGCGAAGGGTCGGAACATCGATGCCGAGGCTTGGAAGGAGGCGGTCGTCGAGGGCGTCGGGAGCGGCGGCGATGAGCTGGAGGACCTCCACGTCCTCGGCGGCCAGCCCGAACGTGCTCGCGATGACGGCGTCGCGCACGGTCCGCGGCATCCGCTCGCCCGGGTGCCGTGCGATCTCGGTGACGAAGAAGGGATTGCCGCCCGTGACCTCGTGGACGCGCACGGCATCCAGCCCGTCGTCTGCCAGGACGGCGCGGACCCCGTCGACCGAGAGCGGGCGCACGGCGATGTGTGCGGAATGGTCGCTGCGCGCGATCTCGCCGAGAAGCGGGAGCAGCGGATGACCGAAGCCGACATCCGCCTCGCCGTCCCGGTAGCTCAGGATGAGCAGAAGCGGGAGCCGGTCGATCCTTCGGGTGACGAACCGCAGCACCTCCACCGATCCGGCGTCGATCCACTGGGCGTCCTCGATCACGACGACGGTCGGCTGCTCGCCGACATGGTCGAGGAATCGACGCTCGACCGCCGACGGGTCGTCGAGGTTCGACCGGGAGAGTCCGTCGAGGTCCGCCAGGATGTCGCGGATCGGTCCGAGCGGCCGTGGCGTGCCGAGCGGGTCGCATAATCCGCGAAGCACTCTCGGCCCGTCACCGCCCAGTACGGCACTGACACTGGGTGGTCCGTCGTCACCGCCGAGGACGGCGGCGAGCAGGGCCGTCTTGCCCGATCCGGCGTCGCCGGTGAGCGTGACGACCCGGCCGGCCTCGTACAGCCCGGCGAGTTCTCTGCGCAGCGCTTCGGCCTCGAGGCCGCGCTCGAACAGCCCCATGGCAGCATGGTAGACGCCATGGGGCTGTTGCGGGCCGGTCGCTTTCGCGAGCGCATCGCTTCTCGAGGGCCGGGTGGCAGCGCGCACGAGCGCCTCAGAGCAGCTGGTGCGCGATGAGGACGCGTGCCCGCTCCGCGCTCGCTCTGAGCGCGTCGCGTGCGCGGTCTTCTCGGTGCAGCATTCCGGCCGTCTCGTGCGTCATCAGCGGACGGGAGGGACGCAGGGCCCTGACCCGCTCGCGCAGGACGCGGCCGAGCGGGACGCGCATCCCGCCGGGGCTGACCGGACGGTGCTCGATGCGAGCGCCAGACGATGCGAAAGCCGGCGTCGCGGTGTTCACGCGGCGTCCTCCGCTGTCTGCGGGCCGAACTCGGTGACGACCTCGGCGACCAGGTTCGCCGGGAAGCCGCCGCGCCGGGCGTGTTCGCGAACCAGTTCGGCGCTGTCGGCGGCGTGCAGGCAGTAGAGCTTGTCGCCGGCGACGTATGTCGTGATCCACCGATACGGGACGCCGAGGGACTCGACCGCGGCGTTCGAGGTGCACGCGATCTCGACGAGCTCGTCGTGGCTGAGGCTCGAGGCGCCGGGCACTTCGCGTTCGATGAGGAAGGTTTTCATGAGGGATCCGTTTCTCTTGGACCGGTGTTCACCGGAGTGGATCCATGCTCATGCGCGCCGCCCTGCTGTCACATCGGAGGTGGTTCCCTATGTTCCGGGGGCCGCATCCCTATCTTCCGCAGGCAGATCGGCCGCGGGGGCCCGGGCGACCTGATGAAGTCGCCGCGGCTTGGCGGTACGGTGAGGGGCCGCCTCGATGGAGGCGAACGTCGGGGAGGGGTCATATCGGTGTTCAGCGAAACGCAACTGAGTCGGGCGGTGACCCACGCATTGCGTCACGCGCCGGGCGAGTACGGGCTTTCCGTGGACCCCGATGGCTGGGTGGAGATGCGGTCCTTGGTGAACGCGCTGAGGGCGGGCGGCTTCGACGGCCTGACGGAGGACGCGGTCCTTCGGATGATCGCGAACTCTTCGAAGGTTCGGCACGAAGTCCTGGGCGACCGGATTCGCGCAACCTACGGTCATTCGATCTCGATTGCGGATGATCTCGTCAACCAGGAACCGCCGCTGGAACTGTTCCACGGAACTGTCGCCGAGGCCGTCAGCAGCATCCTGGAAATCGGAATCCTGCCGATGCAACGCCAGCATGTGCACCTGTCGCCTGATCCAGCAACGGCGTACGAGGTTGCTCGTCGGCACGGGCCGGATACGGTGCTGCTGAGCGTTCGAAGCCGCGAAGCGTTCGAGGCCGGTGTTCGATTCCAGCGGCGTGGAGAACTCATATGGATTGCCGACGCGATACCGCCGACATTCGTCACTCGGGCGCGGGGCGGTCTCCGCTCAGGGAACGAAGCCGGATGATTCCGTCGGTCACGCCCCTACGACGCCTGCTCCCGCATCACCTGCCGCAACGCCCTTCGCAGTTGCGCCTCGATGACGCGGGCCTGTTGGGCCGTCACGTTCTCGTTCTGGCTGCGGCGCTCGGATCCGGCGCAGCGGTCGCCGCTTCCGGTGAAGTGGATCGCCGTCCGGCCGTCCGCGAGCACCGGCTGCTGCTCGCCGCAGTGTGCGCATTCCCTGAACGTGAACGAGGTCATGAGACCACGCTACGGAGAGGGTATTTCGGCAGCGTTGCGCGCTGAAGAAGAGACGATGACGGGGGTGGGCCGTATGTCGGTGGATCGCGCTACCGTCCACCCATGGACCTGCGCATCGAAGAGCTGTCGACGTCGAACCTGCGCGGGCTGCGCGACCTGCGGCTCGCGCCCGGCCAGGAACGGTTCGTCGCGCCGGTCCTCGAGTCGATCGCCGAGGCCTATGTGACGCCGACGGCGTGGCCGCGCGCGATCGTCGGCGACGGCGAGGTGGTCGGTTTCGTGATGGCGAACTGGGACCCGGACAGCGAGCTGGAGGCGTTCCGCGCGGGCATCTGGCGGCTCAACGTCGACGAGAAGGCGCAAGGCCGCGGAGTCGGTCGGTTCGCCGTGAATGAGGTCGCCGCGGAGGCCCGGCGGCGCGGCATCTCCCGCATCACCGTGCTCTGGGAGCGGGGCGAAGGCGGCCCTGAAGCCTTCTACCTCGCCTGTGGGTTCGTCCCGACCGGGGAGGAGCTGTTCGGCGAGGTCGTCGGTGCGCTCGAGGTGGGCTGAGGCCGCCGGGGCAGCCTGCTGAACGTTCGCTCGGAAGCAGCGCCGATCTCTTCTCCCCGCTCCGTCAGCGATATATCGTTGACTATCGCTACCTGATCGAGGAGGCACTCATGTCCAACTCATTCCCCACCGGCGGGTTCGGCGCCCGCATGGACCCGGACGCCATGTGGCAGGCGTTCGAACAACTGCGGTCGACGTTCGAGAAGAAGGTCGGCACCCGGATGGGCCGCGGCGATGTCCGCGCGGCCGTCCTTTCGCTGCTCAGCGAGAAGCCGATGCACGGCTACCAGATCATCCGCGAGATCGAGGAGCGCAGTGGAGGCAGCTGGAAGCCCAGCGCAGGCTCCGTCTACCCGACCCTGCAGCTGCTCGCCGACGAAGGACTCATCTCGGCCGAGGAATCCAACGGGCGCAAGACCTACGCGCTGACCGAGGCGGGGCGCGAGGTCGCCGCCTCCGAGGCATCCACACCCTGGCAGACCGGCACGAGCGACTCCGGAACAACGACCGGAGAACGTCGCGGAGCCAACCTCCCGAAGGCCGGCGTCGAACTCGCCCAGGCGGCCGCGCAGGTGCACCGCAGCGGGACGCCCGAGCAGGTCAAGGAAGCCGCCGACGTGCTCGACGAGGCACGCCGGAAGCTGTACGCGATCCTCGCCCAGGGCTGACCGGGGTGACGTCGGACCAGGCGCCCGCCGCGCCGTCGAAGGCGCCGGCGGGGACGCCGGCCACGCGCGCGCGCTACCGCCGCATCCTCCGGTTCGCCGGCTGGAATCTCGCCGTGACCTGGTGGTATGAGCTGTTCCTGCCGCGCATCGGGCTCGCCGGCGTCGCCGCGCGCAGCCGGTCGCGGCGGATGCGGCGGTTCGCGCAGCGGTTCCACGGGCTCGCCGTCGAGCTGGGCGGCCTGATGATCAAGGTCGGGCAGTTCATGTCGTCCCGGCTGGATGTGCTGCCGCCCGAGATCACCAGCGAGCTGGAGGGGCTGCAGGATGAGGTGCCGGCCGTCCCGTTCCCAGCGATCCGGGCGCTGGCGGAGGCCGAGCTCGGCGTGCCGCTGGAGAGCGCGTTCGCGTTCATCGACGAGACGCCGGTTGCGGCCGCATCCCTCGGGCAGGCCCACCGCGGGCGCCTCACCGCCGAGGTGGCGGCGGAAGCCGGGCCGGACGCCGTGGTGCTCAAGGTGCAGCGTCCCGGCATCGACACCATCGTGGATGTGGACCTCGCCGCCCTGCGCAGGGTCGGGCGCTGGCTCAGCCACGTCCGGCTGGTCTCCGACCGCGTCGACGCACCGGGACTGGTGGAGGAGTTCGCGCGCACCAGCCTGCAGGAGATCGACTACCTGCACGAGGCGGGCAACTCCGAGCGGTTCGCCGAAGAGTTCGCGGGCGACGACCGCGTCGCCGTGCCCGCGGTGGTCTGGGAGCGGACCACCCGCCGTGTCCTCACCCTTCAGGACGTCACGGCGATCAAGATCACCGACGCCGACGCGCTGCGCGCCGCGGGCATCGACCCCGCCGAGGTCGCGCCGGTGTTCGCCGAGGTGATGTTCGACCAGCTCTTCACCAACGGGTTCTTCCACGCCGACCCGCACCCGGGCAACATCTTCGTGACGCCCCGGCCCGCTGTGGCGGGGGAGCGCCCCTGGCTGCTCACGTTCGTGGACTTCGGGATGATGGGCGAGGTTCCGGCGGGAACGCGGAGCGGGCTCCGCAAGCTGCTCATCGCCGCCGCCTCGCGCGACGGGAAGGGCCTCGTGGATGCGATCCGCGACGTGGGCGTGCTCCTCCCGACCGCCGACACGGCAGAGCTCGAGCGTGCGATGACCCACCTGTTCGCCCGGTTCGGGGGGATGGGGTTCGCCGAACTGCGCGAGGTCGATCCCCGCGAGTTCCGGGAGTTCGCGGTCGAGTTCGGCGACGTCGTCCGCTCGTTGCCCTTCCAGCTGCCCGAGAACTTCCTGCTCATCATCCGGGCGATGTCGCTGACCTCGGGCGTGTGCAGCGCGCTCGATCCCGCGTTCAACCTGTGGGACTCGGTCGAACCCTACGCGGCCCAGCTGCTGCGCGATGAGCGCGGCAACCTGGTGCAGGATCTCGGCCAGCAGGCGCTCGAGATCGCCGGTATCGCCTGGCGGCTGCCGAAACGATTGGATGCGCTGGTCACCCGGGTCGAGGACGGCACGGTGGCGGTCACCTCGCCGCGCCTCGAGCAGCGGGTCGGCCGGCTGGAACGTGCGGCGCGGCGGCTCGTCGCGGCGGTCGTCTTCGGCGGCGCGATCATCGCCGGAGCGATCGTGCACGCGTCGGACGCGGTGCTCGGTTCGGTGCTGATGATCGCGTCGGTCGTGCCTCTCGCGTTCACCGTCTTCACAGGTCGGCGGGGGAGCTGAGTCGGAATACTGCCTGGTGAGCTTGCGTTTCATCCACCATGGCAACCACAGAGATCACGTCGACCAACCACGACCAGACCGTCGCCGACGGCATCGTGCTTCTCGACTTCTGGGCCGACTGGTGCGGCCCGTGTCACATGTTCGCTCCGATCTTCGAGAAGGCGTCCGAGCAGCACTCCGACATCACGTTCGGCAAGATCGACACCGAGGCCCAGCAGGCCCTCGCCGCCTCGTACGGCATCCAGTCGATTCCGACCCTCGTCGCATACCGCGACGGCATTCCGCTGTTCTCGCAGGCCGGCGCCCTCCCGGGCGACGCGGTCGAGAACCTCATCGAGCAGATCCGCGCCCTCGACATGACCGAGGTCCGGAAGCAGTACGACGAGCTGAAGGCGGCGCAGCAGCAGAGCTGAGCGCAGCGGCAGCAGCAGGGCGCGGCCCCGTCATCCGACGGGCGCCGCGCCTTCGTCGTTTCGGAGGCGATCCGCGCCGAACGGGATGCGGAACGCCTCCGTTTCGCGCACGCCCGCGGCGTGTCGCGTCGGAACTCCTCCGTTCTCGCCGCCGTGGGAAAGGGAGGATGCGGCGGGCGACACGCCGGACAGGAGCGCGAAAGGGAGGAGCCGGCGGAGTGAGCCGCCCGGAAGTCCTCCGTTTGCGGCGCGAGGGAAAGGAGGACGGGCCGGGCGGCACGCCCGTAACGGCGGACTTGGGCCGGCCGGGGAGGCGGGACGTCCTCCCTTCGCGGCGGTCGAGACCGGTGCGTGCCGATCATTCCTCCGAAAGAGTGCGCTCGAGGTCCTCGATCTCGCTGTCGAGTCCGTTGGCGCCTCCGCTGCGGAAGCGCCGGAGCTGCGCCGAATACACCGCCCGAGCGGAGTCGGTGTCGCAGTCGAGCAGAGCCGCGATGCGGGAGACGGCTGCCCGGTCGTCGGGGGCGTCCGCGACAGCGTCGACCACCTCTGCGATCGCTTCGCGAGCGCTGCGCAGCGTCCGCAGCATCCGCAGATGCTCGGCGGCGGTCATGCCCGGACGAGGTGGGGCACCGAGGGGGTGGGTGCGCGGACGATGCGCCGCGATCACCCCGGACGTGAGGTCGACCCGCAGCGGCTCGGACGTCAGCCGAAGATCGGCGGTGTGCGCCACGATGTCGTGCAGACCGGGCTTCAGGTCGCGCCACCGGCCGCTCTCGATGCGTGCGGTCACCCGCGCGTAGTCGCCGGGATCGAGCGGTACGGTGCCGCCGTCACCCGTCCAGCCGAAGTAGAGGTCGCGGAGCCCGCCGCCGACGGGCACGATCGACGCGAATGTGTTGAACGTGTCTCCGGTGGGCAGCCAGCGGGTCGACCCCTCGTTGACGATGTCGATCGACAAGCGATCGACGTCGGCAAGCTCGCGCGTCACCGCCGACCAGCGGAGCACCAGGCCTCCGCGGCGTTCTGCGACACTCGGGCGGACCGGCAGCGCATGCGGGTAGAACGACACTCGCGCGGGAGCCCCATCGCGGGCGGCATACACCTGCCCCACCGACCACGACCGATGGTCGCCCGAGACCGGTGCGCCGATCAGCAGAGGGGCCTCCTCGACAGGCGGCGGCCCGAGAACGCGCCAGCCGTCCGGCACGACATCCCCGGGTTCGGACGTGCCCACGCCGAGCCGCGCGAGCATGTCGGCCAGCGGTTCACCTTCTCCGACGAGCGCCCCCGCGTCGACGTCATAGGAGCCGATCTGCGGGGACGTGTCGTCTCTCACTCGACCACCCTGTCGCGCGCAGGCGAGTCGCCGGACGCGCCCCGCACATCCCGGATGCCGTCCGCGACCCCGCGGCGGACCACCCAGTACAGCGCATAAAGCGCAGCGCCGGAGAGGACGACGGTCAGGGCGAGAGCGCTGAACGCATCCACGTCAGCTCTCCGCGACGCCGGTCTCGCCGGGTTCCACATCCGCGCTTAACCCGAGCACGCGGGCGATGTACGCCATCACCATCGAAGCGGCGATCAGGGCGATCCCGAGCGGCAGCAGCGTCTGCCGGATGAGGTCGAGCACCACAGTCAGCGCCGTGAGCATGCCCTGGTCCACAGGGGTCGACGCATTCACCTGCACGGTGAGCGCATAGCCGACCTGCGGCAGCAGCATGTTCAGGAGCAGTCCCGCCACAGCGAGGCCGATGCCCCACCACAGCACCACTTTCGGCCGGAGCCTGGATTCGGTCACGAGCGTCCCCCTTCGTCGCGGTGTCCACGTCGAGACTAGCGGGCCACGCGTATGTCGTGGCGGATCCGCGGAGACGATCGCGCTACTCGGCCGCGTCCGCCGAGCTGCTTCCGCGCACCACGAGCTCCGGCTGGTAGAGCACGTGGCGGGGCTCGCGCTCCGGATCCTGCGCCTCCTCGATGAGGATCTCGACGCCGGTGCGACCGATCAGGGCGCTCGGCTGCCGGATGGACGTGAGGGGCACGACGGACGCGCTCGCGAACATGATGTCGTCGTAGCCGACGAGCGAGATGTCCTCCGGGATGCGGATGCGGCCGTTGATGTAGAGCCCCTGCAGGAGGCCGACGGCGACGAGGTCGTTGGCGGCGAAGACGGCGTCCGGGCGGCGAGCTGCGCTCCGCTGGACCAGCTCTTCCCCAGCGCGTCGTCCCTCCAGCACGGTGAGGGCCTCGACGGGAATGACCTCGAGGGAGACGCCGGGATGCTTCTCCACCTCCTGTCGGGCGCCGGCGAGGCGGTCGCTCACCTGGCGGATCTGCAACGGGCCGCCGACGAAAGCGAGCCTGGTCCGCCCCGAGTGGATGAGGTGGGCCGCCGCGAGGGCGCCTCCGGCCACGTCGTCGACCGAGACGGAACTGAACGAGTCGTCGCTGCTCACGCGGTCGACCAGGACCGCCGCGATGCCGCGATCGCGCAGCTGACGCAGCCGGCGGGCGGGATCGCCGACGGGGGAGAGCAGCACGCCGCGCACGCGCAGCTCCTCGAACAGGTTCAGGTACCCCGACTCGCGGGTCGTGCTCTCGTTGCTGTTCCCGACGATGACGCTGTAGCCGGCATCGGCGGCGGCGTCTTCCGCCGCGGTGGCGAGGTCGGTGAAGAACGGGTTGCCGCCGCTCAGGGTGACGAGCCCGAGCGCCTGGCTGTGGCCCAGCCGCAGTTGGCGTGCCGCCTCGTTGCGAACGTAGGACAGCTTCTGCATGGCCGACATCACGCGTTCGACGGTTTCGGGCGCGACGATCTCCGGCCGGTTGAGCACGTTCGAGACGGTGCCGACGGAGACCTGCGCCAGTGCGGCGACGTCTTTCACGCTTGCGGAAGCCATGCGATCCCTCCTGGCTGCGATCGTAGCGGATGGATGAGTTGAATCGATCAATCCTGCAGGATTCTCAAGCGTGTCTTGAATCGTTATATTCGCGCTTGACGGGGATCGCCGAATGCACTTATGTTCAGTGAAGCGTTTCAAGCCCACCCGAAAATCCCCCCGGGGCGCCGACGCTCACTCAATACAAGGAGGTATTTGATGTTCTCTCGGAGAACGGTCACACGGGTCGCCGCCACGCTCGGCGGCGTCGCGCTCATCGGCGCTGCTCTGGCTGGATGCAGTTCGTCCGGCGGGTCCGGCAACACCACCATCTCCCTGCTCGCCGCGGGCAACGACCCGGCGAGCACCAGCTTCGCGAAGGACCTGTCCAAGGCGTTCCACAAGGCAAACCCGTCCATCACCGTCAAGGTCGAGACCCGCCCCGGCGGCACCGATGGCGACAACCTGGTGAAGACGCGCCTGTCGACGGGCGACATGAACGACGTCTTCCTGTACAACTCCGGTTCGCTGTTCCAGGCGCTCCGCCCGGACAGCCAGCTCCAGCCCCTCACCGACGAGTCGTGGGCGAAGGACCTGACGGAGGACTTCAAGAACTCGGTCAGCACCGACAAGGGGCTGTACGGAGCGCCGACCGGCACCACCTTCAACGGCGGCATCATGTACAACAAGAAGGTCTACGAGAAGCTCGGGCTGACCGTGCCGAAGACCTGGAGCGAGTTCATCTCGAACAGCGAGAAGATCAAGGCGGCGGGCATCGCGCCGATCATCCAGTCGTACGGCGACACCTGGACCAGCCAGCTCTTCGTGCTCGGCGACTTCGCCAACGTGAGCGCGCAGGACCCGAACTGGGCGAAGGACTACACGGCCAACAAGGCCGATGCCAAGTACTCGAAGGAGCCGGCGTTCGCCGGATTCGAGCACACCCAGGAGGTCTTCGAGAAGGACCTGCTGAACAAGGACTACGCGTCGCTCACCAACGTGAACGCGCTGAAGATGCTCGCGACCGGCGAGGGCGCGCAGTACCCGATGATCACCACGGTCATCAGCAACGTGCTGCAGAGCAACCCGGACCAGATCAACGACATCGGCTACTTCGCGATGCCGACCGACGCGGGCGAGCCGCACGCGACCGTCTGGGAGCCCACCGCGGCGTACATCCCGAAGTCGACGTCGGGCGACAAGCTGACGGCCGCGAAGAAGCTGGTGGCCTTCATCAACTCGTCCGAGGGATGCGACATCCAGAACAGTGCGGGCACTCCCGCCGGTCCCTTCGCGATCAGCACCTGCAAGATCCCGGACGACGCCCCCGCGCTGGTCAAGGACGAGCTGGCCTACCAGGACGCCAAGAAGACCGGGCTGGCGCTCGAGTTCCTCTCGCCGATCAAGGGCCCGAACCTGGAGAAGATCCTGATCCAGGTCGGTTCCGGGATCTCCTCGGCCAAGGAGGGCGCCGCTCTCTACGACCAGGACGTCAAGGCCCAGGCCCAGCAGCTGGGGCTCAAGGGCTGGTGATCCGCCCGGCCGGGTCGGCGGATGACGCCGGCCCGGCCGCAGGCACCGCACAACGGCCACACGAGACACTCGACGAGGAGCGGACATGTCGACGGCTACCCCTTCGACCGCGGCACAGGCGGCCGAGATCCTGACGGACGTGAGCAGTCCGGGAGGGCGAAAGCCCGGCGGGCGGAAGTCCGCGCGCAAGGCCATGCGGTCGCACTACCCGACCTGGTTCTTCATCCCGGCGCTGGTGCTCTACGCGGTCTTCTTCGCCATCCCGTCGCTGTCGTCGTTCTACTTCTCGCTCACGCGATGGTCGCTGTTCGACGCACAGTTCATCGGGTTCGCGAACTACGTCCAGTTCTTCCAGGACCCGCAGCTGTACACGAGCTTCATCCACACGTTGGTGTACGCGGTCCTCACCTCGGGAGCCAAGGTCATCATCGGCTTCTTCCTGGCCCTGCTGCTGACCTCCCCGGTCGTCGGCCGCGGCTACCTCCGGGCGATCGTGTTCTTCCCGGTGCTGCTGTCGACGATCGGCGTCGGCATCCTCTGGAAGGCGCTCCTCGACCCGTTCCACGGCATGGTCAACGGCGTGCTCGGGTTCTTCGGGCTCCCGCAGCCCGGCTGGTTCACCGACCCGAACCTGGCGCTCTACACGATCGCCGGCGTCGATATCTGGAAGGGCGTCGGCATCGCAACACTCATCTTCATGGCCGGCATCGTCGCCATCCCCGGCGAGTACTTCGAGGCGGCGAGGATGGACGGGGCCAGCGGCTGGCGCATCCTGCGGGACATCACCATCCCGCTCAGTCGCGGTGCGACCGCGACGGTCATCATCCTCTCGCTGATCGGCGGCCTGCGCTCGTTCGACATCATCTGGGCGACCACCGGAGGCGGCCCGGGCTTCACCAGCGACGTGCTCGCGTCGGTGATCTACAAGCAGTACCAGGCGGGCTTCTACGGTCTCTCGACCGCCGGCAACGTGGTGCTGTTCCTGGTCGTGACGATCATCATGGTGCCGCTGTCGTACTTCCTGAACAGAAAGCAGGTGGAACTGTGAAGCGGCAGCGCATCCGTTCCTGGACGATCGGCGTCATCGCGATCGCGGTCTCCGTCATCGTCTTCCTCGTCCCGCTCGCCTTCGTGCTGCTGCAGGCGGCGAAGACGCCGGACGACGCCTCCAGCCTCGCCTTCACCTGGCCGAAGGAGTGGAGCTTCTTCCCGAACCTCATCGCCGTGCTGGAGAGCGGAGACGGGCTCATCTGGCGCGCGTTCTTCAACTCGGCCGTCCTGACCGTCTTCTCGGTCACGCTCATGGTGATCATCGCGGCCATGGCCGGCTACGTGCTCGCCCGCAAGCGCAGCAAGTGGGGCCCGGTCGTCAACTTCTTCGTGCTCGCCGGGCTGATCGTGCCGCCGGCGGTGGTCCCCACGATCTGGGTGCTGCAGGGGCTCGGGCTGTTCAAGACGATGCCGGGCATGATCCTCATCGAGACCACCTTCGGGCTGTCGTTCTCGATCCTCATGTTCCGCGCGTTCTTCGGGACCGTCCCCCGTGAGGTCGACGAGGCCGCGGTGCTCGACGGCGCCGGACGGGTCCGGATGTTCTTCCAGGTCATCCTCCCGCTGCTGCGGCCGGTCATCGTGACCGTCATCGTCGTGCAGTCGGTGTTCGTCTTCAACGACTTCCAGAACCCGCTGTACTTCCTCCCCGGCGCCGACAACGCGACGGTGCAGACGACGCTGTACAGCTTCGCCGGGCAGAACCTGAGCTTCTACAACCTGCTCTTCATGGACTTCCTGCTCATCACCATCCCGCCCCTGGTCGCCTACATCTTCTTCAACCGGCAGATCATCGCCGGCATGACGAGCGGCGCGGTCAAAGGGTGACCGCCATGAGCACCGCCACCGCGAACGACACGACACAGAACCGGAGAGACACCGCAATGAACTGGCACGCCCGCATGATCGCCGCTGGAGAGACCTTCGACGGAGCACCGCTGCTCCGGCGTGAGTTCGCACTCGAGACGGGACACGGGGCGGTGACGCGTGCGACGCTGCACCTCACCGCGCACGGCATCGTCGAGGCCTGGATCAACGGCCGCCCGGTGTCCGGCGACCTGCTGACGCCCGGCTGGAGCGCTTACGAGTGGCGCCTCCGGTATGCGGACTACGACGTGACCGAGCTGCTCGAGGACACGTCGGTGCTCGGCCTCGCCCTCGGCAAGGGCTGGTTCGGCGGCCGCCTCGGCTGGGCCGGCGGCGGCTCGTACTACGGCGACAGCCTGGGTGCGTTCGCGCAGCTGGAGGTCGAGTTCGCCGACGGCACGACCCAGCTCGTCGTGACCGACCAGGAGTGGACCTCCGGCCCGAGCGCCGTGCTCGCCAACGACCTGTACGACGGCGAGACGATCGACGCCCGCCTGCGCGACGACGCCTGGAAGCGTCCCGGCTTCTCCGGGGATGGATGGACCGGCGTGCGCGAGCTCGACTTCGACACGACGTCGCTGACGCCGTACATCGGCCCGCGGGTGACCCGCTGGGCGGCGCTGCCCGTGCAGGAGATCACGACCTCCCCGTCGGGCAAGACGCTGGTCGACTTCGGCCAGAACCTCGTCGGCTGGATCAAGCTGCGCGTGCAGGGCGAGGCTGGAACGGAGATCGTCGTCCGGCACGCCGAGGTGCTCGAGCACGGCGAGCTGGGCACCCGTCCACTGCGCAGCGCGAAGGCCACCGACCGCTACATCCTGAGCGGAGGCGTCGACGAGTTCGAGCCGACGTTCACCTTCCACGGCTTCCGCTACGCCGAGATCGAGGGATGGCCGGGCGAGCTGAATGCGGAGGACCTGACCGCGATCGCGATCGGCTCCGAGCTGACCCGGATCGGCGAGTTCCGCACGTCCGATCCGCTGCTCAACCAGTTCCACGAGAACGTGGTGTGGGGGATGCGCGGCAACTTCGTCGACGTGCCCACCGACTGCCCGCAGCGCGACGAGCGCCTGGGCTGGACCGGTGACATCGCCGCGTTCGCGCCGACGGCCGCCTTCCTCTACGACGTCGACGGGTTCCTCTCCGACTGGCTGGTCGACCTCGACCTCGAGCAGCAGCACCACGACGGGATCGTCGGCTTCGTCATCCCGGACATCCTGAAGAAGATCGACCAGCCGACCGATTTCGGCCCCGTCGACTCGACGGCGATCTGGAGCGACGCGGCGGTCTGGGTGCCGTGGACGCTGTACCAGGCGTACGGCGACGACGCGGTCCTGCGACGGCAGTTCGGCTCGATGGCCGCCCACGTCCGTCGGGTGGAGTCGCTGCTCTCGCCCGCCGGGGTCTGGGACACCAGCTTCCAGTTCGGCGACTGGCTCGACCCCGACGCCCCGCCGGAGGACCCGGCGAAGGCGAAGGCCGACACGGGTGTGGTCGCCACGGCGTGCGCCTACCGCTCGGCGACGATCGTCGCCGAGACCGCGAAACTGCTCGGCCGCGCCGAGGAGCAGGCGGAGTTCGAGGCGCTGGCCGCGCGCCTCCGCCAGGCGTTCAACGCGGAGTACGTCCGCGACGGCGTCGTGAAGAGCGACTGCACGACCGTCTACGCCCTCGCCATCGTCTTCGGCTTGCTGAGCGTCGCGGACGAGGAGTTCGCCGGCAACCGGCTCTCCGAGCTCGTCGCCGAGGCCGGCTACCGCATCTCGACCGGATTCGCGGGCACGCCGTTCATCACCGACGCCCTCACCCAGACCGGCCACCTGGATGACGCCTACCGGCTGCTGCTCGAGCGCGAGTGCCCGTCATGGCTGTACCCGGTGACGATGGGCGCCACCACCGTCTGGGAGCGCTGGGACTCGATGCTGCCCGACGGAACGATCAACCCGGGCGAGATGACGAGCTTCAACCACTACGCCCTCGGCGCCGTAGCCGACTGGATGCACCGCGTCGTCGGCGGCCTGTCGGCGCTGGAGCCCGGCTACTCCCGCGTACTCGTGGCGCCGCAGCCCGGCGGCGGCCTGACCGAGGCCGAGACCTCGCTGGCCACCCCGCACGGCACCGTCAGCGTGCGGTGGTCGCTCGACGGCGACGACCTCACCGTCGAGGCCGAGCTTCCCGACGGCGTGGAGGGTGTGCTCCGGCTCCCCGGACGCGACGACCAGACCATCGGCGCCGGGCGCACGAGCGGGACGACCGCGCTGCCGGCCGTCGCCGACGTGGCCCGCTGACCGGCGACCGTCCGACAACAACCGCGGCCGCGCATCCCGCAGCGGCAGAGAGAAAGCGAAATACCCATGACCCTCCCCGTCGAGATCCGGGATCAGCTGGCGTTGCAGGCGATCGAGCTGCCGAGCTGGGCGTTCGGCAACTCGGGCACGCGGTTCCGCGTGTTCGGGACGCCGGGCACGGCCCGCGATCCGTTCGAGAAGATCTCGGACGCCGCGCAGGTGCACAAGCACACCGGGCTCGCGCCGACGGTCGCGTTGCACATCCCGTGGGACCGGGTGGACTCGTACGCCGACCTGCGCAAGCACGCGGAGGACAACGGGGTCGAGCTGGGGACGGTGAACTCGAACACGTTCCAGGACGACGATTACAAGTTCGGGTCGGTCACCCACGCCGACGACCGCATCCGGCAGAAGGCGATCGATCACCACTTCGAGTGCATCGACGTGATGAACGAGACCGGGTCGCGGGATCTGAAGATCTGGCTGGCGGATGGGACGAACTACCCGGGCCAGGATTCGATGCGGGCCCGGCAGGACCGGCTGGCGGACTCGTTGCAGAAGATCTACGAGCGGATCGGCGAGGGCCAGCGGCTGGTGCTGGAGTACAAGTTCTTCGAGCCGGCGTTCTATCACACGGACGTTCCGGACTGGGGGACCAGCTACGTCCAGACCGCGGCGCTCGGCGACCGGGCGGTGGTGTGCCTCGATACCGGGCATCACGCCCCGGGGACGAACATCGAGTTCATCGTCATGCAGCTGCTGCGGTTGGGGAAGCTGGGCTCGTTCGACTTCAACAGCCGGTTCTACGCCGACGACGACCTGATCGTGGGCGCGGCGGACCCGTTCCAGCTGTTCCGGATCATCTTCGAGGTGATCCAGGGCGGCGGGTACGCGAACCCCGAGGTCGCGTTCATGCTCGACCAGTGCCACAACCTGGAGGCGAAGATCCCGGGCCAGATCCGGTCGGTGCTGAACGTGCAGGAGGCCACCGCGAAGGCGCTGCTGGTGGATGCGGAGGCGCTGGCCGCCGCGCAGGCCGCGAACGACGTCCTGGCTGCGAACACGGTGTTCATGGATGCGTTCAACACGGATGTGCGCGCTGACCTGGCTGCGTGGCGGGAGTCGCGCGGGCTGCCGGCGGACCCGATGGCCGCGTACAAGGCCTCCGGGTACCAGCAGAAGATCGAAGCCGACCGCGTCGGCGGCACCCAGGCGGGATGGGGAGCGTGAAGATGACGAACGAGACCGTCGCATCCCTGCTGGCCCGCTCGAACCGTCTCGCTTCGGACCCTGCGAACACGAACTACGCGGGCGGGAACACGTCGGCGAAGGGCACCGAGACCGATCCGGTGACGGGTGAGCCGGTCGAGCTGCTGTGGGTGAAGGGTTCCGGGGGAGACCTCGGCACGCTGACGGAGTCGGGCCTCGCTGTGCTGCGGCTGGATCGGCTGCGGGCGCTGCAGAACGTCTACCCGGGCGTGGAGCGTGAGGACGAGATGGTCGCCGCGTTCGACTACACGCTGCACGGGAAGGGCGGTGCGGCGCCGTCGATCGATACGGCGATGCACGGGCTGGTGGATGCGGCCCACGTCGACCACCTGCACCCCGACGCCGGGATCGCGATCGCGACCGCGGCGGACGGGGAGGAGCTGACGAAGGCGATCTTCGGTGGCCGCGTGGTGTGGGTGCCGTGGCGGCGCCCGGGGTTCCAGCTCGGGCTCGACATCGCGGCGATCAAGGCCGCGAACCCGGACGCGATCGGCACCATCTTGGGAGGGCACGGAATCACGGCGTGGGGCGACACGAGCGAGGAGGCGGAGGCGAACTCGCTGTGGATCATCCAGACCGCGGCTGAGTACATCGCCGACAATGGTCGTCCCGAGCCGTTCGGTCCGGTGCTGCCGGGCTATGAAGCGTTGCCGGAGGGCGAGCGGCGGGCGAAGGCGGCGGCGCTGGCTCCGCACCTGCGCGCCATCGCCTCCACCGACCGGGTGCAGGTGGGCCACTTCACCGATTCCGACGTCGTGCTGGACTTTCTGGCGTCAGCCGAGCATCCGCGGTTGGCCGCGTTGGGCACCTCGTGCCCGGACCACTTCCTCCGCACGAAGGTGAAGCCGCTAGTCCTCGACCTGCCGGCCGACGCATCCATCGAGGACTCGGTGGCGCGGCTGGAGCAGCTGCACGAGCAGTACCGGGCCGACTATCAGGCGTACTACGACCGGCACGCGACCGCGGATTCGCCCGCGATCCGCGGGGCCGACCCGGCGATCATCCTCATCCCGGGTGTGGGGATGTTCTCCTACGGCAAGGACAAGCAGACGGCCCGTGTGGCGGGCGAGTTCTACGTCAATGCGATCAACGTGATGCGCGGGGCGGAGGCGCTGTCGTCGTATGCGCCGATCGACGAGGCGGAGAAATTCCGAATCGAGTACTGGGCACTGGAGGAGGCGAAGCTGCAGCGGATGCCGAAGCCCAAGCCCCTCGCCGGGCGCATCGCGCTCGTCACAGGCGCTGCCTCCGGGATCGGCAAGGCCATCGCGACCCGGCTCGCCGCCGAGGGCGCGTGCGTGGTCATCGCCGACCTCGATCTGGAGAAGGCGCAGGCCGCCGCTGCCGAGATCGGCAACGCGGATGTCGCGATCGGCTTGGTCGCGGACGTGACTGACGAGAAGGCGGTGGAGGCGTCCATCCGGGAGGCGCTGCTCGCGTTCGGCGGCCTCGACCTGGTGGTCAACAACGCCGGCCTGTCGATCTCGAAGCCGCTTTTGGAGACCACGAACGCCGACTGGGACCTGCAGCACAACGTGATGGCCAAGGGGTCGTTCCTGGTCTCCCGCGCCGCCGCGAAGGTGCTGATCGACCAGAAGCTCGGCGGGGACATCGTGTACATCTCCTCCAAGAACTCGATCTTCGCCGGACCCAACAACATCGCCTACTCCGCGACCAAGGCCGACCAGGCGCACCAGGTGCGGCTGCTCGCCGCCGAGCTCGGTGAGCACGGCATCCGGGTCAACGGCATCAACCCCGACGGGGTCGTCCGCGGGTCCGGGATCTTCGCCGGCGGGTGGGGCGCCAAGCGCGCCGCCGTCTACGGCGTGCCGGAGGAGGAGCTCGGCCAGTACTACGCCCAGCGCACCCTGCTCAAGCGCGAGGTGCTGCCCGAGCACGTCGCCAACGCGGTGTTCGTCCTCTGCACCAGTGACCTCGACCACACGACCGGCCTGCACATCCCGGTGGATGCGGGAGTCGCGGCCGCCTTCCTCCGATGAACGCGGCAGCGGCACCCGCGGTCGGCACCGTCGCCGCCGTCGACCTCGGCGCCACCAGCGGACGGGTCATGCACGCCCGCGTCGGTGCGAACACGCTGGAGCTGACGGAGGCCGCTCGGTTCCCCAACACGCCGGTGCGCGTGTGGGAGGGTGACCGCGAGGCGCTGCACTGGAACCTCACCGGGCTGTACGAGAACGTAGTCGACGGACTCGCCTCCGTCGCGCGGTCCGATCCGGCGCTCGCGAGCATCGGCGTGGACGCGTGGGCCGTCGACTACGGACTGCTGCGCAACGGGAGGCTGCTGGGGGAGCCCTACCACTACCGTGACGAGCGGACGGCCGCCGGGGTCTCGGCGGTGCATGCCGCCGTCGACCCGGGAGAGCTGTACCGCGAGGGCGGACTCCAGTTCCTGCCGTTCAACTCCCTCTACCAGCTGGCGGTGGATGCGGCGGCCGGCTCGCTGGAGCGCGCGGACCGCTTCCTGCTCGTCCCCGACCTGCTCACCTTCTGGCTGACCGGGGCCGCGCAGGCCGAACGGACCAACGCCTCCACCACCGGGCTGCTCACGGCCGACGGTGCGTGGAACGATGCCCTCATCGCGCGGCTCGGGCTTCCGCGGAACGTGTTCCCGCCGCTCGTGGATGCGGGGACGCCGGTCGGGCGCTTCCTGCCCTCCCTGCGCGGCGACCTGCCCTTCGACGGCGCGGGCCCGGTCGTCACGGCGGTCGGTTCGCACGACACCGCGTCGGCGGTCGTGGCCGTGCCGATGGACGCATCCCGCGCCGCCTACATCTCCTGCGGAACCTGGGGACTGGTCGGGGTGGAGCTCCCGCAGCGCATCGTTTCGGCGGAAGGCCGGGCCGCGAACTTCACCAACGAGGGGGGTGTGGATGGGCGCATCCGCTACCTCCACAACGTGATGGGTCTCTGGCTGCTGAGCGAGTCGGTGCGCGAGTGGCAGCGCCGCGGACTGCGGGTGACCCTGGAGTCGCTGCTCGCCGAGGCGGCCGAACTGCCCCGGCCATCGGACCTTTTCGACCCCGACGACCCGCGCTTCATGGCGCCGGGCGACCTCCCGTCGCGCATCGGCGAATGGTTCTCCGAGCGCGGGCTGACCGCGCCGGCGTCGCCGGCCGGGATGGTCCGTGTCATCGTCGAGAGCCTTGCCGCCGCGTTCGCCGACTCGGTGCACCGAGCGGCCGCGCTGACCGGCGTGGCGGTGGACACCATCCACATCGTCGGCGGCGGAGCCCGCAACAGGCTGCTCTGCCAGGCGACCGCCGACCGGAGCGGCCTGCCGGTGCTCGCGGGCCCCGTGGAGGCGACCGCGATCGGCAACGTGCTCGTGCAGGCTCGCGCTGCCGGCCTTCTCACCGGCGACCTCGAAACGCTGCGCGCCCTGGTCGCCCGCACCACTCAGATCACGCGCTATGACCCCGTTAGGATCCTTGCCCATGGTTGATCGCCAGTTGCCGCGTCCGGTGGAGGTGCTGGAGTTGATGCGGTTCAAGAAGCCGGACCTGAACCTGAAGAAGCGGCGCCTGGAGTCCGCGCTCACGATCGAGGACCTGGCCAGGATCGCGCGCCGGCGCACCCCGAAGGCCGCGTTCGATTACACGGAGGGTGCCGCGGAGGGGGAGCTGTCGTTGGCGCGGGCCAGGCAGGCGTTTCAGGATGTGGAGTTCCACCCGTCGATCCTGCGGGACGTGTCCACTGTGGATACGTCGTGTGAGATTTGGGGTGGGCCGTCGGCGTTGCCGTTCGGGATCGCGCCGACCGGGTTCACCCGGCTGATGCAGACCGAGGGCGAGACCGCGGGGGCGGGGGCTGCGGGGGCGGCGGGGATCCCGTTCACCCTGTCCACGTTGGGGACGACGTCGATCGAGAAGGTGAAGGCGGCGAACCCGCATGGCCGGAACTGGTTCCAGTTGTATGTGATGCGGCAGCGGGATATCTCCTACGGCTTGGTGGAGCGGGCGGCGGCGGCGGGGTTCGATACATTGTTCTTCACGGTGGACACCCCGATCGCGGGGGCCAGGTTGCGGGATAAGCGGAACGGGTTCTCGATTCCGCCGCAGCTGACCGTGGGGACGATTGTGAACGCGATCCCGCGCCCGTGGTGGTGGTACGACTTCCTCACCACCCCGAAACTCGAGTTCGCGTCGTTGTCGTCCACCGGCGGCACGGTCGGTGACCTGTTGAATGCGGCGATGGACCCGTCGATCAACTACGAGGACCTGAAGATCATCCGCGACATGTGGCCCGGGAAACTGGTGATCAAGGGCGTGCAGGCCCTCGAGGACGCGAAGACGCTGGTCGATCACGGGGTGGATGGGATCGTGCTCTCCAACCACGGGGGACGGCAACTCGACCGCGCCCCCATCCCGTTCCACTTGTTGCCTTCTGTCGCCCGGGAGGTGGGGCATCACACCGAGATCGCGATCGACACCGGCATCATGAACGGCGCCGACATCATCGCCGCCTACGCCCTCGGGGCGAAGTTCACCCTGATCGGCCGCGCGTACCTCTACGGGCTGATGGCGGGCGGGCGCGCGGGCGTCGACCGGACCATCCAGATCCTCACCGACCAACTCACCCGCACCATGAAACTCCTGCAGGTCACTTCCCTCGCCGAGCTCGGCCCCCACCACGTCACCCAACTCACCCGCCTCCACCCCCTCCGCAACGCCCCCGCACGCGAGGACGCCGACGCCTAACCCTCCGCGCACGATTTGCGCCAAATCGCGGCAATGCGGCCCCGCCTCCGCGCGAGATTTGCGCCAAATCACGGTAATGAGGCGCCCAAAACCGCGATTTGGCGCAAATCTTCACGATGACGAGAGGCGCCAACCCTCGATTTGGCGCAAATCTCACGCCGCGGATTCGGGACGAACGCCGTGAGAGCCTGCGCAGATTCGTGCCGAATGTGCGCTTAGCGCGCCGCATTCCGCACATTCGGCACGAATCTCGCGGGGAGCAGCGAGAGGTGTGTACTCGGAGGCGACGGATCAGCCCGCGATTTGCGCCAACTCGTGGGAATGCCGCGCCCAAAGCCGCGATTTGGCGCAAATCTGGCGCCGCGGAGTCGGGGGAACGCCGTAAGGGCGCCGACATTCGTGCCGAATGTGCGCTTTGCGCGCCGCATTCCGCACATTCGGCACGAATCTCGCGGGGAGCAGCGAGCGATGTGCACTCGGAGGAGACGGCGGATCACCCCACGATTTGCGCCAAATCGCGGGAATGCGGCCCCCCAAACCGCGATTTGGCGCAAATCTCACGCGGCGGCAGGGGAGGAAGGGGGCGGACATTCGTGCCGAATGTGCGCTTTGCGCGCCGCATTCCGCACATTCGGCACGAATCGCGGGGGCGTCAGCGCGGGGTGTACTCGTAGACGACGGCGGACCAGTGGTCGCCGAGCTCGTCCCAGGACTCGGGGCCGTGGAACGCCAACCGGTACTGCACGTTGAGCAGGGGACCGAGCACGTCGAGCACATCCGGCCGGAACGGGGTGCCCGCAGGGAAGCCGAGGCCGAAGCTGTGGATGATGCTGTCGTCCGCTGCGCGCAACCACACCCCCCAGCCCTGCGCGACCGGCATGGCGACCACGCGGAACACGTGCGCGGGGTCGTAGTCGGCGGGGAGGGCGTCGGGCAGCTCGCTCATGGTGCAACGGTACAAGGCGCGCGTCGGAGGCGGGAACAAATCCATCCGGCCCGCGGTTGATTGACATGTCAGCTATTTGGCTGACGTGACAGAGATCGAGGACCGCATGACCCCCACCGAAGCCCCCGAGCGACTCACCGACCGTGAGCTCGCCGTGTGGCGGTCGCTGCTCGACACCACGGGCGACCTTCGCCGGCTGCTGGCGACCGAGCTGCAGCGCGTGGAGCTGTCTCCCGGCGACTATGCGGTGCTGCTCGCCCTCACCGAGGCATCCGAGAGGACCCTGCGGTCGTCCGAGCTGGCCGACGCGATCGACTGGGAGCGCAGCCGGGTGTCGCACCACCTGGGGCGCATGGAGAAGCGCGGCCTCATCCGCCGCACCGAGTGTCCCGGCGACAATCGCGGCGCGCTCGTCGTCCTCACCGAGGACGGCTACGAGGCGATCCGCCGAGCCTCGGGACCGCACCTCCGGGCCGTGAAGCGGCTCTTCGCCGACGCGCTACGCCCCGACCAGCTCGACGCCCTCGCCGGAGCCCTCGAGAGCATCCAGAACCACCTCGCCGACACGACGGAAGGACACCGTCCATGACCACCACCGTTTCCGCGCGACCCCGCGTCGCGATCCTCGGCGTCGGACACGTCGGCTCGGCGCTCGCGCGCATCCTGCTCGACGCCGGCTACGAGGTGGATGTGGCGGCCTCGGGCGACCCGCAGCGCATCCAGCTCATCGCCTCGGTCGTCATGCCGGGCGCCCGTCCGGCATGGGCCGCGGAAGCCGTCGCCGGCGCAGACATCGTCATCCTCGCCATCCCGCTGCACCGGTTCGCCGGCCTCGACCGCGGGATGCTCGACGGCAAGCTGGTCATCGACTCCATGAACTACTGGGCGCCGACCGACGGCGTGCAGCCGCTGTTCGAGGACACGACCCTCACCAGCAGCGAGATCGTCCAGCGGGAGCTCCCAAACTCCACGATCGTGAAGACGTTCAACCACATCGGCTACCACGAGATGGAGGAGGACCGCCGCCTCACCGGAGACCCGGACCGCCGCGCTCTCGGCGTGGCCTCGGACGACCCGGAAGCCGCCGCGCTCGTCGCCTCCCTCATCCAGGACGTCGGCTACGACACCGTCCTCGTCGAGAGTCTTCGCGACGGCGTCGCGTTCGAGCCGGGCGGACCGGTCTTCGGTGCGCGCCTCGACGCGGGCGGTTTCCGGGCAGCCGTCGAGGGCGAGAGCGCGCCGGAGCTCGCCTCCGCCGAGGCCGCCGCCTGACCCGGCGGCGACCGCATCACCTTTCCTCACATCCACACCCGAAAGCACACAAATGAACACCGCATCCCAGAGCTTCCCGCTCACCTTCGGCCTGAACACCTTCGGCGACGTCACGAGCGACGCCGACGGCCGGCCCATCTCGCACGCCCAGACCATCCGTGACCTCGTCGGCCACGGCATTGCCGCCGAGCAGGCGGGGATCGACTTCTTCGGCATCGGCGAGCACCACGTCGACGACATGCCGCTCTCGGCGGCCGACATCGTGCTGAGCGCGATCGCGGCGCGCACCGAACGCATCCACGTCGGCTCGGCCGTCACCGTGCTGAGCTCCGACGACCCGGTCCGCGTTTTCCAGCGCTACTCCACCCTCAACGCCGTGTCGGACGGTCGCGCCGAGATCATCCTCGGCCGCGGTTCGAGCATCGACTCGTTCCCGCTGTTCGGCTTCGACCTCTCCGACTACGAGCAGCTGTTCGAGGAGAAGACCAACCTGTTCGCGCACCTCCGCGAGGGCGGGCCGGTCACCTGGGAAGGGAGCACGCGCAGCGGGCTCCGCGACCAGGATGTGGTGCCGCACCTCGAGACACCGCTGCCGACGTGGATCGGCGTCGGGGGCAGCCCGGAGTCCGTCATCCGCACCGCCCACTACGGATTCTCGCTGATGCTCGCCGTGATCGGCGGTCCCGCCTCGCGCTTCGCGCCGTACAGCGAGCTCTTCCATAAGGCGCTGGAGCAGTTCGGCCGCGAGCCGCAGCAGATCGGCCTACACTCGCCTGGCCACGTGGCGGCCACCGACGAGCAGGCGCGGGAGGAGTTCTGGCCGCACTACCGCGACATGATCACCAAGGTCAGCGCGACGCGTGGCTTCGCCGTGCCGACCGAGGCGTCGTTCCAGCGCGAGCTGGGCCCGGACGGCAGCCTCTACGTGGGCTCGCCGGAGACGGTCGCGGCGAAGATCGCCGCCAATCTGCGCGTGGTCGGCGCCAACCGCTTCGACCTCAAGTACGGCATCCCCGGGATGACGAACGACTCGCTCCTCGAGGCGATCCGTCTCTACGGCACCGAGGTCGTCCCGCGCGTCCGCGCCCTCCTCGCCTGACCGCCCCCTCCCGGATCCGCCCACCGTCGAGTCCGCACTTTTTGCACACTCCGACGGCGCGTCGCGTGCAAAGTTCGCGGACTCGACGGCTGCTAGCCTGCACCCAACCGACACACCGAGCTCAGGAGGACGCATGGCGACGCACGCCGACAAGACCTACGCCCGCATCACCGGCTCGCCGGCGCCGCGTGACCTGGAGTGGACCGAGTTCATCAGCTTCTGGCAGGACCGCGCCGACCAGGTGGACCAGGAGACCGGCGATCGCCTGGCCGTGAAGCTCAACGGCCACCGCGAGGTCTTCCGGCGTCAGCACGACGGTCGCGTCTCCATCGAGGACATCGAGCGCGCACGCCACCTGCTGGCGGCGACCCCCGAGCCGAAGGGCCACGGCGACCTGCTCGCGGTCGCGATCGACGCCGAGCACGCCCGCATCTTCGACTTCGACCTGGATGCGCGCACCGTCAGCGACACGGAGCACACGATCGCCGACGAGGACCGCCGCGCCCACCACCTGCGCACGGTGGAGCGGCACACCGGTCACGACGACGAGCGCGACCTGAACCATTTCTTCGACGCCGTCGCCGAGGCGCTCCGGTCGACCGCCCCGGAGCGCTCGTTCGTCGTGATCGGCCACGGGTCGGGGAAGGCGGATGTTGCGGCCGAGTTCATTGAGCGGCTGCGGGCGGCCCACGCGGATGTCGCGGCTCGCGTGACCGCGCTCACCGAACTCGACCTCAGTGCGGCGAGCGACGCCGACATCGAGGCCGCCGCCCAAGCGGCCGTCCGCCTCTAGGGCGCGCATCCCCTCGCCGCCCACCGTCGAGTCCGCAAACTTTGCACGCGACGCACCGCCAGAGCGTGCAAAGTGTGCGGACTCGACGGTGGGCAGGCTGAGCGGGTCAGGGCTGCTCGACGGGGGTGCGGCGCAGGATGAGGAAGCGGGCGCCGTAGGCGGGCACGCTGACCGGGAAACTGGCCAGGTCGTCCACCGTTCCGACCTCGCTGCCGTCGGCGGCGTCCGTCACCGTTGCCCGATGGGGGAGCGCCTCCGAGCGGACGGTACCGTCGACGGCGGAATCCGTCATGTTCAGCACGGTCAGCTGCACGACGGGCAACTCCTGCTCGTCGAGCGTCTCCAGCTCGTGCACCATCACGAGCATGCCCGGATGCGCGACATCCGGAACGTCGACCTGGCGCGCGCTCGCGATGCCCCAGCGGTCGCGGATGCGCAGCAGCTCCCGCAGCCGGTTCGCGAACGAGTCGCGGTTGCGCAGCTGCTCCGGGAGCGGGCCGTACAGCGAGCGCGCCCGCGGCATCCCGTAGGCGGAGCGCTCCGCTTCGGGAGCCGACCCCAGCAGGTCGTGCGCTCCCCGCTCGACCCAGCGCGTGTCGCCCTCAGCGATCAGGTCGGCCACCTCGCCGCGGGGCACCGTCAGGGCGCCCAGCAGGTCCCATCCCGACAGCGCGAAGACGCCCGGCTGCCACGCGTTGAACGCGGCGAGCAGCAGGTGCGCGTCGCGGATCGCCGGGATGTCGTCCTCGGTGATCGAGTCCAGGGTCGCGTGCCCCTGCGTGGCGGCGATGAGGGAGGCCGACGTGCAGGCGATCCCGTTGGTCGTGAACACGAGGTTGTAGTCCGCCGTCGGTTCCGTGATCGCCTCGACGAGGTCGGCGCGGATGCGCTGGGCCAGCTCGCCGCCGCTGATCTCCTCGCCGCGGAACGTGTAGAGGTCGTTCTGGTGCAGCGTCGCCCAGTGCACGAGCTCGTAGGTCAGCTCGTCGTGGTTCTGCATCCCGTGCACCAGGCTGACCGGCTCGACGCCCAGCTCCAGTGAGGTCCGCAGCGTGAGGCGCAGGAACTCGGTGTCGCCGGTCGCGAGGGCGTGGTGGTACGCCGGTCGGTTGATGAAGTCGTAGGAGAGGTCGGCGCCCACCGCGCCGGTATCGCGGATGTCCTCCACGGTCAGGTTGAGCTCCTGGAACGTGAACCCGCCGACCTTGCGCACCATGCCGGCGATGATGTGGTTCGCCGCGTGCGACAGCGGGTGCCCCTCCGACCAGGCCGGCATCCCCTCCGCGCTCTTCTCGACACCGAGGAAGCCGTTCGCATCCAGTCGCAGGGCGCTCGTGCCCAGATCGCCGAGCGAGTGCAGGGCGTCACCGATGACCAGCCGCATGCCCGAGAACGTCGGGTCGAGCCAGTTCACCGACGGCTGGCCCTCCTTGAAGTAGTGGAGGTAGACCCAGCGCCGCGTGATGCCGTCGACGCCGATGACGGGCGCGGTGGCGCTCCAGTTCGTCTCCTTCACCCCGGGGGCATAGAAGATGACGCGCTGCAGTTCGCCGATGATGTAGCCGCGCTCGGCGAGCGCCGCCTCGGTCGACTCGTCGAGGTTGACGGAGTCGCGGCCCTCGGGCACCTCCGGCAGCAGGTGCCACTCGTCCGGCGGGATCTCGACCATGTGGTAGATCCCCGGGTAGTCCTTGTACGCCATCTCGGCGAGGCGGAAGTCGGCGCCTTTGCCGGTGTGGCCCGGCACGATGTCGTCGATGACGCTGCCGCCGTGCTCCTCCGCCACGTCGGTCAACCGCCGGAACGTCTCCTCGTCGCCGAACGCAGGGTCGATCTGCGTGCCGATGCGGTCGAAGTGGCCGTCGACGCTCGGGGTCTCCTGCCAGCCGCGGATGCCGCCGGCCCGCTTGACCGGACCGGTGTGGATGCCGTTGATTCCGATCCGCTGGAATGCCCGCCACAGTTCCGGGTCGGCGAGCGCCGTGAGGAACGACTCGCCCGGCCGTGTGATCAGCGAGATCGGGTAGGCGGTGAACCACACGTCCGAGGTGGAGACGGCGCGGCGGGCGTCCGGCCGGGCGTAGGGGTTGCGCCACATGCTGGGGGAGCCGGACAGCTGCCGGCTGAGCACGTCCGCATCCTTCAGCATGGATTGGCGCACCAGCCACTCGACGTAGGCCGGGTTCTGCCCGTTGGCCGCCCGGGGGTCGGAGAAGGTGCGGCGGATGCTGCCGCCGCGCAGGTTGGCGCGCGGGCGCAGCCGGCGGGGCCGGGCGGGGTAGAGCTGTTCGTCGTAGGTGATCTCCTCCGGCGCCGCCTGCTCTTCTGCAGCGGCGTCGTCGGGTGCCGTCACCGCGTCCTGCCCCGTCACCTCGAGTGCCTCGTCGTCCACCTGGTCTCCTTCCGTGACTGCCAACGTAACCCCGGAAACGGTCGGCGTCTGCCGAACGGCGCGGCCGGATTCAGCCGGTCATTCGCTGAGGCGCTCGATGAGCTGCCCTTTGGTCAGCCGGGAGACGTTCAGGAGGCCGCGGGCGCGGGCCGCGTCGCGCAGCGCCTGCACGGTCAGCTGGTCGAGCTCCGGGTCGTGGGCGACGGTTGTGGTGACCGATCCGGCGAACTCGACCGTCGCCTCCACGGTCTCGTCGCGGACGGACGGGAGGGGCGGAGTGAGGTCGAGGCCGGACGCCTCCGCGGCGCCGTCGTCGGGGGAGGCGGTGGCTGCGCTCGCGTCGTGCGCGCCGCCGGTCAGCGCTGCCAGCTCCTTCTCCAGCGCGCGCGCACGCTTCTTCGCCTTCTTCTTGTCGAGCTTCTCGGCCGCCCGACGAGCGTCGGCGACGGCCGCCCCCGCCCGCTCGAACGCCTTCTTCGCTGCCTTCTCGAGCTTCTTCTGCTTGGCCATGCGCGCTCCGTTCCGTTGCGTTCACCGTGCACGCTGCCACGGGACCGGCGAGGGAGCAAGGCGCACTCTTGTCATATCAGCACTCGGTGATATCATCCGATCATGAACTCATTCGCCGTGCTCGCCGACCCGGTCCGTCGCCGCATGGTCGAACTCCTGACCGAGGAGGAGGCGCCGGCCGGTCGGATCGGTGCCGTCGTGATGGAGGAGTTCGGAATCGGCCAGCCGGCCGTCTCCAACCAGCTGCGGGTGCTCCGTGAGGCCGAGGTCGTCTCGGCCGAGCGCCGCGGATCGCAGCGCATCTATCGCATCGTCCCCGGCGCTCTGGACGACATCGCCGCCTGGGTCGACCGGTACGGGCGCCTGTGGTCTCAGCGGCTCGACGCGCTGGAGACCGAGCTCGCCCGCGGCAGCCGCGGAAGCATCCGACCCGGAGGAGGTCGCTGATGGATGCGCGCACGATCCGCGCCCTGGTCGGCACGAGCGAAGACCCCGAACTCATCCTGCGGCGCGAGTACCGGTCGACCGCCGCCGAGGTGCGGGACGCGTGCACGGCTCCCGAGCGGCTGGCCCGCTGGTTCGGCGTGGTGGCCGGCGACCCGTCGGGCGTCGGGTCGGAGTTCACCGTGCAGCTCGATGGGGAGTCCCGCGCGCGGGGTCGGGTGCTCCAGTGCGACGCCGACGCGCTGAGCGTGTCCTGGTCGGTCGACGGTGAGCCGGCGAGCATCCTGACGGCCGAGTGGACGGATACCGCGAACGGTGGAGCGGAACTCACCCTGCGTCACCGGCTCGCCGGACGCGACGACATCGTCACGGCGGGCGGCGGATGGGATGACGCGCTCTCGGCACTCGACCAGGTCCTGTCCGGGCGCGCGGACGACGGAGTCGCCTCCGCCGCGCGCGCAGCCGACGGAGGCGTCTGGCGGACGTTCGTCGCGCATCCCCTCGAACTGGCACGCACGATCGACGCGGAGCGATCCCGCGTCTGGAACGCCATCGCATCGGCCGATGGGCTGCAGACGTGGTGGTGGCGGCACTGGCACGACGTGTCGATCGTCGCGGACGTGAGGGTCGGTGGTATCTACCGGATCGCCGCACCGGCAGCGGGCATCGTGGTCGAGGGGCGCTATCTCGCGGTCGAGCCGTTCGAGCGGCTCGCATTCGAGTGGCGGTGGATCGACGACGACGGGCCCAGCGCCGACGAGGCCGTGGAGTTCCGGCTGACCGACGACGGCGCCGGGACGCGCCTCGTCGTGCGCCATACCGGACCGTGGGCGGATGGCTCACCCGCCGAGTCGTACCGCCAGGGCTGGGAGTTCACCCTGGGGGAGCTCGCGGCCGTCCTGGCGGGCTGAGCAGCCTTGGCGCCCAAGGGACGCCCGAGCGGATGCGCGCAACCGGTAGCAGGGGAGGGAGACCGGGCGTATGAACGGTCCATGAGAGCACTCACCTGGCAAGCCACCAAGAAGGTCGAGGTCGTCGACGTCCCCGATCCCGTCATCCAGGAGCCGACGGATGTGATCGTGCGGATCACGTCGTCCGCGATCTGCGGAAGCGACCTGCACCTGTACGACGTCCTCGGGCCGTTCCTCGCGAAAGGCGACGTGCTCGGTCACGAGCCGATGGGCATCGTCGAGGAGGTGGGATCCGCGGTGCGCAACCTCCGCGTCGGCGACCGCGTCGTCATCCCGTTCGTGATCGCGTGCGGCGAGTGCTTCATGTGCCGTCGCGGGCTCACGACGCAGTGCGAGACGACGCAGAACTACGACCACGGGACCGGCGCGACGCTGTACGGCTACACCGAGCTGTACGGCTCGGTGCCGGGCGGTCAGGCCGAGCGGCTCCGTGTTCCGCTGGCGGACTTCAACGCCTACAAGGTCGGGTCTGAGTTGCCGGACGAGCGCTACCTGTTCCTCAGCGACATCCTGCCGACCGCGTGGCAGGGCGTGCAGTACGCGCAGCTGCCGGAGCACGGCGTGCTCGGGGTCATCGGTCTCGGCCCGGTCGGGCAGTTCGTCAGCAGGATCGGCGTGCACCTGGGTCACCGCGTCGTCGCGGTCGACCCCGTTCCAGAGCGGCGGGCGATGGCGGAGCGCCACGGCGTCGACACGTTCGACCTGAGTGACGACGTCGCCGTCTGGTTCCGCGAGGCGACGGACGGGCGCGGGCCGGACGCGATCGTCGACGCGGTCGGGATGGAGGCGCACGGCAACCCGGGCACGGCCGCCGTGCAGTCGGCGGTCGGGCTGCTGCCCGATGCGGTCGCGCAGAAGCTGATGACGACGGTCGGGGTGGACCGGATGGCCGCGATGACCCTGGCGTTCGACGCCGTGCGCCGTGGGGGCACCGTTTCGCTCAGCGGTGTCTACGCGGGCGTCGCCGACCCGGTGCCCTTCATGAACCTGTTCGACAAGCAGGTGACCCTGCGGATGGGGCAGTGCAACGTCCACGCCTGGCGCGACGAGCTCCTGCCGCTGGTGGAGGACCCGTCCGACCCGCTCGGCACCGAGGACCTCGTCACCCACAAGGTCCCGCTGGAGGAGGCGGCGCGCATGTACGACGTGTTCCGCGACAAGGAGGACGGCTGCATCAAGGTCGTGCTCACTCCCTGAACCGTGTCAAGGCCTGGGAGCGGTTCGGTCGCCGGGTGAGGGTGGACGTACGGACCGAGGTGAGGAGTGACGGAGATGGGGATGTTCAGCCCGGGCAAGTCGGCGGTGTTCTACGTGATCGGCGCGGTGCTGGTGATCGCCGGCGCCCTCTGCCTGACGCGGTACGGGGTGGAGACGCCGGGGGCCAACGACACCGGCCAGTACGTCGTCTGGAACGTCGGCTTCACCGTCGGCGCGGCGATCCTGATCGGGGTCGGCATCCTGCTGCTCGCCACCGGATTCGTGCGTGGGCGTCGCCGGAAGTCCGAGCGTCACGCCGGCCCGTCGCGCGACCTCGAGCCCGGCGCGACCTCGGAGGTGCGGCGCTGAGGCGCCGTCACGCACCGACAGCCGAGGGGGCTGACGCGGCCGAGTGACCCCGGGCGCGGGACTCGCTAGAGTTTTCCCCGTGACCACCCCGCTCACGCTCATCCAGCGTTCCCCCGACCCGGAGTCCGTCGGGCAGTCGCGCGACCGCCGGCCGAGCATCGCCGAGCGCTTCCGCTCGATGGGCCGGAGCCGCATCGGCGCGCTGCTGCTCGTGGCGGCGACGCTCGTCGCGATCGTGTGGGCGAACATCTCGTTCACGGGGTACGAGCAGTTCTGGGACACCCACCTGATCATCGGGGTCGGCGACCTCCACCTCGACTTCACCCTGCACGCGCTGGTCAACGACGCGCTGATGGCGATCTTCTTCTTCACCGTCGGCTTGGAGGTGCGGCGCGAGTTCGCGATCGGGGAGCTGACGAGTTGGTCGCGCGCCGTCGTCCCGGTGGTCGCCGCCGTCTTCGGGCTCGCGGTCCCCGCGGTCATCTTCGTGCTGTTCACGCTCGGGACGGGCATGGAGCACGCGTGGGGGGTCGTCATCTCCACCGACACCGCGTTCCTGGTCGGTGCCCTCGCCCTCATCGGCCCGCGCGCATCAGGCCGCCTTCGGGTGTTCCTGTTGGCGCTCGCCGTCGTGGATGACATCGGCGCCCTGAGCATCATCGCCCTGGTGTACACCGAGAACTTCAACCCGTATCCGCTGATCATCGCTGCGATCGGGCTGGTCGGGGTCTACTTCACCCGGTATCTGCGCGGGGGCCGCGGGCCGGTCTACGCGACGCTCGCCATCATCGTCTGGCTCGCGTTCCTCGCGTCGGGCGTTCACCCGACGCTGGCGGGCGTGGCGATCGCCCTCCTCGTTCCGGTCTATCGGCCCAACCGGCGCGATGTGGAGCACGCCCTCGATCTCGCCCGGACGTTCCGGCAGTCGCCGAACACGGAATACGCGCGGGCCGCCGCGAACAGCCTGCGCGAGTCCATCTCCATCAACGAGCGGCTGCAGTCGGCCTGGGGTCCGTACGTGGCGTACGTGGTGCTTCCGCTGTTCGCGCTGGCCAACGCCGGCGTGCGACTGGACGGCGACATCCTCGCCGGTGCGCTCGTCTCGCCCATCGCGTGGGGCGTGCTCGCGGGCCTCGTCGTCGGCAAGTTCGTCGGCGTCTTCGGTTCGGCCGCTGTGCTGCGGCTGCTCAAGATCGGGGACTTCGGTCCCGGCCTCACCCTCGACCGTCTGGCCGGGGGAGCGGCACTGTGCGGTATCGGCTTCACGATCTCGCTGTTCATCGTCGACCTGGGCGTTCCGGATGAGGCGGCCCAGAACGCCGCGCGCGTCGGCGTGCTCGCGGCGACGATCGTGGCGTTCGTCGTGGCGACCATCGTCTTCCGGATCTCCGACGCCCGGCGGCCGAAGGACGAGGCGGGCCTGACCCTCGTGCGCCCCGTCGACCCGGCCCGCGACCACATCTTCGGCTCGCTGGATGCGCCCTACGAGATCGTCGAGTACGGCGACTTCCAGTGCGGCTTCTGCCTGAAGGCGACGGGTTCGGTATTCGAGGTGCAGCGCGAGCTCGGCGACCGGCTCCGCTACGTGTGGCGCCACGCGCCGCTGACGCGCTACCACCCGAACGCGCTCGCCGCGGCCGAGGCGTCGGAGGCGGCGTCGCGCCAGGGCAAGTTCTTCGAGTTCGAGCGCGCACTCTTCGCCGACCAGGAGCACCAGCTGCCCTCCGACATCCTGCGCCGTGCCGAGGAGCTCGGCCTCGACCTCGACCGCTTCGAGGCCGACCTGAGCTCGCCCGAGGTCGCCGCGCGGGTGCGCGACGACATGCTGGACGCGGAGGCGATGGACATCAACGCGGTCCCCACCTTCTTCATCAACGGCCGCCGTCACGTCGGACCGTACGACGCCCAGTCGCTGATCCGGGCGATGCAGGCGACGGAGGACACGGGCACCGCGGCGACCACGCAGCCGTAGCGCGCGCCGCCTCACTCCGCGCGCCCCCTGCAGTCGGAGTTCCGCGAGCCACGGTCGGAGATTCCCCGCCAAGCGGCCCGAATCTCCATCCCGGCCGCGGTCCGTCGGAGATCTGAGCCAATTTCTCCGACGCTGGAGGGACGACGAGTGGATGCGCGCAGCCGCTCACGCTCCCCAGCGGCCACAGCGCCGCGCAACGTCGGCGGCCTCCCCTACGATCGGGGCATGGCCGACGACCCGCACCGAACAGCACCCGAGCCCCTGGTCGTCGCCGACCAGGCCGCATGGCGCGCCTGGCTCGACGAGAACGAGACGACCTCCGACGGTGTCTGGCTGGTGCTCGCGAAGAAGGGCGTCACCGATCCGACCTCCCTCGGCTATCAGGAGGCCCTGATCGAGGCGCTCTGCAGCGGCTGGATCGACGGCCAGCGCCGTGGACGCGACGAGACGACGTTCGTGCAGCGGTACACGCCGCGACGCAAGGCCTCGCTGTGGTCGGAGCGCAACATCGGCATCGTCGAGACCTTGATCGCCGAGGGGCGGATGCGGCCCGCCGGGCAGGCCGAGATCGATCGGGCGAAGGCGGACGGCCGCTGGGATCGCGCCTACGCGGGCGCCGGGCGGATCGAGATGCACGAGGATCTGGTGGCCGCGCTCGAGGCGTCACCGGCTGCCACGGCGACGTTCGAGCGACTCAACGCGCAGAACCGCTACGCCGTGCTCTGGCGCGTGGTCACCGCGCCGAACGCCACCACCCGCGGCAACCGGCTGGCCAAACTGATCGGGATGCTGGAGCGCGGCGAGACGCCATACCCGCAGGAGGCGCGCTGACACAAGCGTTGTCCTGGCGGGCCGGCCGCCCCTAGCGTGACGGTGACATAACACCATCGACAGGGAGACCCGAATGCCCACGACCTCGCCGCACGTCGCTTCGCTCGCCGATGCCCCCGACACCTACGAGAACGACTTCGGCAGCATCTCGCAGCTCACCGCCGACGACTTCCCGATCCTGAAGCGCATGTCGCTGAAGCGCATCGTGCTGGAACCGGGCGGGGTCCGCGAGCCGCAGTGGAACGTCAACGCGAACCAGATCGCCTACGTGGTGCGGGGGACCGTGCTGGTGTCGATGCTGGCCAACGCCGACGAGTTCGCGTCGTTCGTCGTGAAGCCGGGGCAGATGTACCACGTCGCCTCCGGCGCGATCTACCACATCGAGAACGTGGGGGACGAGACCGCGGAGATCATCGCCTCCCTCCGCACGTCGCGTCCGGCGCACTTCTCTCTGCAGAGCAGCTTCAATGCGATGACGGATGCGGTGCTCGGCAACACCTACGACCTGCCGTCGTCGGCGTTCGCCGCCTTCGACCGGCACGACGCCCAGCAGATCGTGCGTCGCGAGGGCCCGGCCCGCATCCCGGACACCGCCGGGCTCCCGAACGCCCACCTGTTCGATGTCGCGGGGCAGAACCCGCCGCTCTCGTACGACTACGGCAGCGCCCGGCTCGCGCGCAAGCAGTTCTGGGCGGCGCTCGACGACCTCTCGATGTACTCGCTCGAGATCGCGAACACGGGGATGCGCGAGCCGCACTGGCATCCCGTCACGGCCGAGCTCGGGTACGTGCAGAGCGGGCACGCGCGGATGACGGTGCTCGACCCGGACGGCTCGCTCGACACATACGAGCTGGAGCCCGGGAACGCCTACTTCATCCCGCGCGCCTACCCGCACCACATCGAGGCGTTGGGCGACGAGGGCATCCACTTCCTGATCTTCTTCGACCAGCCCACGCCCGGAGACATCGGGTACCGCGCCACGGCATCCGCCTTCTCGCGGGAGGTGCTGTCGTCGGCGTTCGGGGTGCCGGAGGCGCAGCTCCCGCAGTTCCCGTTCACACCGGTCGATCCGCTGATCGTCGGGCGGACCAACCCGATCGACCCGCTGGAGTAGGCGCGGCCGGTCGGCCGATCGAGCGGGTCAGCCGCCCGAGCGGGTCAGTCCGCGCAGTTCCCCGGTCGACGATCCGAAGTCGATGTGGATGTGCGTGCAGTAGTCGGCGAAGCGCGAGATGTTGCGCAGCGGCGGCATCCAGTACGCCCCGCAGCCGTCGGCCCCTGAGGCCTGACCGGCGCGCGATCCGGCCGGCAGGAACGAGTCGAGGAACGGGAGCAGGATGTTCGTCGGCCCGTCGTTGCCGCGCGTCCTGGCGGAGCCGATGTAGGTGATGTCCATCGCGTTGGGGGCGCCCGGCGGCGTGCAGTGGCGGGAGGTCGGGTTGCTCGCGCAGGTGGCGACGCCGTCGTTGGCGCAGTGCCGGTTGAGGTCGCTGACCTGCACCGAGCCGTAGTTGCGGATGATGATCACCAGCGTCTGCAGCGTCCGCTTGTCGATGTTGCACTGCGGCGTCTGACCGATGGTGCCGTTGGCGATCGGCTGCAGCTCGTTCGGGATGATGGCGCGCTCGGCCCATTCGATGATCAGGGTGCCCTGGCTGTAGTCCTCGAGCAGCTTCTGGGCAGCGGCCTGCGCCGTGGCGGGCACATCGACGCAGGTCTCTACGCAGGTGCTCTCCGCCGGCTGCGCCAGCGCGGCCCGTGCGGACGGCGCGGGCGCGGCGGCCGAGAAGCCGGCGACCACGAGTACCGCGATGAGGGCGAATGCGGCGCGGAGGGACGTTCGACGGAGGCGGCGCATGTCAGTCCTGACTCACGGTGACGCCGGCGAGGGTGAAGCAGTCGCGCGCGACGGCGGAGGAGTCCTCCACCGTCTTCTGCGGGCCCGCACCGGTCTCCGGGTTGATGGGGTTGGCATTGATGAACGCGAGGTTCGCGGCCAGGGGCTTCCAGATGCCGTCCTTCTCGGCGGCAGCGGCGGCGAGAGGCGTCGCGGCGGCCACCCGGCTCGCGGCGAAGCCGTCGGCGACCTGCTGGCACGCCTGCACGGCCAGCGCCTTCGCCCCGGCGGTGTCGGCCGGAGCACCGGTGGGCGCCGGAGCGTCCGGCGCCTCCGTGGTCCCTGGGCCCGTGGTCGGCGCGCGAGTCTGCGTCGCGGGGAGCGTCGGCGTCGGCGTGGGGCTCGCGGTCAGCGTCGGGGTGGGGAACGGCGTCTGCGTTCCGGCGTCGGCGCCGGACTTCGGCGCGCATCCGGCCAGCGCCAGCGCGAGCACGGCCGCCGCCACGGTGAGCGCGCGCACGCGCCCGAGCTGCGAGACCATCGGAACCACCCCATCCCCGAACGGGCGTAAATACGTGCATAGGCTACGGGGTCGGTCGCGCCGATCGGGGGAGTGACGCGCGCTCTCCCGGGAACGGCTGCCGGACGAAGGCCCACGCGGACGCCGATCAGACGCCCGTCTTCCCCGCCTTCTTGCGGGCACGGAGGTCGACCAGCCCGACGACGAGGGCGACCGCGAGCAGCGCGAGCGTGACGAGGTACCCGTCCCTCACCGCCTGGTGGTACTGATCGACCGGATGGTTACCGCCGCCCGGGACGGTCGTGAAGAAGACGGCCGTCACGAGCGCGACGCCGACGGCCGTTCCGACCCGCTGGCCCAGCTGCGCGATCGACCCGGCCGCGCTGCCCTCCTCCGGCGGCACTTCCGAGAGGGTCAACGTCTGGTTGGGGGAGATGACGAACCCGCCGCCGATGCCGCCGACCAGAGTGGATGCGGCCATCAGCCATTCCGCAGCCGCCGGCGGGGCCAGGGTCGCCGAGGCGAGCAGTGCGCCGATGCCGACGATCACGATGACGAGCCCGACGACGACGAGGGCGCAGCCGAAGCGCTGGACGAGGCGGCCGCCGATGAACGCCGACACGGCGGCGCCGAGCGCGAAGGGAACGCTCACCAGCCCCGCCGCGAGCGGTTGGGCGTGCAGTCCCTCCTGGAGGAACAGCGTCGTGACGAGGAAGCTGGCCGGCAGACCGGCGAAGTACACCGCGGCGATGAGGATGCCGTTGCGGTAGGAGGCCAGCCGGAAGAGGGCGAGGTGGACGATCGGTGAGAGCCCGCGCTTCGCGTAACGGCGCTCCCACAGGAGGAACGCCGACCCGAAGGCCGCGAACGCGATGAGCCACAGCCAGCGGAGGGGGTCGTCCGTTGAGGATCCGGTGGTGAGCAGGAACGGCAGCATCAGGCCGAGGATGGCCCCCGCCAGGAGGACCAGCCCCACCGGGTCCAGCTGTGTTCCTCCCGTCGGCCGCTCCTGCGTACGCGGCAGGAACCGCAGTGCGAAGAAGAGCGCGACGGCGCCGCACGGCACGTTGAACCAGAACAGCAGCCGCCAGCCCTCCTCCGCGCCGCCGATCGCGATCAGCGAGCCGGCGAGGCTCGGGCCGATCGCCGTGGCGATGCCGACCATCGCACCGAAGACGCCGAACGCGCGCCCGCGCTCCGGTCCGCGGTACAGCTGCTGGATCATCCCGAGCACCTGCGGCATCTGGACGCCCGCTGCGGCGCCCTGGACGAACCGCGCAATGGTCAGCCAGACGATGTTCGGGGCGAGCGCGCACAGGGCGCTCGCGAGGCTGAAGCCGACCAGGCCGATGACGAACATCGCCCGGCGCGACCGGGTGTCGCCGAGGCGACCGGAGGGCACGAGGGTGAGACCGAAGGCGAGGGCGTAGCCCGCCACGATCAGCTGCAGTTGCGTCGAGTCGGCGTGCAGCGAGCGCTGGATGGAGGGCAGTGCGACGTTCACCCCGGAGAGATCGAGGATGGTCAGCGCGCCGACCGCGATGCAGACCGCGAAGGCGGGCCCGCGTCCGGTGCGGGTTCCCTGAGCGGTGTCCTCCCCAGAGGAGCCCGGGGAAGCGTCGGAGCCCGGGGAGGCGTCGGAGCCCTGCGAAACGTCGGTCACGCCGACACCGTACGCCTGGTTCAGCCGGCCAGAGCGCCGGTCAGGTAGGCGCGCAGGATGCGGCGCAGCCGCGGCTCCAGGTCGATCAGCGCGTGCCCGAGCCGCGGGTCGGTGCGGTAGAGCTCGGCGATCTCCGGCGGCGGGGTGGAGATCTGCCAGAAGGTGCCGGCGAGGGAGGTCGCGGCGGCGACCAGATCGCGTGCGGCCGTGTCCGTGAGGGCCGGGAGCGCATCCCGGACCGCGTCGCTGATCGCCGCGAGACTCTCGCCGCTCGTGAGCTTGTAGCTGCGCACGGCCTCGACGGAGACGTTGCGCTCGAGGTTGAGCGGCGCCTGCGCGAGCAGGTCGCAGAACGCTCCGCGAGCGGCCAGGGTGGAGGCGAAGGCGGCGGCGACGCCCTCGGCGGTGGAAGCACGGCGGACGCGCTCGCAGAGCACGGGCGTCCACTCCCTCCACGCCTCGGCGGTGAGCCGGAGGAAGATCTCCTCGCGCGTCTCGAAGTACCGCAGCATGGCCGACTTGTGCATTCCGACCGCGTCGGCGATGTCGGTCAGGGTGACGGTGCGGATGCCCCGATCGCGGCCGAGGGCGCGGGCGGCGTCGAGGATCGCCTGCTCGCGAGCGGCCTTCGCCTCGGGGGAGCGGGCTCGTCGCTGCCCGCTCTCTCGCGTCTCCTGCTGGGTCATGTCGCCAGTTTAGCGCAACCGAGTTGCATTATTTAAAGAAACGGTGTTTCATTAACTCCATGGAACAGACATGGTTCATCACAGGCTCCTCCCGCGGCTTCGGCCGCTCCCTCGTCGTCGCCGCGCTCCGCGCCGGTGACCGCGTCGCCGCCACCGCCCGTCGCCCGGAGCAGTTGGTCGACCTCGTCGCCGAGTACGGCGACCGCATCCTGCCGCTCCAGCTCGATGTGACCGACCCCGCCCGCGCCGCCGAGGCGCTCCGCGAGGCGCACGACCGCTTCGGCCGGCTCGACGTGATCGTCAACAACGCCGGCTATGCGAACGTGTCGCCGATCGAGACCACGGACGACGCCGACTTCCGCACGCAGTTCGAGACCAACTTCTGGGGCGTGTACAACATCAGCAAGGCGGCCATCCCGCTGCTGCGGGCCCAGGGCGGCGGGCTCGTCATCCAGTTCTCGTCGGTCGGCGGGCGCGTCGGCGGGTCGCCCGGCATCGCGTCCTACCAGGCCGCGAAGTTCGCGATCGACGGCTTCAGCCGCGTGCTGCGGACGGAGACGGCTCCGTTCGGCGTGAAGGTCCTCGTCGTCGAGCCGAGCGGCTTCCGCACCGACTGGGCGGGATCGTCGATGGAGGTGCGCGAGATCCCCGAGGGATACGAGAGCACCGTCGGCGCGATGAACCGGCGGGTGCGTCAGTCCGACGAGGGCCCCGCCGGCGACCCGGATCGCGCGGCCGAGATCCTCGTCCGCCTCGCCAAGAGCGACGACATCCCGCAGAACCTCCCGCTCGGGGTGAACGCCACCGAGATGAGCGTCGCGCAGGACCGCCGCCTCCTGGCTTCTGATCTCGCCTGGGCTCCCGTCTCGCGCTCCGCCGATGCCGCCGAGCCCTACCCCGTCCCCTTCCCACCCGCCGCCTGACCTCCCCGCCCCTCACCCGCCACCGTCGAGTCCGCAAACTTTGCACATCCCCGCGCCGCGTCGCGTGCAATTTGTGCGTACTCGACGGTGGGCGGAGGGGCCGGTAGGGTTCGCGTATGACGACGGCGTCACCAGAGCGGGGCATGCGCACGTTCGCGCAGGTGCTCGTCAACACGGCCGTGGCCAACGTCACGACGAGCTACCTCTGGTTCGCCCTGACCTTCTGGGTCTACCTCGAGACCCGGTCGGTGCTCGCGACGGGCATCGTGGGCGGCGCCTACATGCTCCTGGTGGCCGTGTTCTCGATCCTCTTCGGCACCATCGTCGATCGGCATCGCAAGCAGCATGTGATGATGCTCGCCTCTCTGCTGACGCTCGCCGCGTTCTCCATCGCCGGGGTGCTCTACCTGATCTTCCCGGAGGAGGCACTGCTCGACCTGGGCGGCCCGATGTTCTGGATCTTCGCGGGGATCATCCTCTTCGGCGCCGTCGTCGAGAACCTGCGCAACATCGCCCTGTCCACCACGGTCACCCTGCTCGTCCCGGTCGAGCGGCACGCCAACGCCAACGGGCTCGTCGGCACTGTTCAAGGCCTCGCGTTCATCGTCACCAGCGTCTTCAGCGGTCTCTCCATCGGACTGCTCGGGATGGGGTGGACGCTGGTCATCGCGATCGTCCTGACCGGCCTCGCCGCCTTCCACCTGCTCCTGCTGCGCATCCCCGAGGAGCTCCCGGAGCGCGACGCCTCCGCGTCGGCCGTCGACCTGCGGGGGAGCATCGCGGCCATCCGCCAGGCGCCCGGGCTCTTCGCCCTCATCATCTTCTCGACGTTCAACAACCTGATCGGCGGCGTCTACCTCGCCCTGATGGACCCGTACGGCCTGGAGCTCTTCGCGGTGGAGCTGTGGGGCATCGTCCTCGGCGTCGCCTCCACGGGTTTCATCATCGGCGGGCTCGTGGTCGCGAAGTTCGGGCTCGGCAGGAACCCCATCCGCACCATGCTGATCCTGGTCGCCATCATGGGGCTGCTCGGCGCGACCTTCACGCTCCGCGAGTGGTGGCTGCTGTACGCGGCGGGCATCTGGGCGTACATGGCGCTCATCCCGGCCGTGGAGGCGTCCGAGCAGACCGTCATCCAGAAGATCGTGCCGTTCGCCCGGCAGGGTCGCGTCTTCGGTTTCGCGCAGGCGCTGGAGTCGGCCGCCGCCCCGATCACCGCATTCTTGATCGCTCCTGTCGCACAGTTCCTGATCATCCCGTACATGGCGTCCGAGGCCGGCTCCGCCACCTGGGGCTGGCTCCTCGGCGACGGCAGTGCGCGCGGGATCGCCCTGGTGTTCCTGATCTCGGGTCTCATCATGGTCGGACTCGCGCTCGGAGCCTTCCTCACCCGTTCCTACCGTCTCCTCTCCGACGAGTACCGGGGGAGCGCCACGGATGCGGTGATGACGATTCGGTGAACAGGCCGAGTCGGGTCTGCCCCGCACGCTGTGGACTGGCTATGCTTCGGATCGTTCGGGGGAAGGCCATCCGGAGGGGGAAAGGCCATGTACGGTCTGTCATCGGCGGGAGCATTCGCCGCGGCGGTCGCTGTCGCAGCGATCGTCCTGCTGCTCGCGCCCGTGGGCGAGGCGGTGTCGCCGGTCGTCCAGGCGGTGGATCTGGTGGTCGCCGGGGTCGCGGGGGCGGCCGCAGCGACGTTCTTGAGCATCGCGGGAGGTCAACGGCACCGCCGGCGACGAGCCCGCTAGCGCCACACCCCCGTTCTTCGCAAGGGGTCCCTTAAAAGTTGACAAGCTAGCTTGGCGTGGGAATCATCACGAGGGTGACGTTGGTGGACGGGACCCTCGAGGACTTCGCCCGCGATTTCGAGATCGCGCTGGCGCAGCGCCAGGTCACTGCTGCCTACCAGCCCCAGATCGAGGTCTCCGACGGCTCGGTCGTCGGGGTGGAGGCGCTCGCCCGCTGGACCCATCCGGAGCGCGGCGAGGTCGCGCCCGACGTCTTCGTCGACGTCGCGCAGAAGACCGGCCTGCTCCCGCTGCTGACGGCACGAATCATCTCCGACGTGACCTCCCAGTACATCCCCGGCTGCACCATCGACGTGGCGGTCAACGTCTCGGCGACCCAGCTGGAGGATCCCTCGCTCTACGACATGTTCGAGGGCGCCTTCGCAACCGGCCGGTGCGACCCGGAGACGCTGATCGTCGAGGTGACCGAGAGCTACAGCATCGAGCACCCGGAACGGGTGGCGGCTCCGCTGGAGGCGCTCGCCGCGGCGGGCGTCACGATCTCGGTGGACGACTTCGGGACGGGGCATTCGTCGTTCGCTCGGGTGGAGTCCCTTCATGCCCGGGAGCTCAAGCTCGATCGGAGCCTGGTCCAGGCCGACGACCGCGTGCACGAGGTCGCCCAGATCATCAGCGAGGCGCACCGCCGGGGCATCCGGGTCGTCGGCGAGGGGGTCGAGAGCCGCGGGCAGCTCGACCGGCTGGCCGCGGCGGGCTGCGACAGGGCCCAGGGATATTGGATCGCGCGCCCTCAGCCGGCGCCTGCGCTGCTGTCGTGGTACCGGATGCGCACGCGCGAGTCCTGACAACCGGACGTCGCGCAACGTCCTGATGCAGAACACGCCCGGCCTGTGGTCAGGCCGGGCGCGTCCGGGTCGTCAGGTGAGGGCTGCTCAGAGCGCGTCGAACGAGTCGATGTCGACGCGCGACTCCTCCTGGCGGGGAGCGGGCGGGTCGACCTCGATCTGCGCCCAGGTGACCGGCATGCCCGGGGAGAACAGCACATCCACGCCGGGGCCGCCCCGCAGCGGCGGGATCGTGACATAGCCGCCGCCGGCGCGAACGGCCTCCAGGATCTTCCCGCGCAGGTCGTCCACCGGATCGGGGAGGAAGTAGTCCTTTCCATCGACCGTGAGGCGGTGAACGATCATGCGGTGATCCTTTCCGTGGGGATGATGTAGAAGACTATCGCGCGGTCACGATACACCTGTATTCCGGGCGGGTAAGCTCGCAGCAGCGCCGAAAGGCGCCACGAACGACCAGAGGAAAGGTATCCGTGGGCACACTCCGCTACGACGGCGAAAGCTACGAACTCGACGATCGCCTGCTCTTCCACATGCAGATCGCGATCAGCACCAAGCTCCGCCGCGGGGAGAACTTCTTCCTCACCTGGCCGGTGCCGGCCGAGCTCGGCAGCGGGCGTCACACCGTCTGGGTCGACAACGGCGTCCCCCTGCACATCTTCTTCTCCGGCTCCAAGGTGCCGACCCTCAACAAGGACTGGATCGAGGCCATGATCCAGACCGCCAGCCGGGCCTCCGGAATGATCGTCATGGAGGAGTCCGAGATCCGCCCGAACCCGCGGGGTTGATGCTGGCCCAGCGCTTATAGCGGAAGCGTTTGGCGAAAACAAGGCCCCCCGATTTTCTTGCTTCCCCGAGCGGGTAGTTCGATCATCTAACTAGATCTTCGAATCGCACCACGACGGAAGAGAAGTAAGGAAAGAACCATGGCCGAGTCCCTCGCAGAAATCGTCGACCTGCCCACCGAGTACGTCTCGTGGCACTCGCCGGCGGCCGCCCTCTGGGTCGCCTCGACGCCGACCGCGTACGTGGGCATGGTGGACCGCAACCACGACGGTTTCATCGCCACCGACTGCACCGGCCGTGAGCTGGGCGTGTACGGGACGCTGGAGTCCGCACGCGTCGCCGTCTACGGCGCCTGGGTCGCCCCGGCTCCGGCCGAGGCCGAGGAGCGGGCGCTCATCGCCTGACCTCCCTGAACCATCCCGGCCGGCGTTTCGGGTGCGCCAACCGGGATCCGACGGAGCCCCGGCACCTCTTCAGGTGCCGGGGCTCCCATCGTTAACGGGCGCGCTCAGTTCAGGCTCGGCTCCGCGAGCGCCTCGGCCACGGCCTGTTCGACGCTGAGCTCGCGACCCTCGGACACCGCGGCCGCCAGCCGCCCGGCCGGCGCCACGGAGGCGAGGCGGTCCAGGTACCGCTGGTGGAAGGTGAACGTCGGCCCGTTGTGGGTTCCCGACCGCTCCCGCAGGGCGTGCGCGGCGCCCGCAAGCCGCCCGGCGCGATCGACGTCGCCGGCGAGGGCCGCCACGGCCGCCAAGCCCTCCAGCCCGTACGCGATGCCCTCGATGTGCCCGAGGGATGTGGAGAGGGTCACGCTCAGCGAGAAGTCCTTCCTGGCGTCCTCGGGAGAGCCGAGCAGGAGATGCGCCCAGCCGAGGTGGTAGGAGGCGATCCGCCCTCCTACGGCGTCGCCGGCTCGCTGCGTGAGGGCGAGGGACTCGTCGAACCGCTCGAAAGCGGTATGCAGCTCCTGGCGCAGCAGGGCGACCCGGCCGAGCAGCACGAGGGCCATGGCCTCGCCCCACACATCGCCGGTCTCGCGGAACAGCTGGAGGCTCCGCTCCATGACCTCCGACGCGCGGTCGGTGTCCGGCTTCTCGCCGGCGAGGAGCGCGAGAGCGAGCGAGATCTGCGCCATCGCCTCGCCCGAGCGGTCGGCGCAGCGGCCGAACAGGTCGGCGCTTTCCGCGAGGTCGGCGGCGACGCGTCCGTCCGGGTCCTTCCAGAACCGGATGGTCCGCGTGAAGTAGAGCGCCACCGCGCGGGTGCGGTCGTGGAGGGCGTCGCCGGACTCGAGCGGTTCGTCCATCCACGTCCGCACCTCGCCGAGCAGCCCGATCACCCAGAAGTAGAGGAACAGGTTGAAGGCTAGCTCCGCGGCGCGATCCCAGTCGCGGGCGTCCAGCAGGTAGCGCTCGGCGGCGCGCAGGTTGTCGCGCTCGTCGCCGAGCCGCTGCATCCACTCGCGCTGCCCTCCGCCCTTGAGCGGCAGCCGGGCCCGGGCGCCGAGGTCGATGAAGTACCGGGCGTGGGCGTCGCGGGCGCTCTCGAGCTCTCCGTCGCCGTGCAACTGCTCCCTGGCGTACTCGCGGACGATCGCCTGCATGGTGAAGCGCGGCCGGTCGTCGCTGTCGTGCTGGGCGACGAGGCTGGAGTCGACGAGCACGGCGAGGTCGGACAGCACGTCGGCCGCATCGTCGCCGTCCGCGCCCACGAACTCCGCCGCTTCCAGGGTGAAGCCGCCCTCGAACACTCCCAGCCGGGCGAGCAGACGGCGCTGCTCCGGCGCCAGCAGCTGCGTGCTCCACTCGATGGTGCGGCGGATGGTCTGCTGGCGCTCCGGGAGGTCGCGCGAGCCGCCGACGAGCACCGAGAGGCGCCGGTCGAGGCGGTCCAGCAGTTCGGCGGGGGAGAGCACGCGGATGCGGGCGGCCGCGAGCTCGATCGCGAGCGGAACGCCGTCGAGCGACGTGCAGACGCGGGCGACGGCGTCGGCGTTCTCCGCGGTGATCTCGAAGTCGGGCTTCACGGCGTGCGCCCGCTCGACGAAGAGGTTGACGGAGGAGTCCTCGGCGAGCGGCCCGACGTCGTAGCTCTGCTCGGCGCTCACCCGCAGCAGCGTCCTGCTGGTCACCAGCAGGGCGACCCCGGGCGCGGCCGCGAGCAGGCCGGTCAGCAGGGGCGCCGCATCCAGAACCTGCTCGAAGTTGTCGAGAACGAGCAGAATGCTGCGGTCGCGCAACGCCGTCGCGAGATTGTCGAGGATGGGCGCGTCTCCGGTGTCGCGCACGCCGAGGGCCTGCGCGATGCGGTTCGGAACCCGCTGCGGGTCGTGCACGGCCGAGAGGTCGACGAACACCGCGCCGTCGTCGAAGTGCTGGGCCGCGGCGCGCGCCGCCGCGATGGCGAGCCGGCTCTTGCCGATGCCGCCGGGGCCGACCAGCGTCACCAGACGGGTGCCGCGCGCGAGCCGGTCGCCGATCGCCGCGATATCCGTGTCGCGTCCGACCAGCCCGGTGAGCGGGACCGGCAGGCGCACCGGCTCCACGACGCGGTCGGCGTCGCTCGCCACATCCGCGGTGATGAGGGCGCGGCTCTGGTCGAAGCGCTCGGCGAGCAGCGTGGCGAGGTCGTTCTCGATCAGCTGCGCCAGCTCCTTCGGCGTCTCGAAGTACTTGTACGCGGCGCGATCGTCGTCGCGGATGCGCGCCAGCAGTGTGGCGAGACGCGGCTCGCGGTGGTCGGCCGGGCTCTTGACGTAGAGCAGACGCGGCAGCTCGGCCGGGCAGAGGTTGTACTCGTCCTCGAGTCCGGATACCTCCTCGTCCGGGGCGACCCAGCCGTAGCGCTCCCAGTACAGCCCGAGGAAGACGTCGCTCTGCTCCAGGTAGGCGCGGTAGAGCTCGCGCGGGGGATGCGGACGAGCGCCCAGCTCGAACATGACGGGGGCGAGATGCAACCGCTCGATGGCGGTCCGCGCTGCCCGGCGCTCAGCGGCGAGCTCCTGCAGCGTGGAGGAGACGAAGATCCGGAGCCGCTGGTCCGGCGTCCGGATTACATGAGGGTGGCTCATGTCACGTCATTGTGTTGCCTCCGTCGAGAAATGTACAGAGGGCGTGCCGTGCGCCTCTCGTAGCACTCCGAATCGGTCGTGCGCAAGGCGGTACAGAGGATTCGCGATCGGAGGTTAGCTAGGGAGGTGAAGGAAATCGCGTGGTACGTACTGGGCTTCGCGCTGGCGGTCTGCGCCATCGCGGTAGGGCTGCTCGTGGCGCCCGACGCCGCCGATGCCACCGAGGGCACCGGCGGTCTGCTGCAGCATCTGACTCCCACCGAATGGGCGGATCTGGTGGTCGCCCTGGTGTTCGCCGCGATCGCGTTCGTCAGCGGCAGCTACCTGTCGTCGCGTGCGGCCGCCGCGGCCGACGACGTCGATCTGACCGTGGAGCTCGTCACCGCGCAGCGCGCGGGCTAAGGGGTCGGGGCTGACGGGCCGGGGCGCGAGGGAATGACGCGCCCCGGCTCTTGTCACATGTCGCGGTAGCGCTTCGCGGCGGCCAGCGCCTCACGGAGGCCCGCGACGTCGTAGCGGCGCACGTAGGCCGGGGTGTCGCGCTGGGCACGCCATCCCTCGGACAGCTCGCCGATGTCGACGGCGTCGAATCCGAACTCGTCGATCAACGCGGCGACGCGCTCCCGTGCGGCCGGGTCGTCGCCGGCGACGATGAGGGCCCGGCGGTCCGGGCTGCCGGCCGGCAGGCTCTGGCTGGTGAGCTCGGCAGCGCCGATGTGGTTGAAGGCCTTCACGACGTGCGAGGTCGGCAGCACCTTCTGCAGGCGCTCCGCGACCGTGGTGGACTCGTCGTCCAGCTCTGCGATGTGCCCGTCGCGCTGCGGGTAGTAGTTGTTCGTGTCGATGACGATCTTGCCGGCCAGCTCGTCGACCGGGAGGGTCGCCTCGGCGGCGAGTGGTGTCGTGACCACGACGATGTCGCCTGCGGCGGCCGCCTCGGCCGGGGTGGCGGCTCTGGCGTGCTCGCCGAGCTCGTCCACGAGCCCGCTCAGCGTCTCCGGGCCGCGCGAGTTGCTGAGCACGACGTCGTGGCCGCGGGCCACCGCGAGGCGTGCGAGCTGGGAGCCGATGTGTCCTGAACCGATGAATCCGATTGTCGTCATACGGGCGGCAACCGGAGCGGACTCTGGATGATTCCCGCGGGCCGCATACCGGGCAGCGGCATCCCGGTCAGCCGCAGAGTCCGACGCCGGCCGATGTGAGGATGACGGTGCGGTTCTGCTCCGCGACGGCGTCCGAGTAGGCGCCCGAGGCGTCGGTCTCCTTCTTCCAGCCGCACCACTCGAAGCCGACCCCCGCGGTCTGAAGCAGGGTGGCGGGCACGCCGAGACCCACCAGCGCCGACTTGACCGCATCCGCCCGCTTCAGGGAGAGCGCGGTGTCGGCGGTGTTGTCGGTCGCCTGGTCCTTGGATGCGGTGCCCGTGATGGTCACCGGCTTGCCGTTCTGCTCGATCGCGGGCACGAGGGTGGCGAGCACGTTCTGGGCCGCGGCCGGATCGGAGAAGGTCGCCGTGTCCTTCGTGAAGAGCAGTTCGCTGTTGCGGATGACCACGGGCTTCGACCAGTCCGTCTTCGTGGCGACCGGCTCGATGGTCACCGGACTGACGGCAGGGAGCCCGGCGGCCGCATTCCCGGAGGCCGGCTCGGGGAGAAGCGAGAGCGTCCCTCCGGCGGCCGTGATCACGGCGGACCAGATCGCCTCCAGGTTGCTGCGCGCCGGAACAGTCAGCGGCTGCTGCGCGCCCGCGGTGTCGCCCATCCCGGACCAGTACACGGTGACGCCCTTCAGGTCCGTCGGAAGCAGCTTCCGGGAGGTCAGATCGGAGACCACCTGCGCCGGATCGGCGTAGAGCAGGCCGGTTCCGGCGAAGTTCAGCGGGTCGGTGGTCTGCAGCCCGCTGCCGACGACGATGACGCCCATCGGGTCGCCGCCGAGGTTGCGTGACGCCTGGTCGATGGCGCCCAGGTAGTCGACCTCCGGGGCCGACGCCTTGAGACCGTCGATGTACGAGGTGATCTGCGTGAGCTTGGTGCGCTGGTCGTTCTGGCAGACGATCGCATCCTGAGCCGACGACCCGAGCGCTGTCGTGCCCATGACCTGCGGCGTGCCGGATGGCACGACGACGGTCACGCTGCCGTTCGTCTTGCCGGCCGCCTGCAGCTGAGCCGACGCCGACGCCGGGAGGGTCACGGCCGGTGCGTTCGCCGTGCTCCCGGCGACGACGCCGAGGTTGCGCTTGTGCGACTGGTCGCACGCCTCGCCGGATGCCGTCGCCGGAGCGCACGCCGCGAGTCCCGCGACGACCGCCACGACGACCCCTGCAACCGCTCCCGCCCGAACGCCGCGCTTCCCCCACCGTCGAGTCCGCGAAGACTGACCGTCTTCGTGGCGCGTCGCGTGCAATTCGTGCGTACTCGACGGGGGGAGGTGGGGCATGCGGGAGCCTTTCACGCGGTCGGGGAGGTCGGGGCGGTCGGAGAGGTGGGCGACGCGGAGGCGCCGGGCGGGAGGGGCGGGGCGAGGTCGGGGGATTCGACGCTGCGGCGGGCGCGCAGCTCGCGGATGATCTGGCTGGTGCTCTCCGGGTCGCGCTCGCGCTGTGCCAGGCGGGTCGCGAGCTGGGCGCGCACCACATCCATCCGGGAGTGGAACGTGACGCGGGCGCCCGTGTACCGGACGGCGTCGTGCGCGTCGAGCTGCATCGCCAGGCGGGTGCGCTCCTCGGCGGCGACCGCCTCGCCGTGCAGCCGATCGCGGAGCAGCCGCAGCCGGGCGGCCTGTGCGTGCGCCTTCTCGGCGGCGGTGAGGAGCGGCTTCGTCGTCAGCCACGCCACGACGAAGCTGAGCGCGCCGGAGGTGGCCAGCACGCCCAGCATGAGGAACGCCATGATCGTGTCCGGCGCGGTCCACGAGAACCCGGCCGGCGCGGCCGTCTCGGCTCCGCCGACGAGGCCGGTCAGCCCGCCCGCGCTCTGCGCGTCGATGCCCGCCTTGATCCGGGCGATCGTGATGGCGGCGAGGATGGCGGCCCAGACCAGTCCGAGCACGACCGAGGTGATGATCCACCTCCGCGACATGACGCCCGCCTGGACGCGACGGAGCAGGATGGCCACGACGTGCGGCAGGGTGACGACCGCGAGCGAGATGCCGAGCGTGATGACGTACATCTGCAGCCCGATCGACCCGTACTGGCTGTCGTTGCGGAGGAGGAGCGTCAGCGCCTGCGCGAGCAGGATGTAGTCCACCGCGATCATGGCGACGAGCAGCACGTAGACCATGACGTGGGCGAAGGGCGAGATGTGGCCGACGTGGGGACGCAGGCGCGGAGGGCGGGTGACGATGTCGCGTGCCATGGGCGGCCTCTCAGGCGTAGGAGTGGAAGTCGGGATCGTGGCCGGCGAGCTTGGCGTCGAGCCGCGCGACGTCCTGGTCGGCGCGGCGGATGTCGTCCTCGGCGCGCTCGAGCGCTCGGCGGATGAGCTCCTGCCGAGCTTGCGCCTCGGCGACGCGGGCGGAGGCGATGGCGACGTTGCGGGTGCGCTGCCGCTCCAGCTCGGCGACCCCCGCACGCTCGAAGGCGGCGAGCTCGTGCTCGAAGACCTCCAGGGTCTCGACGTCGACGGCGTGGCGCATGCGCCGCAGCCGCCGGAGCAGCCGCCGGCGGAGGCCGCCGGTGGCGGGGACGCGGTAGTCGGTCAGTCGGTCACGCCGAGGCATCGGTCCTCCTGTGGTGGTCGTCGTGGCCGGCGGTGACGCCGGCGGTCTCCTCGCCCGCTGTGCGTGCTGCGGCGATGGGGTGCAGGGCGTCAACGGCGGTACCGCGTGAGGTGAGCCAGTCGGAGCGGTGCAGGGCGGGCGGATGCGCGGATACGCGTCCCGATGTCGCCTGACGGAGGGCGCCCCAGTACACGGCGGCCTTCTCGTCGGAGCGGTCGAACATCCGTGCCGCCCGCAATTGCGCGGCGGTGAACCGCGCGTTGATCAGCGCGCTGAGCTCGTCGCTGCGCCGGTGCGCCCGGCGGATGCGCCGCTCCAGCCGCCGCAGCTCCTCGAACGCGGTGCCCTGTCCTTCGGCGATGCGGAGCCGGTCGCCCTCGGGAAGCCGGTCGATCCGTTCCTCGTACGTGTCGAGGTCGGAGCGGAGGGCGGAGGTGAGGACGCGGTGCTCGGTGAGCTCGCGACGCATGCTGCGGAAGAAGCGCTGCTCCTCGCGGCGGGCGAACGCGTCGGCCCTGGTCTGCAGGGTGGCGACGGTCGGCGACGTGCGGTCGCCCGCATCCACCTCGCTGTCGTGGACGGTGGCCGCGTCGCGGCGCGCCAGCCGGACCAGGCGGCGTCGGGCGAACGGCCCGAGTCTCAGCGGCTGCGTCGTCATAACGGGCGAGCGTAGGGAGTCGGCCTGTGCGTCCCCTAGGTGTACGTCGAAGGAAGCCCGAACGTGATCCAACTGTGACCGCGCCTAGCGGTCGGCCGCCAGCGCCTCCAGGTAGCCCGCGTACCCCGCCGGTGCGCGCCCGCGCAGCCGGGCCGAGGTGACGACCGGCTCGTGCTCGGACGACAGCATCACGATGCCCGATTCCCGCAGGCGCGCGGCCAGGCGGACGTCCTCCGCGGTGGCGAGCGGCGGGAAGCCGCCGGCCCGGCGGTAGGCGGATGCGCGCATCCCCAGGTTCGCCCCGTGCACGTGGCCGAGGGTCGCGCCCGGGGGATGCCGGTCCTCCCAGACGCGGCGGCGCTCGGCGTCGAGGTCGTCGAGCACCGGGACGACGGCGCCCGTGTACGCGTCGGCATGCCTGGCGGCGCGCAGGTGCTCGGCGAGCCACCCGCGCGGAACCGTGCCGTCCGCGTCGGTGAAGGCAAGCCACACGCTCTCCGGGTCCTGCCCGCTGCCGGCGAGCGCGGTCTCGACGCCATGCGCGCGGCTGCGGCCGACGTTCCCGAACTCCACGGTGACCGTGCGAACAGCAGGATGCCGGCCGGCGATCGCCGCCGAGCCGTCCGTGCACGCGTCGAGGACCAGGACGATGTCCGTCGGCACGCCCACGATCGCCGCGGCATCCTCGACCGACCTCAGGCAGGCGTCCAGCGTGGGGGCCTCGTCGCGGGCCGGGATCACGACGACCGCTCGACGGATCGCCGGCCTCATCGCAGGACCTCCAGCACGAACTCCTCGTCGCGATGCACGACCACGGGCCGCAGGCCGGACCGTTCCCGGAATCGGGCATGCGCCGCCTCTCCCGACTGGGCGAAGTCGTCGGAGTCGCCCGTCCAGTGGCAGAGCAGCACCTCGCCGCCCTGCGCCAGGGAGCCGACGATGCGGTCGATGACTGCATCCCACTCGTCTTCGGCGAGGTAGTACGCCAGCTCGGAGACGATCACGAGGTCGGTGCCGTGGTCCGCGGCGGCCGGCCACTCCTGCGGGACGCGCATGCGCTCGACCACGACGTTCGGCCGGTCGCGCAGCCGCTCGGCCGCGGCCTCCACAGCCGACGCGGAGCCGTCCACCGCGATCAGCTCGTCACACCGATCGGCGAGCACGGAGGTCGTCTCCCCGATCGAGCAGCCGAGTTCGACGGCCCGGCCGTACCGCTCGCGGGGGAGGGATGCGGCGAGCACCGCCCGCCGCCGCCGCTCGTACCAGCGGGTGCGGACACGCCACGGGTCGTCGCGTTCGTGGTGCATCCGCTCGAAGTGCTGATCCGCCGGCTCGGGCGGCTCGATGACGACCTCGCGGCCGTCGGCGGCCCGCTCGACGAAGCCCGGTTCCAGCACGCCGTCCGGGTTGTGCGAGGTCCGCAGCTGCGAGGCGAATGCGGCGAGGGCGGTGCGCTTGCTGCTCCGCTCGCCGGCGTCGAGGACCACCTCGCGCACCCGCCGCCAGGGGACATCGGCCGGTGTGCCCCACTGCCAGAGCCAGACCGGGTACAGCAGGACGCGCCGTCCGCGTTCGCGGGCGGCCGCGACGACCTCCCGGCCGAGGGTCCGGTGGTCGCCGTGCCGGTCGCCGGTCCAGGGAGCGAGCACCAGACGGTTTCCCGCGTCCGAGGGAGTGTCGAGGATCTCCGCGATCGCGGTGCGGAGGTCGTCCGCGTGGTGTTTCAGGGCTCCGTCGGGCAGGCCCAGCGCGAGGGGCGCGGCTGCGGGAGCCGTCGGGAGTCCGAGGGTCGCGAGTGCGGCATCCAACTCGTCCATCCGCCCCGGATCGCACGCGGCCGCGACCACGACGCGGACCGGGATGCCGTCAACGGCGGCTCGGGCCAGTAGGCCGCCGACGCCGAGCGTCTCGTCGTCCGGGTGTGCGGAGAAGACGATCAGTTCATCCGGTCGGTCGTCGAAGGCGGGGACGTCCGACCACTCGTCGAGCGCCTCCCACGCGTCGGGGGCGGTCACGGCGGTACGCGGGTCGAAGCTCACCACCAGACGGACCGCGCATCCAGTCCGGCGAGGCGCTTGGCAAGCGACTCGTCGTCGCGTCCGCGGTGGTACTGCGACACGTAGAGTTCCAGGTCCGCGGCCCGGCGCGCGTGGCCCTCGTCGAAGGCCAGGGCGGCCGGTCCGAGCAGGTCGCGCACCGCGGCCAGGGTCAGCACGACGGCGTCGGCGACCGCTCCGCGCACGGTGTGGGCGAGCGCTGCAGCGTCATCGCCGGCCACGCCGTCGTCGATCAGGCCCGCCGCGTGCTCCAGCTGAAGGCGAGCGGATTCGAGAGCACGGTACAGCTCTCCGACCCGGGCGGCGAGGAGCGGATTCCCGGGCGCCGCGGCGCGCTGCGTCAGGGCGCGGAACAGCGGGAGGCAGCCGCCCCACCAGCACGCGGCGACGCCGATGCCGCCCCAGCGGAATCCGGGCCGCTCGAGATACCAGCCGGCCTCGCCCACCGGTTCGGCGGCGGCGCCCTGGAAGCGGAGCGGACCGCTCTCCACCTCGGCGAGCCCGCGTGCGACCCAGGCGGCCGGTTCGGCCGTGACGGCGTCCTGGCGCAGGTCGACGGCGAACATCCTGCGATCCTCGCCGACACTCGCAGTGACGAGTCCATGAGTGAGGCGACCGCCGAGCGAGCACCACGGCTTGACGCCGTCGAGCGTCCATCCGTCGGCATCCCGCACGGCTTCGAGAGCAGTGCCAGGAGCCTCTGCCGCGAACACGCCCCACGTCGTCCCTTCCGCGGGGTGCGGAAGCCCGGCCTCGGCGAGGATCGCGAGCGCATCGAGGTGCGGTTCGAGCACCCGTGCGGCCGTCAGGTCGATCGCGGCGATCCGCGAGAGCGCGCCGAATCGCTCCGCCGTCCGCCCACCGCCGGGCAGCGGAACCGCCTCCGGCTGAATGCGCGAGAGCGCGTCGAGCAGCGGGCCGACCCGGCCAGGCGATTCCGTCGCGACCTCCTCGTATCCGGCGAGGGCGGTCGGTGCGGAGGTCGTCATGATGACACCGTCGCACGATGCGGGCGCCCGGACGAGTCCCTTGACGGCGACCGGGTGGATGCGCAATCGCCGCGCCGCTGTGGATCGGGGGAAGTGGATAGGGTGAATCGGTGACCCCGACCGCCGCAGACAGCGTCCTCGAACTCCGCGATGTCACGTTCCGCCGCGACGGCACGCAGATCCTCGACGGGATCGACCTGACGGTCCTGGCGGGGGAGCACTGGGCGCTGCTCGGGCCGAACGGCGCGGGCAAGTCGACGGTCCTCGGGTTCTGCGGCGCGCTCACCTTCCCGACCTCCGGGACCGTGGATGTGCTGGGCCGCCGACTGGGACGCGTCGAGCTGCAGGAGCTGCGGCGGCACATCGGGCACGTGAACCCGCGGCACCCCGTGCGGTCTCCGCTCACCGTGACCGAGGTCGTACTCACCGGGATCACCGGCACACTCGAACCGCCCATGCGGTGGACGCCGACCGACGAGGAGGTCCGCCGTGCGCGCGACCTCATCCACTCGGTCGGTCTCGACGAGCGCCGGGAGGCGCGTTGGCCCACGCTGTCGCAGGGGGAGCGCGGCCGCTCGCTGATCGCGCGGGCGCTGATCTCGGATCCGCGGCTGCTGCTGCTCGACGAGCCGACGACCGGTCTCGACGTGGCGGCGCGGGAGCAGTTGCTGGAGACCATCGACGGGCTCGCGCACACGGCGCCCGAGCTCGCCAGCGTCCTGGTCACCCATCACCTGGAGGAGCTGCCGGAGACGACGACGCATGCTCTGCTGATCACGCACGGGCGCATCGTGGCGCGCGGCGGCATCGACGAGGCGGTCACGACGGAGACCGTCACGCGCGCCTTCGAGCACCGCATCCGGGTCGAGAAGGCCGACGGCCGGTGGAGCGCGCGGGCCGTGCGAGAGCGCGCGATCCCCGCATGACGACGTTCGCGACCGCCGACGACGGGACGCCGATCGCCTTCGAGGAGCGCGGCGTCGGCGTACCGGTGCTGCTGATCGCCGGGCAGGCGACGGGGATGCACGGCTGGGGCCCGTTCGCCGATGCGCTGGCGCGGGACTTCCGAATCATCGTGTTCGACCATCGCGGGATCGGGGCCAGCGGTGAGGGGGACGCCTCGCGTTACTCGACGCGCGAGTTCGCCTCCGACGCGGTCGCGGTGCTCGACGCCGCCGGTGTCGCCGCCGCCCACGTCGTCGGCCACTCGATGGGCGGCCGCGTCGCGCAGTGGCTGGCCGCCGAGGACCACGCGCGCGTGCGGCGGCTCGTCCTCATCGCCACCACCGCAGGCGATCGCACGGCACAGCGCCGTGACCCGGCCGCGGTCGCCGACCTGCTGAGCGGCGACCGCGACCGCATGCTGCCGCTGTTCTTCGACGATGCGTGGGCGGCCGAGCATCCCGACGACGTCGACCGCTTCTTCTCGCGCGTCGCCGGCCGACCGGCCCTCCGTGGGCACTTCGCAGCCAGCCGCGACCACGACGGCACGGACGCGCTGGCACGCATCCGCGCCGAGACGCTGGTGATCCACGGCACCCGGGATGCGCTCACCCCGCTGGAGCACGCGCGCCTGCTCGCGGGCGGCATCCCGAACGCGACGCTGCTCGAACTCGACGCCCGCCACGGCCTCCACCTGGACACCCCGGCGGTCGAGGATGCGGTGCGGGCGTTCCTCGCCCGTGGCGCCGCGGGACTCCGCCCCGGCCGTCAGCTGACCGCGAACCCTCCCGCCCGGGCGACCTCCACGAACTCCCGGTAGTCGGCCTCCGCCTGGTCGGCGTATCGCTCCGCCCACGTCGTCGCGGCGTGGGCGAACGCCGGTCCGGAGCCGAGGTAGCCGGAGACGAACGCCGATTTGGGGGAGCGCGCGTGCGCCCGGGCGAGCACGACGGCGCACACACGCGCGTAGTCCGAGAACTGCGCCGCGTTCATCGAGGGGATGTCGAACGACGCGTTGCGGTTGCGGAACTGGCGCAGGTAGAAGGCGAAGCCTTCGACCCGGATGAAGCCGAGGAACGGGTCGGACACCGCCTGCAGGATGCGCTGGCACGCGACGACGCGGTAGCCCTGGTCGTCCGGCAGCAGGGAGAGGTCGAGGTAGCCGGGCAGCGGCGCGACCCCGCCGAACCTCTCGACGACCGATGCGCTCGCCTCCTTGAGCTGCAGGATCACCGGCTCGCCGATCGGCCCGCGCAGCGCGATCACGAAGCATCGTGTGCCGACGCTGCCGACCCCGACGACACGGCGGGCGACGTCGTCGACGCGCAGCTGCGAGGCGAGGAGAGCCGTGTTGGGCGGGAGCGTGCGGCGGTAGCGGTCGTACGCATCCTGGGCCAGCGCCTGGATCTCGGGCTCGGCCCGGCGCAGGATCGGCGGTCGGTCGACGAAGCGCAGCACGCCGTCCTCGTCCGCGCGGAGCGTGCGGCGCGCGGCATGCTCGGTGGTCCGCTTCTTCGACTCCTTGGTTACCTGTCGGATCAGCTGCTCCATGTCCGCGCTGAGCCTGCCGCGGCCGGAGGAGACGGACGTCGGCGTGAAGTACCGCGCGGTCAGCGGCTCGGTCAGCGCCTCCTGGAGCCAGCGGCGGTACGCCTCCCCGGCCGACCGCGTCGTGTCCCGCACGAATTCGGGCGACATCCCGAGCGACCGCCCGGCGAGGACGACGCTGGTGAGCATCCGCTTGACGTCCCACTCCCACGGGCCGACCGTCGACTCGTCGAAGTCGTTGATGTCGAACACCATCGCGTTCTCGGGTGAACGGTACATGCCGAAGTTGGCGATGTGGGCGTCGCCGCAGACCACGACCTCCGCACCCGTCGTGGGCGCCGCGGCCAGATCGGCGGCCTGGATCGCCGCCGTGCCGCGGTAGAAGGCGAACGCGTCGGCGCTCATCCGCTCCACCCGCAGGTCGACGAGATTCTGCAGGCGGTCCTCGTGCTGGGAGCGGAGGATTCCCATGGGGTCGCGCCCGGGCGGGGGCGCATAGTCCGCGTGGGCGGAGCGCGGCAGCGTGGCCCGGGCCGCACGCCCGGCCGCGGCCAGCTCCTCGGGAGTGAGCGGGGTCTCCGCGCGCTCACCCGCTTCTGCGACATCCAGAGTCATGCCGCACCTCCTTCGGGAGCGACGTGCCCGCCCTCGCCGTCGGCTCTTCCGGCGAGCACGCGCTCATCATAGGTCGCCGTCTGCCGCTACGGTAAGCAGGATGCGGGAACAGATCGAGCAGGAGTGGATCGAGCACCGCCGCGAGGACGGCGAGCGCGTTGGCTGGCTGCGCCCGGACGGCGACGGCTTCGTGCCGATCGACCTCCTCGGACGCGAGCTCTCCGGCCCGACCGACTGGCTCACCGGTGAGGAGATGCTGGAGTCGGCGGGCATCGGCTACCTCGCCGACCGCTACCAGCTGCGCCTGGACGACGGCCGGTGGATGCGCGTCCGCCTCACCGAGGTCTCCACCGACCGGATCGTGGTCAAGAAGGACGACTTCGGCGCCATCGACGCGCCCCAGCTCGTGTACACGCTGCCGTTCCCCATCCCGGAGAACCTCCGCCCGGAGTGAGCCTCTCGCGGAGGATCCGGCCGCGGCGTATGTTCGGCCGGTGAGCATTGCTCGGAAACGCCCGTGGTGGGTCATCAATGCTGGCCGGTCGAGGTGGGCCGGCTATGCCTTCTACCGCCGGCACCCGGAGGCGGAGCAGATAACGCCAGGCAACGGTGGCGCCGGTGGATGACCGCAGTGCCGGACGCCATGCGTTCCATGCCGACGCTGCGACGAACGTGGAGGAGACGCCGCAACTCACGGAGGGGCGTCGGAAGGTTCGCAACGGCTGGCTGATCCTGGCGGTCGCGGCGGCCGCGCTGCTCTGGGGACTACTCGCCGACGTTCTCAACCTCGCACCATTGCACTCGGCATTGCATCCGCTTGTCACCGTCGCCATCGTCTCCGGCGGGGTGTTCACCGTCCACGGCATCCGCACGATTCGCAACGGCCGCGCCGCGCTCCGCACTGAGATCAAACGGCAGGCGGAAGCGCCCGGAACCGGTCGGGCGGTCGGCGACTCATGAGGCTAGGACCACGTTGATTTGGTCTCGTCGTTGTCGGCGTCGTCCTGGCCGTTGCCTGCCGGACCCTCTCGTTGCTGGTCACGCCACCATCGTCGAAATAAGACCGTGAGGTGGATCGACGACCCGAGCAGAAGGACGGCGAACGCGGTCGAGATGATTGCCGGCGCCCACCGCTGTGAGTCGATCGAGGATAGCCAGAGCAGCACCGCCCCCGCCCCAGTGGATGCTGGGAACGTCCAGGACACCACGAGCAAGACGGTCATGGTGCGCCTTACTTTGCGGCGGTCGTAGGTCGTCGCGGGTTTGTTCACGCCAACCACCACGGTCGTTTCCGGTCAACCATCGTCGCGCTCACCGGTCGACGACGGTTCAGGGTGGCGGAGCACCCACGCGAGGGATACCCATCCGAGAACGCTGAGGAGGGAGAAGCCCGCAGCGAGCACCCACCGCCACCCGAGGCCATGGGCCATGGCCTCGTAAATGTCGAACGCGGCGAAGGAGGTGTAGAAGATGGCGAAGAACCAGGATCCCCCGCGGTTGGTGGTGAGGACGAACCACGGCTTTTCGAGCCGGTCACCAGCCATGGTGCCCTCCTTCCGGGGTCTGCCGGTTGAGGTAGGCCACAATCGCCCACTCCCAGATCGCGAGGAGCAGGAACACGATCGACACGACGCCAGACCACCAGCCCGAGCCCGTCAACCACACGACCCCGTTGAGGAGGGCTAGGAGCGTGTAGGCGATGGCCAGGGTCATCGTCCAGCCGCGGTTGCCGCCGGTGGCTCTGGCCCACCACGGGTACTTCGACACGTCACCGGCCATCGTCGGTCCTTCCGTCATTCACGTCGCCACGGTGAGGCCACAGCCCGCTTCCCGCCGAGATGGTGCGCCCGATGGGTAGCCAACGCCGAAACTGAGTAAACGTCAATGAATTCCGATTGGAGACGCGACTCGCGAAGCCGCACCGGTCATGAGTCGGGCGCTACTCGCCGTGGCTCCGGCAGAATGTCACGGGCGTCGCCGCCCTTTCAGCCCGAAGAAGAGCACGAGACCGATGCCCGCCGCGAAGAGGAACGCGCCTACAAAGCGCCAGGGAAGCCCCCCTCCGAAAATCAACAGCGCGGACCCGACCAGCCACAGCACTATCCCGAGGATCATCAGAACTGGGCCCGTTTTCATTCGCGGCCGCCCCTGTCGCGTTCGTGTCTCGTTCGCCGGTAGGCGCGGAAGTAGGTGAAGCTCTGGAATCCGATCAGCGCCCCGAGTAAGACGTTGATCCATCCGCTCGGGCTGCCGAGCAGGAGCAACACGATGCCGGCAGTCACTCCGACCGCGGCCGCAACCGCGAACGTCCATGCGAAGTTCCGCCAGAACTCTGGGCGGCGCGATCTCGGGTCGGTCACGCGAAGGACAATACGCGCCCGCGGCGGTCATGCGTCGCTCGGCTTGGTAGGCAGGCCCCATCGCTGAAGATCACGTCACCTTCTCGACATCCTGGTCTGTCCGCGACGGGTGGCCCCGCGCTAGCATCGGCGCCACGCGGACCGGACACGGCCGCAGAACGGGGGATGAGCCGGATGATCCCGCTCACTGTCGGCACCACGGTGGATACACCGGAACGACCCGCCGTCATCGACGGCTCGCGCTTCAACAGGCACACGTTCTGGTGCGGCCAGAGCGGGTCGGGCAAGACCTACGCGCTGGGCGTCGTGCTGGAGCAGCTGCTGCTGCACACCGAGCTGCCTGTCGCCGTGCTCGACCCGAACGCCGACTTCGTGGAGCTCGCGCACACGCGCGAAGGATCCGATGGCGCCGCGGCCGAGCGGTGGGAGGGCTTCGACATCCGCGTGCTGCACTCCAGCACTCCGCGGGAGCCTCAGGTGCGCATCCGCTTCATCGACCTCAGCGTTCGCTCGAAGGGAGCCGTCGGCCGGCTCGACCCGATCGCCGACGCCGAGGAGTTCAACGCGCTGCTGCACCTGGAGGCGCGGCCGGAGCACTTCGAGCGCGGGACGTTCCTCAGCTCGCTGCTCGAGGCGGACGACCCCGCCCACCGACGGCTCGGGCTGCGCATCGACAATCTGCAGATCCTCGACTGGCCGCTGTGGGCGATGGGCGGTGGATCCGCAGCCTCGGTCGTCGACGAGCGGCCGCGTGCCACCGTGCTCGATCTAGGCGGCTTCTCGCACCCCGGGGAGCCGCAGGCGGCCGCGCTCGGCATCCTCGAACAGCTGTGGGAGCGTCGGATGGAGCGGCGGCCGCTCCTCATCGTCATCGACGAGGCGCACAACTTCTGCCCGCCGGTCGCTCGCACCGCGGTGGAGGCGCAGCTCACCGAGCAGCTCATCCAGATCGCGGCGGAGGGCCGCAAGTTCGGGCTGTGGCTCTTCCTGTCGACGCAGCGGCCGACCAAGATCCACCCGAACGTGCTCTCGCAGTGCGACAACCTCGGCCTGATGCGGATGAACTCGCCGCGCGACCTCGCGGAGCTGGCCGAGGTCTTCGGCTTCGTGCCGCACCACCTGCTGGAGCAGTCGCCGACCTTCCGCAAGGGCGAGGCGCTCTTCGCGGGCGCGTTCACCGAGGAGCCCCAGCTGGTCCGCATCGGCCGCCGGCTGACGATCGAGGGCGGGAGCGACCTGTCAGTGGAGAGCAGCGGGGTCTGACCCGGGTCGGAGATCCAGCCGCCCTGGTCGGAGAATCGCGCCTTCTCGTACCGGATCTCCATGCCGACCGCGGCCCGTCGGAGATTCGGAGCCACTTCACCTACGGAGCAGCGGAGACCGCCCTCCGCGACCGCCCTACGCCGCAGGCGGAGGGGTCTGCGCGTGCTGCTGCTTGCGCTCCGTCTTGCGCTCGACGGCTTGTTCCTTCATGAGCTCGCGCGTGTGCGTGAGGTCGCCGATGATCGGCCGCCACAGGCGGGACCTGGGGTCGGAGTCGACGAGCACCGCGCGGACGAGCAGCGTCAGCGGGATCGCCAGGATGGCGCCGATCGGGCCGAGGACGACGGCCCAGAACAGCACGGAGAAGAAGGTCAGAGTCTGGCTGAGCGCGACGGCGTTGCCGACCACCTTCGGCTGCACGATCGACTGCACGACGGCGTTGATGATGCCGTAGATCACGATGATCGCAACGACGGTGCCCCACCCGCCGGTCAGGAACCCGAAGACGAGCGGCGGCACGATCGCGATGAAGTAGCCGACGTTCGGGATGAAGCTGCAGAGGAACGACAGGATCGCCCACAGCAGCGCGGCGGGGACGCCGAGTGCCCACAGGGCCACCCCGTTGATGACGCCCTGCACGATGCCGAGCAGCGTGGTGACCACCATGTACCGGCGCACCGAGTGCGCGAAGCCGCCGAACGCGTAGACCAGGTTCGGCCGCGTCGGCTGCAGCTGCCGGAGCAGGGTCGGCGTGTATGCGGCGTCCGCGGGCATGAGGATGAGCATCGTCAACACGATCACCAGGAACGCGATCAGCCCGAACGCATTGCCGAGGAGGCCGCCGAAGAACGACAGGAAGGTGCCGGGGTCGAAACCGGCCTTGATCTGCTGCACCTGCTGCTGCCCGACGCCGATGCTCTGCAGCCACGCCGTGAAGTCGGCCCCGAGTTGCTGGAGTTGCGATTTGTACTGCGGCAGCATCCCGATGAACTGCGCGGTCGCGATCCAGAGCACGGCGATGAACCCGGCGAGGAGGGCGAACACGGTCAGGCCGACCGCTCCCGTTGCCAGACCCTGCGGGGTGCCGTGGCGCTCCAGCCAGACCCGGACCGGCTGGGCGCAGATCGTCAGGACGAGCGCGAGCAGAGTCGGGGCGAGGATGCCGCCGATCGCGGCCATCCCGAACGAGATCACCATACCGGCGGCCAGTCCGAGCAGGATGCGCACGCCGCGCCCCACGCCGCCCGCCGGTCCGAGTTCGGTGTCCGGGTCGACGGGCTCCGCCGGTGTGACGGGGTGTTTCCGCCCGCGAGAGAAAGGCCAGCGACGGCCGGTCCGGTGATCGGGCTCCGCCGGTGCCGGTGCCGGGATGGAGGCATCCTGGGTCATGAGCCGCTCCCTTTCTACGTGAAGAGCCGCGAAGCGGCCCGCGTGTGCGCCGGCTCGTCCGCCGGGAGGGCGCGGCCGGACCGGGCGCGACGCCGCAGCCGTCTGGCGACTGCTGCGCCGCGCCCGTTCGTCACGACGAACGCCCGACCGGGGTTCAGACCGTCGGTGCTGCCGGTGGCGGTGTCGCCGGTCCGGCCGGTGCGGCGGGTGCCGCGGGTGCCGCTGCGGAGGCGGCCGGGGCCGCCCCGCCCGTCGTTCCACGGCCTGCGAGTGCGTGCGCCTTCAGGTGCGCGAACTCATCGGGGGTGATCGCGCCGCTGTCGAGCAGCGCTTTCGCCTTGGCGATCTCGTCCGCCGGGCTCGATCCGGCGACCTGCCGGATGTAGTCGTCCGTGGCCGCCTGGTACTGCCTGGCTTCCTTCTGGTTGCGCTCCGCCATGCCGGGGCCGCGCGCGATCAGGTACACCAACGCCGTCAGGAAGGGCACGAAGATCAGGAAGATGATCCACAGCGCCTTCCACCACCCGTTCAGCTTGTGATCACGGAACAGGTCGCTGATGATCGCGAACAGTGCGAACAGATAGGCCACGAAGGCGAAGCTCCAGAAGAAGAGCCAGATGACGCTCCAGAAGTTGCTCCAGTCCATGTTCGGTTTCCCCTCTCCACTCCAGCTCGGCGAGCCTGGATGTGGGCTGAGAGTAACGCCGCGGATGTTGGCGCGGCTAGACATATTCCGGGTCTGCTGCCGAACTGCCGCCGGACGTCAGGAGAGGGCGTCGAGCTCCGCGGTGAGGCGGTCGACGATCTCCGACGCGAGGTAGCCGAGCCGACCGACGCTCGCTGCCAGGGAGTCGCCCGCCACGGCGTGCAGGTAGGTGCCCCAGGCGGCGGCCTGCAGGGGGTCTGCTCCGCGCGCGGCGAGCCCGGCGATCGCGCCGGCCAGCGCATCCCCGCTGCCGGAGGTGCCGAGTCCGGGGTCCCCGTCGCCGACGGTCAGCAACCGGCCGTCGGGGGAGGCGACCCGCCCGAAGCAGCTGACCGTTGCGCGGTAGCGGCGGGCGACCTCGACGCTGTCGGCATCGAGGTCGTCGGTGTCGCGGCCGAGCAGCCGCGACGCCTCCTCGGTGTTCGGGGTGAGGATGCGCGGGACGCCCCCCACCAGCCGCGGGTGCCCCGCGAGGGCCCCGAGAGCGTAGGCGTCGAGGACGAGGACCGTGTCTCGGCCGACGGCGCGCGCGACGCGGGGGAGCATCCGGGCGGTCTCCGCGGCATCGTCGAGACCCGGCCCCAGGAGCACCGCGTCGGCGGACGCCAGATCATCGGACGCCGCACGGACACCCGCTCCGCGCACACTCCCGGACGAGGTCTCGGGCAGCGGAACGACGCCGCACTCCGGCAGGGCCACGGCGATCGGCGCGGCGACGGACGCGCCGACCGCGAGGGTCAGCCTCCCGGCCCCGACCCGCAGGGCCGCACGCCCGGCGAGCAGCGCGGCACCGGGGGAGCGCACGGCGCCGCCGACCACGAGCACCTGCCCGCGCGACCGCTTGGATCCGGACGGCTCGGGCAGCGGCCACGCACGCAGCAGCTCCGGGGTCACCCGCTCCGGTTCGGGCGTCGCCGTGCGATCACGCATCGGTGCGCGCCTCGCCGGGGTGCTGGGTCGCCGGGAGCCCGGCCACCGACAGGTGGGCGTCGTCGGCGAAGGCCCGCAGCGTCCACTCGTCGCCCTCGCCGGTGAGCTCGGTGACCGAGGCGTTGGCGACGGGATGCGTCAGCAGGTGCTCGGCGAGCTGCCCCTCGGTCATGCGCAGCAGGACGTACAGGAAGAGGCTGACGACCGCGTCGTGGGCGAAGACCACGACGGTGCCGCTCGGGGGGAGGTCGCGCAGGAACGAGCGGATGCGCAGCGCCACATCCGTCCACGCCTCGCCGCCCGGCGGGCGGTAGTAGAACTTGCCCGCCCAGCGCCGGCGCTCGGCCTCCAGCGGAAGCCGCCGTTCCACGCCGAGTGCGGTGAGGCGGTCGAGGATGCCGAGCTCGCGATCCCGCAGGCGCTCGTCGAGCCGCAACGACACCTCCTCGCCGAGAGCGAACCGGGCGGTCTGGATGGCGCGGCGGTACGGCGAGCTGAAGAGGGCGGCATCCGACGGGAGGGCGTCGCGCAGCCGGGCGCCGAGGGCGGCGGCCTGCAGCTCGCCCAGCGGCGAGAGGGTGATGTCGGGGTCGCGGGCCTCGACGGAGATCACCTCGGCTCCGGCCGCCTCCGCAGCGGCCGCGGCGACGTTCGCCGTGCTCTCGCCGTGCCGGATGAGGAGCAGGGTGCGAGCGGTCATGTCCTGGACTGTACGCCCGCCCAGTCGAGCACGCGCAAGGCCCGGAGCGTGTTCCAGCGGCTGGGCTGACCGATCTCCTCCAGCGGGATGGCGGGGCGGCCCGGGAGCAGACGGTCGAGCGGCCAGCGGCCGTCCGGTCCGCGCCGCGACAGCACGACCTCGACCGCCTCGGCGATGCGCTCGGCGATCCAGCCGTCCGCTCGGAGGCCGGAGGCGCGCAGGTGGTCGAGTCCGCGCAGCACGTCGTAATGCCAGTAATAGGGGAAGGAGAAGCGGAGCCACTGCTCGTCGACCAGCTCGCCGGTGGACCGGCGACGCATCATCCCGCGCACCAGCAGGTAGTCCTGACCGCGCTTCAGGGGATCGTCCAGGTCGGTGCGGCCGGTCGCATCGCGATAGGCGGCGAGCCCCTCGACGACGCAGATCGTGCTGTGGAACGAGCCGGGCGCATCCTTCGTCTCGGCGTAGCAGTTCCACCCGCCGTCGGTCTGCTGGCCGTCGAGCAGCTTCGCGACGAGGACGTCCGCGGGCCGGCCGAGCGCGGCCGCAGCCGTGAGCACCCGGCCGTTGATGCACGGTTCGACCTCGCCGTCGAAGAACGGGCTGTCGTCCCACTCCTCGCCCCAGTCCACGTTGGCCGCGACGCGGTCGATGGCTTCGCGCGTCCGCTCGCCTTCGGCGCCGAACAGCCCGAGAAGGAGCACGATGCTGTCGGTCGCGTCGCGGTCCTCCGGCTTCCACACCGTGCCGCCCCACGTCCCGCGGTCGTCCTGGCGGCGCAAGAGTTCGGCACCCCAACCGTCGCGCTCGACGCGGGAGCGCTCCTCGGCCACCTCGTCGGCCGGCGCTCCGAGCAGATCCTGCAGCGTCTGCCAGCGGATGGCCGGGTCGCCCTCCAGCAGCCAGCGGATGACCGCGTCGTCCCGGCTCCATCGCCCTTCGCTCACGCGGCCAGGCTACTCCCGCGGTGCGGCGGCGGCGAACGACTGGGTGCCCAGCACGCTGAGCAGCGCCAGCTTCTCGGCGGCCTCCGTGCGCGGCGCGGCCGTCAGCACGAGCAGGCACTGCGACTGGTCCTCGGTGAACAACGCCTGGCAGTCGAGCTCGATCGCGCCGAGTTCGGGATGGAGGAGGGTCTTGTGGTCCTCGAAGCGACGGGCGACCTCGTGACGCTCCCACAGCTCCGCGAACTCGGGGCTCTCGGCCAGCAGCGCGCGGACCAGCTCGCCGGCCCGGGAGCGCGGACCGAGTGCCCCGTACGCATCCCTCAGCGAGGCGACCTGTGCGCGGCTCTGTCGGGCGCGGTCCTCCTCCGGATACTGTGCGCGGGCGTTCTCCGGATCGGTGAACCAGCGGTAGTACTCGCTGCGGGCGAGGCCGGTGTAACCGGAGCGGTCGCCGAGCAGCGCGACCGCCATGCGGTTCTGGACGAGCGTCTCGCCGAGGTTCGAGAGCACCAGAGCGGGGGTGTCTTCGAGCCGGTCGAGCACCCGCTGCAGCGCGGGGGAGACGTGGCCGCCGCCGGAGAACCGGTCGGGGGTGTTGTGCCCGGCGACCCGATACAGGTAGTCGCGCTCGTCGTCGGTGAGGCGGAGCGCCCGAGCCAGTGACGACAGCATCTGCTCGCTCGGCTGCGGCCCCCGGCGCTGCTCCAGACGGGTGTAGTAGTCGGTGGACATGGCGGCGAGCAGCGCGACCTCCTCGCGCCGGAGCCCGGGGGCGCGACGGCGGAGCCCGGCGGGGAGTCCGACATCCTCCGGGCGCAGCGTCTCGCGGTGGCGGCGCAGGAAGTCGGCGAGTGCGGCACGGTCCATCCCTCCATGATGACGCCGGTCGCTGCCGCGGACCAGGGATCGCCGATCCCTGGATGACCGCTCCACTTCCTGACGTTATGCGGCGCTCGCAGAGTGGAGGCATGAACATCACAGGGAACACCGTCTTCATCCCCGGCGCCACCAGCGGCATCGGGCTCGCCCTCGCCGTGGCTCTGCACGAGCGCGGCAACTCCGTCATCGTCGGCGGCCGCCGTACCGAGCTTCTCGAGCGGATCGCCGCGGAGCACCCGGGCATCGACACGGTCCGGATCGACACCGCGGACGCCGAGAGCATCCGTGCCGCATCCGCCGAAGTGCTGGCCGCACATCCCGAGCTGAACGTGCTCATCGCGATGGCCGGGATCATGCGCGTCGAGGACTGGCACACGCCTGCCGGCTTCCTCGGGTCGGCCGAGTCGATCGTCACCACCAACGTCCTCGGCCCGATCCGGCTGATCGCCGCCTTCGTCGAGCACCTGCAGACCCGCCCGGACGCGACCATCGTCACCGTGTCGTCCGGTCTGGCGTTCGCGCCGCTCGCGGCGACGCCCAGCTACAACGCCAGCAAGGCGGCCGTCCACATGCTCAGCGAGAGCATCCGGCTGCAGCTGGCCGACACGACCGTGAAGATCGTGGAACTCGAGCCGCCGTCGGTGCGCACGGGCCTTCTGCCGGGGCAGGAGGAGAGCGAGTTCGCCATGCCGCTCGACGAGTTCGTCGGCGAGGTCATCACGCTCATCGAGACGCAGCCCGACGCGAAGGAGCTCCAGGTGGAGCGGGTGAAGTTCCTGCGCTACGGCGAGGCGCGCGGCGATTACGACCGCGTGGTCGAGGTGCTCAACGCCTCCGACCCGCACGGCAAGGACGCGGCGGCCTGACCCGGCGGCCTGACCCGGCGCTGCAGGGCGATCAGTCGCGGGTGACCGTGAGCCCCAGCCACGCGGCCAGGTCGTCGATCGCGGCATCGACGGCGTCCCGCGTGCTGGGGCTGAACGGCTCGTCCTCGTGCATGGCTGCGACGAGCAACACCCCGGCCTTCCGGTCGGCCGCGGCGTCGAGCTTGCCCACCAGGCGATCCTCGTGGAGGATCGGCAGCGCGAAATAGCCCCAGCGGCGCTTGGTTGCCGGCTTGTACATCTCCAGCAGGTATTCGAACCCGAACAGCTCCTGCGACCGCACCCGATCGTGGATGAGCCGATCGAAGGGCGACAGCAGGGCTGTGCGGCCGGCGAACGGCTGCCCGACAGCGGCCGGATCGACCCGCCACTCGCGGTCGCTGCCCTCGACGCGCACCGGGACGCCGGCCTCTCCGACGAGCTGCGGACGTGCGATGCCGAGCGCGCGCAGGCGGCGCTCGTCGCGCAGCCGGGTCGCCTCCGGCTCCGGGATGACCTCGATGCCGGTCGGGTACACCCGCTCGGCGAGGTCCCACGTGCGCTGGCGACCGATCCGCCCGGCGACGGCGACCTCGCCCAGGCCCTGCAGCAGTTCGAGCATGTGGGTGACGTTCTTCTCGTGCGTCCATCCGCTCGACTGCCAGGGCACCTCGGCCGTGTCCGGGATGTCCTTCGAGAGCAGGGGACCCGCGTCGCGCAGCCGGTCGAGCACGTCGCGCCGGAACCCCGGGTTCGCTTCGAGCCACGCCCGCCAGCCGCTGTGGATGGGACCGGCCGCCATCCGCGCCAGATTCAGCCCGAGGTCGGATACCGGGCGGACCATGGCGAACGGAGGCTGGACCGGGTCGTCCTGCGCCTTCAGCTCGTACAGCGTCCGATCGTGCTCGACCGCCTGTGCGAGCTGCTCCGGACGATACGACGCCCCGAGGCGCGTGAAGGCGATCAGGTCGGCACTCGGCGCGATGGCGGCGGTCGGGTCGAGCTGCAGGAAGGTCAGGTGCTCAACCAGCGGGACGAGGCCGACCGGGCGTCGCGCATCGAGCCGTTGCGCGCGCACGGCGATGCGCCGCGCCTCGTCGCGATCCAGTACCTCGGTCATCGCTTCGGCGATCGCCGGGCTCAGCGGTCGGCGAGCTCTGCGAGCAGCGCGCCCAGTTCGGAGGGCCGGGTGAACATCGGCCAGTGGCCGGTCGGCAGCTCCACCACGTCCCAGTGCTCGAGGCGCCCGACCTCGGCCACGGCCGGCTCACCGCCGTCGATCCACGAGCGCAGGTCGGCGGGAGTGAACTCGCACGCGACGATGGTGGCCGGCACCGCGCGCCGACGAGAGTCGTCCGCGAGCTCGATCGGTCCCGCGACGACGTCGGCGGGTTCCGGCACCGCGATCCGGCGGAACTCGTCGCGCTGCTCGTCGGTCAGGTCGATGAGGTCGGCATCCTCGAAGTCCTCCCAGTCGGGGAGCTCGACCTGGCCGTCGGCCGCGGGCAGGTCGGGCGCGACGGATCCGCCGGGACCGAGCGGCCAGGAGTCGACGTACACCGTGCGCACGACGCGGTCCGGACGCTCGGCGGTCGCCGCGTAAGCGAGAGGACCGCCACCGGAATGCCCGACGAGCACCACATCCCGCTCGTCGCCGCCCAGGTCGTCGATGGCCCGCACGATCGCATCCACGTGGTCGCGCACGCGGATGCGGCTGCGGTCGGCGTCGCGCGACTCGAGGCCGGGGAGCGTGAGCGGATGCGCCGTATGGCCCGCGCTCTCGATGGCCGGGATCACCTCCCGCCACGCGTCGGCGCCGAGCCAGAAACCGGGGACGAGAACCATCTGCATGGGCCGACGCTACCGCGGTGCACCGACATCGGGGCAGGGGCGGCGTCGCGGGTGGAGCGCGACCGCGCACTCAGAGCAGGGCGAGGCGGCCCACGATCTTGTCGATCCGGTTCCGCGGCCCCACCACGCTCACCGCGTAATAGGGGAGCGCGTCGGACGGTGTCTCCGCGACCGTCTCGAGGTACTCGTCGTAAACCCGGGTCAGCTGGGCCGCAGCGGGCATGTCGGCGACGAAGACGCCCTCCGATGCGGCCGCCTTCGCCCGGATCGCCGCCAGCTGCTCACCGCTCGCACGCAGCACCGAGCACCCTGCCCAGGGGAGGCCGGGATGCGTGCTGGCGTCGGCATCCACCGCGTCCGGTCCGAGCAGCCCGGTGACGCCCGCGGCCGTCGCCGCCGCCGTGCAGATCGCCGCGTTGGCCGCGATGCCCGTCGGAAGGGATTCGTCGACGACGACCACCCACTTCAGCCGCGCTGCGCGCGTGGGCGCCGCCGTGTCCACTTCGTCGGGCAGGAAGCCGACCTGATCCGCCATTCGTGTTCCTCTCGTTCGGTGGTTCGGGCTTCAAACTACAGAATCCGAGGCAACGGTGCTGCTAATCCGAATTTAGTTCGGCAAGTGCCTTATCCTGGGCATCGTGGACGAACTTGATTGGGCGATCCTGCGCGAACTGCAGTCGGATGCACGCAAGAGCAATCGCGACGTCGCCGCGGCCGTCGGCGTCTCGCCGAGCACCGCGCTGGAACGGACGCGGGTGCTCCGGCGGAAGGGCGTCATCCGCGGGGCGGTGCTCGACGTCGACCTCGCCTCCATCGGCCGGCCGGTGCAGGCGCTCATCGCTGTGCGCATCCGTCCGCCGTCCCGCCCGGTCATCGAGGGGTTCCGCGACTGGGTGGCCTCCTTGCCGGAGACCCTCGGCGTCTTCGTCACGAGCGGCAACGAGGACTTCATCGTGCACGTCGCCGTCGCCGACAACGAGAGCCTGTACGCCTTCGTGATCGACCGGCTGACACAGCGGCGGGAGATCGCCGACGTGCGCACCAGCGTCGTCTACGAGCACCTGCGCAACGGAAGCCCGGAGCCGGTGGACTGATTCCGCGCGCGGGCTACGATGTGCGGCACCGCATCCTTCCGAGAGAGGAACAACGCATGCCCGCACTCACCGACACCTTCACGCTGTCGAACGGCGTCACCATCCCGAAGATCGGGTTCGGCACCTGGCAGATCCCGGACGGCTCCGAGACCTACGACTCGGTCCGCACCGCTCTCGACGCGGGCTACCGGCACATCGACACGGCGCGCGCCTACGGCAACGAGGCCAGCGTCGGCCGCGCGGTCCGCGACAGCGGCATCCCCCGCGAGGAGATCTTCATCACCACCAAGTGCCCCGCCGAGGTGAAGGACGCGGAGGGCGCCCGGCACGCCTTCGACCGGTCGACGGCGCTGCTCGACCTCGGGCCGATCGACCTCTACCTCATCCACGCGCCGTGGCCGTGGAACGCCATCGGCAGCGACCACCGGGCCGGGAACATCGAGGTGTGGAAGGTCTTCGAGGAGCTCTACGAGCAGGGCCGCACCCGCTCGATCGGCGTCAGCAACTTCGAGGTCGCCGACCTCGAGTCGCTGATCGACGCCACGGATGTCGTGCCGCACGCCAATCAGATCCGCTGGTTCGTCGGGAACACCCAGCCCGAGACGACCGCGTACAGCAAGGAGCACGACATCCTCGTCGAGGGGTACTCGCCGCTCGCAACCGGGCGCCTGCTCGACAACGGCGACATCAAGGAGATCGCCGACAAGTACGGCAAGTCGGTCGCCCAGGTGAGCATCCGCTACCTCCTGCAGAAGGACATCCTGCCGCTGCCGAAGTCGACGACGCCCGAGCGCATCCGCGAGAACGCCGACGTCGACTTCGAGCTGTCGGCAGAGGACGTGGCCGCGCTCGACGCCCTCGATTCGGGTGAGTGACGCGTCGAGGTGCCTGCGGGCATGACCGAATCGGGCACACGGGAATAAGGCCGCCCCTCCTGCGTTGGACTTGAGTGCACAAGGCTCAACTTTCAGAAACAGGAGAACACGTGCCTGAGAACTTCACTCCCGACGGTGACGGCGCCAACTCGTTCGACGAGTTCCTCGCCCGGTACCTCGCGGGTGAGCGTGCGCGTAACGCACGCTCCATCGACATCAGCCGCTTCCTCAGCCGACGCACCCAGGAGATCCTGGCGGAGGCCGGACGGTTCGCGCTGCAGCACGGCCACAGCGAGCTCGACGCGCTGCACGTGCTGCGCGTGATGGCCGAGCAGGAGCCGGCCGCCGACGCCATGCGCCGCATCGGCGTCGACCCCTCCCGGGTGGCCGAGGCCGCCGAGTCGCGCCTGCCCGCCCCGGGCGACGTGATCCACGCTGACGGCGCATCTATCACCGGGCCGCTCCAGCGCGCCCTCTTCCACGCGTACCAAGTGGCTCAGGCCTCCGGCTCGACCTACATCGACCCCGAGCACGTCTTCTTCGCGCTCGTGATCGGGCGGGATGCCCCGGCCGGCCGCGTGCTGCAGGCCGCCGGCGTGACGCCGGAGGCCCTCACCGAGGCGATGCGTCAGAGCACCACGGTGGGCGCCGGCCAGCCCGGCGACCCGGACGCCGCGCAGGGCGACTCGCAGACCCCGATGCTCGACCAGTTCGGCACCGACCTGACCGCGCTCGCCCGCGACGGCAAGCTCGACCCGGTGATCGGACGCCTCGACGAGATCGAGCAGACCGTCGAGATCCTCTCCCGCCGCACCAAGAACAACCCGGTGCTGGTCGGTGAGGCCGGCGTCGGCAAGACCGCGATCGTCGAGGGCCTCGCCCGTGCGATCGTCTCCGGCGACGTGCCCGAGCAGCTGCAGGACAAGAAGGTCGTCTCGCTCGACCTGGCTGGAATGGTCGCAGGGACCCGGTACCGCGGCGACTTCGAAGAGCGGCTCACCAAGCTCATGGACGAGATCAGCGACGGCAAGGACGAGCTGATCGTGTTCATCGACGAGCTGCACACCGTGGTCGGCGCCGGAGGGTCCGGCGAGTCCGGCGGGATGGACGCGGGCAACATCCTGAAGCCCCGCCTGGCCCGCGGCGACCTGCACCTGGTCGGCGCGACGACACTCAAGGAGTACCGCCGCATCGAGAAGGACCCGGCGCTCGAGCGCCGCTTCCAGCCGGTGACCGTCGGCGAGCCGTCGGTGGAGGACGCGGTCCTCATCCTCGACGGCCTCCGCGGCGCGTACGAGGAGCACCACGGCGTGACCTACACGGCCGACGCGGTCCGCGCCGCCGTGGAGCTCTCCGACCGGTACATCTCCGACCGCTTCCTGCCCGACAAAGCCATCGACCTGATCGACCAGGCCGGCGCGCGTCTGCGCCTGTCGCTCGGTAAGCGCGTCGACACGTCCGCCCTCATGGAGCGCCTGGCCACGCTGGAGTCCGAGAAGAACTCCGCCGTCGCGGCCGAGCACTACGAGGAGGCGTCGCGTCTGCGTGACGAGATCGAGGCCGTTCAGCGTTCGCTGGACGAGCTCGGTTCCGCCCCGCGGGTCGAGGCCGTCGTGGGCGAGCCCGAGATCGCGGCCATCGTGTCGCGTTCGACCGGCATCCCGGTGTCGCGCATCGGCGAGGCCGACCGCGAGCGCCTCGCGCGCCTCGAGTCGGAGCTGCACCAGCGCGTGATCGGTCAGGATGACGCGGTCGTCGCGGTCGCGAAGGCCGTCCGCCGCAACCGCACCGGCCTCGGTGACGAGCGTCGCCCGGTCGGCAGCTTCCTCTTCCTCGGCCCGACGGGTGTGGGGAAGACCGAGCTGGCCAAGTCGCTCGCATCGTCGCTGTTCGGCGACGAGAAGGCGATGCTGCGCTTCGACATGAGCGAGTTCGGCGAGCGCCACACGGTCGCCCGTCTGGTCGGCGCCCCTCCCGGGTACGTCGGCTACGACGAGGCCGGTCAGCTGACCGAGCGCGTGCGCCGCAACCCGTACTCGGTTGTGCTGTTCGACGAGATCGAGAAGGCGCACCCGGACGTGTTCAACCTGCTGCTGCAGGTGCTCGACGACGGCCGCCTCACCGACGGCCAGGGCCGGACGGTCGACTTCCGCAACACGGTCGTCATCATGACCTCCAACCTGGGCTCGGAGTTCCTGGCGTCGCGGAGCGGCGCGCTCGGCTTCGTTCCGGCCGGTTCGGACGGGTTCTCCTCGGAGAAGGACATCCGCGACCGGGTCATGGGCAAGCTGCGCGAGGCCATGCGCCCCGAGTTCCTGAACCGCATCGACGAGATCGTGCTGTTCCGGAAGCTGGATGCCGAGCAGCTCCGCGACATCGTCCGCCTGCTGCTGACCGCGACGGCCTCCCGCCTGTCCGCCCGCGACATCGCCTTCGAGGCGACGGATGCGGCGGTCGCCTGGATCGCCGACGCCGGATACGAGCCGGAGTACGGCGCCCGCCCGCTCCGCCGTGTCATCCAGCGCGAGGTCGACGACCGCATCGCCGAGCTCATGGTCAGCGGCGATCTCTCCGAGGGCGGCCGCGTGATCGTGGACGCCGAGGCCGGCGACCTGCGGGTCGCCGCGGCTCCCGCGGCCCTCCCGGTGGCGGCGTAACCCGGCCCGCACCTCCCACCGAAGCGCCGGTCCTGTTCGCAGGGCCGGCGCTTCGTGCGCTGCGCAGCAGCCACTCTTCGAGCATGTAAAATCCTAAATAGTCCCACATCAAGATTACATGACAGGATTTCTGAAACATGCCCGCTATGTACAACAGCACTCGCAGAGCCCGTTCGCGCTCGGCGCTGCTCCTCGCAGGCTTCATCGCCGTAGCCACCCTCACCGGTTGCGTCGCCGACAGCCCGGCGCCCTCAGCGAAGCCGAAGCACTCGACCTCTAGCACCTCGTCTGCCCGGCCGACCACGAAAGCACCGACATCCGATGCCGATGATTACAAGGCGGCTGATTGGGCGACCCCGATCAAGACGGGCACGATCATCGGTACCGCGTCCTCGGACGCACTGAAGATCGACATCCATCAGGTAGCCATCGCTAGCGCCACCAACGATGGGATCCAAGTGGACCGCGAGACGAAGGAGCGCCTGCTCAAGGTCGGAGACGAACTCGTTGCTCTCAACTTCGTGGCGACGAACGTGAGCTCGTCACCGATTCGATTGGTCTCGCTGCTGCCGACCGTGCATTCGGATGCGTATCCGTATTTCGGCGGAGTGCCGACAGGCAGGGAGATGGATTGGATGCGGCAGATCGGCGTCGATAAGTTGGGCCACAAGCTCGATCCCGCCTCGCCGAAGACCTGGGTGCTCAAGCCCGGAGAGTCCTTTGCCGCAGGAGACAGCTACAAGCTGTACGACGCTCCCTATGAGGTCACGCTGAAGGTCTACCCCGCGAACGAGGATGGCTCGCTTCAACTGGAGTCCGCCCTGATGGACACCAAGGTGCCGGTGACGCTTAAGCGCTGAGGCGTCCCGACCAGTTGACGCAACACGCCGTCGCGGCGGGGGGCGCGACGGCGTGTTGCGTCACCTAGGGGCCGGGCGCTTCGCCATGTGCGCATCCTGAACGTCTCCAAAGGGACGCACACCCGAACCCCTGGACTCATCCAGGGTCGCCTGGTTTGTTGGAAGGCGTGCCCGCATCCGATCGACCCCGCAGTCCCCGCCTGGCCGCCATCGACGAGCGGCTGGAGCCCGTCAAGCGTTTCGAGCTGAAGCCCGCGCGCACCCGCGCCGGGCTCATCGCGCAGTTCCTCGGCCTCGCGCTCGTCGCCGCGGTGCTCAGCTCGCTGTTCCTGCTGCCCGGTTTCCTGGGAGTCGGCGTGACGGCCGCGGCCGGGGTCAGCGACTTCAACGCGCTGCCGGCGAACCTCCACATCCAGCAGTTCGCCCAGAACTCGACGGTGTACGCGAAGCAGGGCGGGCAGGATGTTCCGATCGCCACCTTCTACGCCCAGAACCGGCAGGACGTCACCTGGGACCAGATCGCCCAGACGGTGAAGGATGCGACCGTCTCGGCCGAGGACCCGCGCTTCTACACCGAGGGCGCCGTCGACATCTGGGGCACCCTCCGCGGAGCCGTCTCCACGGTCGCGGGCGGTGACGTGCAGGGCGGGTCGTCGATCACGCAGCAGTACGTGAAGAACGTCGAAGTGGAGAAGTGCGAGGCGCTCACCAGCCAGAAGAAGGTGCAGGCCTGCTACGCCGATGCCGCCGGCGTCACTTTGCAGCGCAAGGTGCAGGAGATGCGCTACGCGGTCGAGGTGGAGAAGACCTACAGCAAGAAGGACATCCTCACCGGCTACCTCAACGTCGTCGGCTTCGGCGGCCAGGTGTACGGCGTGCAGGCCGCCGCCCAGTACTACTTCAACACCACCGCCGCGAAGCTGGATCTGACCCAGGCGGCCACGCTCGCGGCCATCCTGAACAACCCGGCGAACCTCCGCATCGACCAGCCGGACAACAAGGAGAACGGCGCCGCGAACGGCTACAAGCTCACCAAGGAGCGGCGCGACTACGTGCTCGACCGCATGTACATCACGCACACGATCACCAAGCAGCAGCGCGACGCGGCGAAGGCCACGCCCATCCAGCCGACCATCACACCGACGACCCAGGGATGCGCGGCCGCGCAGCAGTACAACGCCGCGTTCTTCTGCGACTACGTGCGCGACGTGATCCTCAACGACCCGGCGTACGGTGCGACCGCCGACGACCGCTGGCAGACCCTCAACCGCGGCGGGCTCAAGATCTACACCACCCTCAACCTCGACCTGCAGCAGGTGGCGCAGGCCTCGCTCAGCAAGTACATCCCCGGCTCCCGCCCGGGCATCGACCTGGGTGCGAGCAACGTGGCGCTGGAGCTGGGCACCGGCCGCATCGTGACCATGGTGCAGAACCGCAGCTTCAACAACACCGACACGCCCATCGACGGAACGACCGCCGTGAACTACAACACCGACGAGGATTACGGCGGATCGCAGGGCTTCCAGACCGGGTCGACGTTCAAGGCCTTCGACCTCGCTGCGTGGCTGGAGGCCGGGCACAGCCTCTACGAGACGGTGAACGCCTCGCAGCACGTGTTCCCGACCTCCGACTTCACCAACACCTGCGCGAACATCGACGGGCCGGACTGGCCGGTGACCAACGACGAGGGATCGGCCAGCCGGCTCTCGGTGATGGCCGCGACCGCCGAATCGGTCAACACCGCCTTCGCCGAGATGGGCACGAAGGTCGACCTGTGCTCGATCGTGAACGCGGCGAAGGGGCTCGGCGTGCATCCCGCCTCGAAGAGCAACCCGTGGGTGCAGACGCCGTCGATGATCCTCGGGACGAACTACATCTCGCCGCTGACGATGGCCACCGCGTACGCGGGCATCGCCAACATCGGCGTGGTCTGCACGCCCGTGGCGATCGACCGCGTGGTGAACGCCGACGGCAGCGACCACAAGGTCAGCAAGACCACCTGTACGCAGGGCCTCAAGCCGGAGATCGCGGCGGGCGTGACCTACGCGCTGGAGGGCGTCATCAAGGGCGGAGGGACGGCGGCGAGCGCCAACCCGTACGACGACATCCCGATCATGGCCAAGACGGGCACCGCCGACGACTCGCTCGAGAACTGGCTCATCACATCCACCACCAAGGTCGCGACGGCCACGTGGGTCGGGAACGTCTCGGGCTCGACGCCCCTCCGCTCCCTGTACTTCAACGGCGTCGGTGGCGGGAACGTGAAGTTCTCGATCGCCAAGCCCATCCTCAAGGCCCTGAACGCGGCGTACGGCGGCGGCGACTTCACCGAGCCGACGGACGCCGTGCTGTACGGCGACCAGATCACGATGCCGGATGTGACGGGCAAGGCGCCGGACGTCGCGCAGAAGCTGCTCGAGGGGCTGGGTCTGGACGTGACCGTCGACTCCGCGCCCGTGCCCAGCGACCAGCCGGCCGGGACCGTCGCGGCGAGCGATCCCGCCGCTGGTGCGTCGCTCGAAGACGGCGATTCGGTGACCCTCACGATCAGCAACGGGCAGGGCGGAGCCGCGACGGACACCCCGACGCCAGGAGGCGGCAGCACGCCGACGCCCACCTCGCCCGGGAAGAAGAAGGGCGGCTGAGCCGGCGGCCCGCGGCGGCGTCAGGCGCGCAGGCTCTCCTCGCCGAGCCACGCGGTGAGGATGCGGCCTCGCAGCGCATTCGAGCGCTCGGCGAACGCGCGCTGCCGGCGCACGTATTCGGCCTTCCCCTCCGCCGTCTCGATGGCGACCGGCTCGGCGCCCCACGGCCGCATGTCGTACGGCGAGGCCTGCATGTCGAGAAGCCGGATGTCGCGGGCCAGCTCGAACGCATCGAGCAGTAGCTCCCCGGGCACCAGCGGGCCGAGCTTCATCGCCCACTTGTAGACGTCCATCCCGGCATGCAGGCATCCCGGCTGTTCCAGCTCCGGCTGCGTCTCGCGGGTCGGGGCGAACCGGTTGAGCGGCACCGCGTCCGGGGTGAAGAAGCGGAACGCGTCGATGTGGGTGCACCGCAGCTCGTGCGACTCGACCACCGCATCCGTCGCATCCTGACCGAGACGCAGCGGCACGGGATGCCGGTGCTCGTCCTGCCGGTAGACCATCGCCCACTCGTGCAGACCGAAGCAGCCGAACCGTCCCGGCCGCGCGGCCGTTGAACGGAGGATGCGTTCGACGCCGCGCAGCAGTGACGCCTTCTCCTGCTCTAGGACGGCACGGTCGACGACGAGTGAGCCAGGCACCGACCCGGCTGTGTACCAGCGCCAGGCGGCACGCGGATCCTGGTCCGCTCCCTCCAGCTCGACACCCGGGCCCGGATGCCAGCGGCGCAACTGCGCCGGCGCATACGAGTAGTAGGTGAACAGGAAGTCCCACACCGGGTGCTTCTCGCCGCGGGCCGCTCGTTCGCGGTGCGCGGCGGTCAGCGCGTCGGCGCGCTCGATGTGCGCCTGTTCGCGCGACCGCCACTCCGACTCCGCCAGCCGGGTGGGCGGCAGCGTCGGGCGCTCGGCGAGGGAGAGGGTCACCCTTCGAGGATACGTTCCAGCGGGTTGTCGCGGAGCTTCCGCTGCACCCCGCCGTCGACGAGCCGACGGGCCGACGTGTCCGGCTTGCGCTCGGCCTGGTCGGCGACGCACGAGCCGAACTCGGCGGCCAGCTCCAGCCGCGGGTACGCGGTCACCACCTCGCGGAGGAACTCCTTCGGAAGCTCCCCGTCGCGCGCCCCGGAGATGTCGAGGGCGGTCGCGATCTCGAGCAGGTGCCCCTCGACATCCATCGCCGGGTCGACCTCCGGCCAGTTGTGCCGCACGATGACCTCGTGGGCGCGCACACGGCGGTCGGCCGGCCATCCCGCGCCCGCGGTGAGGGCGATGGCGACGTGACCGGCCGCATCCTCGTAGGCGAGCGTGTTGTTGTCGAACTCGGGCGCGATGCCGAGGTCGTGGAGCAGTGCCGAGACGTAGAGCAGTTCGTGATCGGGTTCGAACCCGCGCACGGTGGCGAACGACTCCGCCCACAGCCACGACCGCTGCACGTGATTGAGCAGCGAGGGCGTGTGGTACGCGGTCGCGATCTCGAGGGCGGCGCGGGACGCGGCGGTGTCGGGGCGGGGGAAGTCGTCGATGCGCATGTGCTCATCCTGCCGGATGGGAGGGGGATGCGGGCCAGCCGCGTCACGATCGCCCACTTCGGTCGTCGGTACGTGTGTACAGAACTTTTCATGTATGCAGGCGAGTCGCGGAGAGCGGTAGAGCCATGGAACACGAAATGACGACACGGGGACCGCGCATGCGGACGTTGTCCCTCTGGTTGGCGATCGGCGTCCTCGTCGCCGCCGCCGTGCTCGGGTCGATCTTCATCATCCTCGGCGATCAGGCCGAGATCGCCGGTCGTGCCTGGCTGACACTGCTGCTCGCTGCCGCGTTCGCCGGGGCCGTCGTGCTCGACGCAGGGATGGCCCACGGCCCCAACCGCTGGTATCTGCCCGTGTCCACCGGCATCAACGCGGTCCTCGTGCTCGTCGGTCTCTTGAAGACCTGGGGCGGTTTCTACCAGCCGGAGGACACCGGGAGCGGGGTGGTCTGGTCTGTGCAGCTCTCCCTGTTCGTCTGGATCGTGGTCCTGCTGCGCGCAGCCCTGATCGTCACCCAGACGTACGGTCGGCGGTTCGTCGCCCACGCCACGTCGCAGGCCACGAAGGTGTTCGCCGCGATGGCACTCGTCTTCATCTGGGTCATGGCGGTGCTCCTGGCGTTGCCGCCCGCGCTTCCCGAGGCGCAGTGGCCCGATGTGTGGTGGCGGATCGCGGGTGCCGCGACACTGGTCACGGCCGTGCTGTTCCTGATCCCCGTCATCGTGTTCGCATTCGAGCCGAAGAAGCCGGCGCCGGCGCCGTCGGTCTTCGTGCGCGGGCAGGACATCGGTGCGGCGAGCGCGTACCTGGCATCCGTCGCAACGGCTCAGGGGGGGCCGCCCGCGGCCAGGAGTGGGCGCCGCCTGTCGGCAGCGATCCTGCCGCTGAGGCCGTGCACGCCGACGCGTCGGACGCTCAGGGTGCCACCGCGCCGTCTGCCTGACCGCACAGACGGAGGGGATGCCGCATCCTTCGACCTCCCCGCACCTCCGTTTCCCGCCTGACCGGGCGGAGTGAAGCCGGATCGCCTCCGTTCCCGTCGCGCGGCGGACCGGTTCCGGAGGCGGGAACGGCGGGGACGGCGGCAACGGGTGGTGGGGAACGGAGGAGATCCCGCGGGACACGCCGGGCGGCCGCCGGAAAAGGAGGACGCAGGCGGCGAGGGAAAGCACGGTCCCTCCGTTTCGTGCGGACCGCCGGCGCTCAGCCCGCGGGGTGCAGCACCGCGATGCCCGTCGGCGGCGCGGTGTCCGCCGTCTCGAGCAGGCGCGCGGCCTCGGCGAAGCCGACGGCGCCGCCGACCAGCTGCTGCGGGGTCAGACGGCCCGCGGCCACCAGGTCGAGCATCTTTGGGTAGGCGGCTGCGGCCATGCCGTGGCTGCCGAGGATCTCGAGCTCCCATCCGATGACCCGGTCCAGCGGGAGCTCGGGCACGGCGGCGGCCAGCAGCCCGACCTGCACATGACGGCCGAGGCGGCGCAGCGAGCGGACGGCGGTCGTCGCGGTGTCGGGGGAGCCGACCGCGTCGATCGTGGCGTGCGCCCCTCCGCCGGTGAGGTCGCGCACGCTCTCGGCGGTGTCCGCGTCGGCGACGACCGTGTGCTCCGCACCGAGACGCGCGGCCAGGCCGAGTGCGGCGGGGGAGCGGTCAACGGCGACCACCCGTGCGCCGAGCGACGAGGCGACCATCACCGCGCTCAGGCCGACGCCGCCCGCGCCGTAGACCGCGAGCCATTCGCCCGGCTGGATGCGCGCTCGCGCCGTCACCGCCCGGTACGCCGTGGCGAAGCGGCAGCCCAGGCTCGCGGCGGCGTCGGCGGAGAGGCCGTCCGGCACGCGCACCAGGTTGGTGTCCGCCGCGCGCACGGCGACGAGCTCGGCATGCGATCCCCAGTGAGTGAAGCCGGGCTGCGTCTGCTGCGGGCACACCTGCGCCTGCCCGTCGCGGCACCACTCGCACTCGCCGCAGCCGTTGACGAAGGGAGCGGTGACCCGGTCGCCCGGCCGCCAGCGCGAGACTCCCGCGCCGACCGCCTCGACCACACCCGCGAACTCGTGACCGGGAACGTGGGGGAGGGCGACGGAGTCGTCGTGGCCCGCCCATGCGTGCCAGTCGCTGCGGCAGAGACCGGACGCTTCGACCCGGATGACGGCACCGCCATCGGGCACGGCCGGGTCGGCCAGCTCCGCGACCTCCACCGGTCCGCCGAAACGCTCGTAGTACAGGGCCCTCACGTGACCTCCCGGGTCAATACGGTGACGGCGGCGAGGTCCGCCTCCGCCCAGTCCAGCTCGCCGAGACGCTCGACGTGCATCCAGCGCAGCTCGTCGTGGTCGGTGCTCGCGACCGGTGCGTCCCCGTCGAGCCGGCAGTCGAAGCAGGCGAGGTCGATCGCGCGGCCGCCTGCGCGCGCAGTCACCGTGCGGTCGAGCAGCGCACCGACGTGGATGCGCACCCCGAGCTCCTCCGCGATCTCGCGTGCGAGCGCGGCCTCCTGCGACTCTCCGCTCTCGACCTTGCCGCCCGGGAACTCCCAGCGTCCTGCAGCATCCTTCCCGGGCGCCCGACGGCAGGCCAGAACGCGGTCACCGTCGCGAACGACGGCCGCGACGACGACGAGGGGCTGCACCACTCCATCCTGCCCTGCGCAGCGATGGAGGATGGCACCGCTAGCATCCAGGTATGTCGCAGAGCGCGCCCGTGCGGCGGCCGTGGGTCGTCCTCGGCCTGGCCGCGAGCCTCCTGGCCCAGCTGGCCATGATCGTGGTGGGCGTCTGGCTCGTCGTGCTCGCCGAAGACGACGCCACCACGCTCGAGCTCCTCGCGATCTGGTGCGGGATCGGGACGATCTACCTCATCGTCGTGCTCATCGTGCTCGGACGTGTCGCGCGACGCCCAGCCCCTCCCGGCGGTCGCCCGGCCCGCTGGGAGACCGGACGCCTCGCCCGGACCGTGTCGATGACGGCGACGATCCTCTCGAGCCTCATCGGCCTGGCGGCCGCGATCCAGGTGCTCGCCCTCCACAACGATCCGCAGATCGGGTCGGTCACCGACTTCGTCGGCGTCTGGTCGATGCTGCTCGCCTGGGGGTTTCTGCACTGGGGCTTCTCGCAGATCTACTACCAGCGCTACTTCGCCGCCGCCGAGCCGATGCTGCGGTTCCCGCACCCGGACGGCACCCCGGCGCCGGTGCCGCGGTTCGTCGACTTCGTCTACTTCGCCTTCACCCTCGGCACCACGTTCGCGGCATCCGACGTGGAGGTTCTCAGCACCCGGATGCGCTGGACCATCGTCTGGCACTCGGTGCTGAGCTATTTCTTCAACGGTCTGATCATCGTTCTCGCGCTGAACACGATCATGTCGGGCACGCGGTAGCGCTAGAGCAGCGTCTCGACGCCGATCCGCACCCGGTCGCCGAGCTCGACGCCCTCGGCCCGCCGCACGGCGCTCTTGATCGGCACGACGTACGTGCCGTCCGCCTGCGGGAAGATCGACGTCGACCAGCGCGAGCCGCCCAGCGTCACCGACACCTTGACGGAGTCGAACCCGGCGGGTGGATGCGGCTGCAGCCGGATCTCCTCCGACACCTCCTCGGGCAGCTGCGCGAAGACCCACAGCTCCCGGCGGGAGGCCCAGCGGAACAGCTCCGCCTCGAACTCGTAGCGATAACCGGCCATATCCGCCAAGCTACCGGTGAAGCGCCCGGGCGAGAAGCGCACCGCGGCGGAGCGGAGGAGTCGGCATGGCGGCACGTCCCGGATCGGTCACGTTCGTGGCCGTCCTCACCTACATCATCGGCATCCTGAACGTGATCGGCGGGGTGATCCTGCTGATCGCGCGCGACCAGGTGGCCGGCCAGAACGGGGCGATCGGCGGCATCACGGCGGCGGCCATCATCTCGATCCTGCTCGGGGTGATCGTCATCATCGTGGCGCGCGGCCTGCTGCGCGGCAGCCCCGGCGCGAGGGTGGTCGTGACGGTCGTGATGATCATCGACATCCTCAACGGCATCCTGCTGCTGTTCACGAACCAGGTGGGGAGCGGGATCGGCCAGATCCTGTGGTCGCTGCTGGTCATCATCCTGCTCTACACCCGGCGGGCGAACGGGTTCTTCACAGGCCGCTGAATCCCGGGAGCCGATCGGCCAGAATGGGAGGACGGCGTCGTACGGGCGCCGGGTTCGAGGAGTCCCATGCGCTGGCCGAAGTGGTTCCGCAGGCGTGTCGAGAAGACGACACGCACGCGTCCGTTCGACGAGCACGCCCTGCCCGAGCCGCCGGCGCCCAGCCTCGAGCAGTCCGTGGAGGAAGGCATGCTGCTCGCGGAATACGCCACGCGCATGGCGGTCAAGAACCACATCGTCGTCGACACGATCCAGTACGGCAACTCGTACGACCCGGCGATGCACGCCATGGAGGCGGCGGCGATGCTGCGCGAGCTCGCGTCTGAGCAGGGCGTCGCGGCGGGGCGCATCGAGGAGGAGCTGGAGGCGGCCGAGAAGCTGAGCGGCGATGCCGAGCACCCGCACGACTACCGCCGGGTGGATGCCGACAACCTGCGGCTGCGACGGGACGCGGCCATCCAGCTCGCGGCGGCGCTACGGGCGAAGGCCGACTCGGAGGAGGAGCTGCTCGCCCTCGTCGAGCGCGGCCGGCAGGACGCCTGGGACGAGGTCGGGCGCGCCATCGAGGCGGGACTCGACGCGTTCTCCGGCGCGGAGGCGCTGAAGGCCGACTACGAGCGCGAGAAGCCGGCGCGGCTCAAGCTGCTCATCTGGCGGGATCTCGCCAAGCTGGAGGAGGAGCGCACCGGCTACTGACCGCTGCGCAAGCTCACCGGCGGTACCAGGTCGCCGACCTCCGACCGCACCCAGACGTCGCCCGTCTCCCGCTTCTCGGCGTGCGTGCTGAAGCGGTACAGGAACATCCGGGCGCGGATCGCCCGCGGCGGCACCCCGCCGAACGGGTCGTGCCGGAGGAGTTTCAGGGTCGGCCGGTCCGCCTCGAGCAGGCGCAGCAGAAGCACCTCGAACCAGGGCGAGTCGCGCGAGCCGAGCGCCAGGAACCACATCAGCCAGTCGAGCCGCAGGTGGTACGGCGCGAACTGGCGCGGGATGCGGTGCACATCGCCGGGCTTGCCCTTGAAGGCGTACTCCAGCCAGAGCGCATCCGGGTCACCCGGGTCGTCGGTCGTTCCCTCGACGACGACCTCGTAGCGCTCCTTCGTGACGCTGCCGAACGCTCCGTACGCGTTCACCAGGTGCCAACGGTTGAAGCTCGCGTTCATCAGCTGCCGGCGCGAGAACAGGTTCTTCAGCGGCGGCCAGCTCAGGACCACCAGGAAGACGGTCGCCGCCACCGCCACCACCGCGTACCAGAGAGGGACGTCGGAGGCGCCGAGCCCGCCGACCTCAGCTCCACCGAACAGCCACGAGAACACCGGGTCGCTGATCCCGGCGAACGCGAGCACGATCGTGATCCAGTTCAGCCACGCGAAGTTGCCGGTGAGCACCAGCCACAGCTGCGTGAGGATCATGACGCCCGCGGCGACGCTCGCGACCGGCTGCGGGAAGAACAGGAACCACGGCACGATCAGCTGCGCGAAGTGGTTGCCCAGCACCTCCACCCGGTGGAACCACTTCGGCAGCAGGTGCGCGGAGCGGCTGAGCGGGTTCGGCATGGGCTGCGTCTCGTGGTGGTAGTACAGCGCGGTGAGGTCGCGCCATGAGCGGTCGCCGCGCATCTTGATCATCCCGGCGCCGAACTCCAGCCGGAACACCAGCCAGCGGACGAAGAAGACGATGGTGATCGGGGGAGCGGTGTCCCACGCGCCGAGGAAGGCGACGATGAACCCCGCCTCGCAGAGCAGGCTCTCCCAGCCGAAGCCGTAGAAGGTCTGCCCGATGTTCACGATCGAGAGGTAGAGGAACCACACGATCAGGAAGACGGGGACGAAGACGTAGGTGGGCGCGAGCTGCACCACGCCGGCGACGATCAGCGCCGAGAGCACCGCCCCCGTCCAGGCGACCGTGCGCAGCAGCCGGTCCGAGTAGCGCCAACGGAACAGCGTCGGCTGCTTCCGGGCGTAGGGATGCCGCAGGAAACGCCGGGCGGGCAGCAGACCGTTGTCGCCGAGCAGGGCCGGGAACTGGTTCACCGCCGACACGAACGCCACCAGGTACAGCGCGGCGACGCCGCGCTCCAGGATCTCGCGCGCGATCGTGTAGTCGTCGCCGGCCAGCCAGTCGGTCAGCCACGCGGGGAACTCCATCGACACCACCCCAGTCGTCGAACGCCCTCACCGTACGCCCGGGGCGGCGGGACGACGAGTCCCGCCGACGTCAGAGTCGGGGTCAGAGCGGCACGGACGCGGCCTCGGCCACCCCGAACAGCTGGCCCGGGTAGCGGAGGCCGTCGAAGTACCGGTTCGTGTGCGCCACGATCTGCTCACCGGTGAGCTCCACGCCGTCCCACTCGCTGTCGGTGGTCGTATGGGCGTCGGAGACGAGCACCACGTCGTAGCCGCGCACGGCCGCGCTCTGCGCCGTCGTGCGCACGCAGTAGTCGCTCTGCGCTCCCGTCACGACGAGGCGGCCGACGTCGAGACGCTCCAGGATCTCGTCGAGGTCGGTGTCGGCGAAGGAGTCGCGATAGTGCTTCAGGATGCGGGGCTCGCCGTCGACGGGGACGAGACCGTCGGCGAGCTGCCAAGGCTCGCTGCCCTCCTCCATCCCGTCCTCCTCGTGCTGCACCCAGATCACCGGGGTGCCGGCCGCGCGGGCGCGGTCGACGAGCTGCCGGACGCGGGAGAGCACGCCGTCGGCGTCGAAGCAGCCGGGCAGGACGCCGTTCTGGAGGTCGATGACGAGCAGGGCGGAGGGCACGGTGTCGGTCACGCCACCATCCTGCCAGCGGTCGCCCGGTCAGGCCGCGAGCTCGGCGTCCAGCCGGATGGGCCGGTGGTCCGACGCGCCGGCGGGAAGCACATCCACCCGCTCGATCTCGAAGCCGGTCGACGTTACGAAGTCGAAGTAGCCCGAGAAGAACTTGTAGCGCAGGTAGGTCGGCTGCGTCGTGCGCTTCAGCGTGTAGCCGGAGGTCGTGAGGTGCCGCTCGAGGCCCCGGATGAACCAGGGATAGTTGAAGTCGCCGACCATGACGGCGGCGGTGCCGGGGGCGAGGGACCGCATCCCATCGTGGGCGGCGGCGATCTGCTTGCGCCGCAGCGAGTTCAGCGCGGTCAGAGGTGCGGCGTGGAACGATCCCACCAGGATCTCCTCGCCGTTGTCGCGGTCGCGCAGGTGCACGGCCAGCAGGCGCTCGTTGGCCGGCGCCAGCACGCGGTCGTGCAGTGACTTCTGGACGGCGAAGACCTGGCTGTGCAGGATCTCGTAGCGATCGTCGCGCACATAGACCGCGAGGCCCAGCCGGTTGGCCCGGGTGGTGTCCGCGAGCACCAGGTGGTGCAGGCGCTCGGGAAGGGCGTCGCTGTCGCATTCCTGCAGGCACAGGACGTCGACGTCGTACGCCTCTGCGATGCCCGTCAGCTCCCCGCTCGCGGCGTGCTTGCGGAGGTTGTAGCTCACGATCCTCAGGGTCATGCACCTCTTCTCGAAGGACCTCGTTCGCGGACGGCACGGATGCGCGCCCGCTCTGCCATTCTGTCCCACTTGTGAGACCGCTCAAGCGACGACGTGTGATCCCACAAGGAATTCACATCACGGACACCGGCGGTTCGGGCGGTACGGTGGTCGCATGGCAGGCGGCGCTGTAGTCCTCACGGTCCCGGGTCCCGATGGCGACCGGGAGGTGCGGATCTCGAGCCCCGAGCGGGTGATCTTCCCCGAGGCCGGCATCACCAAGCTCGATCTCGCGAACTACCTCGTGGAGGTCGGCGACGCGTTCGTCCGCGCCAACGGCGACCGCCCGGTGTCGCTGCAGCGGTTCCCGGAGGGGATCGACGGGGAGCAGTTCTTCTCCAAGAACCCGCCGCGCGGGGTCCCGGACTACGTGCGCTCCGTGACGGTCACGTACCCGAGCGCGCGGTCGCATCCACAGCTCGTGATCGACGAACCGGCCGCCGCCGTCTGGGCCGCGCAGATGAACACGGTGGTGTTCCACCCGTGGCCGTCCCGCGCGGAGGACTCGGACAACCCGGACCAGTTCCGCATCGACCTCGACCCGCAGCCCGGGACGGGGTTCGCCGACGCCGTGCCCGCCGCCATCGAGCTGCGGAAGGTGCTGCAGGAGGCCGGGCTCACGGCGTTCATCAAGACCTCCGGCAACCGGGGACTCCACGTGTTCGCGCCGATCGTGGCGCAGCGCGAGTTCCTCGACGTCCGGCACGCCGTGATCGCCGCCGCGCGAGAGCTCGAGCGACGGATGCCGGACCGCGTGACCACGGCGTGGTGGAAGGAGGAGCGCGGAGAGCGCATCTTCGTCGACTTCAACCAGGCCAACCGCGACCGCACGATGGCCGGCGCGTACAGCCCGCGCGCGCTGCCGCACGCCTCCGTCTCGGCCCCGATCACGTGGGAGGAGCTGGAGCACGTCGACCCGCGCGACTTCACCGTGCTGACCATGCCCGAGCGCCTGCGCACGGTCGGCGACCCGTGGGAGCACTTCGGTGCGGACCCCGGCACGATCGACGTGCTGCTCGGGTGGTGGGAGCGCGACCTGTCGGACGGCCTCGGCGAACTGCCGTTCCCTCCCGACTACCCCAAGATGCCGGGGGAGCCGCCGCGCGTGCAGCCGAGCCGCGCGAAGAAGGCCTAGCTGCTCAGTCCGCCGCGAGGTCGGCGGCCGCCTTCGCCGCCCTCTCCAGGTCGCCGACGAACGCGTCGAACGCGGCATCCCATCCCGGATCATCGCGCAGTCGCAGCAGGGCGGACGGGTGCGTCGTGACGAGAACAGGCCGGCCCTCCGCGGACTCCTGGACGCGTCCCCGCTCCTCCTGGATGCGCGCCGGGCGCCCGAGGACGCTGCGCGCGGCCGTCGCGCCCAGGCAGACGACGAGCCGGGGGCGGACCGCCGCGAACTCCGCCTCCAGCCACGGGTGGCAGGCGACGATGTTGCCGACGGCGGGCTTCTCGTGGATGCGCCGCTTGCCCTGCCGGTGGAAACGGAAGTGCTTCACCGCGTTGGTGACGTACACGTCGCCGCGGTCGATGCCCGCAGCCTCCAGCGCCTGGTCGAGCAGGCGCCCGGCCGGGCCGACGAACGGCTCGCCCTCGAGATCCTCCCGGTCGCCGGGCTGTTCGCCGACGAGCGCGAGCGGGGCGCCGGCGCGGCCCGCGGAAAAGACGACCTGCGTCGCGTCGCGGTACAGCTCGCAGCCACGGCAGTCCGGTGCGGCGGCCCGGAGGCTCCGCAGGTCGCGTTTCTCGGGGAGGAACTCGTCGGCTCCCGGTCTCTCGACATCCGCCATGCGGATCACGGAACCACCGCCGGGCGCGTCTGGCAACGCCCTGGCGGCGCTGTCGGGCGCCGGATCAGGTCAGCACGTCGCCCAGGTCGTACGCGATCGGCCGGTCCAGCTGCTCGAAGGTGCACGACCGTGCCTCGCGGTCCGGCCGCCAGCGCTCGAACTGCGCCGTGTGCCGGAAGCGCATCCCCTCCATCTGGTCGTACCGCACCTCGAGAACGCGCTCGGGGCGCAGCCGCACGAACGACACGTCCTTGCTGCCCGAGAAGCGGCTCCGGTCGGTCTCGCCGGTGACGGCCGCCCCACTCTCGTCGCGCTCCACCAGCGGCTCCAGCTCGTCGATCAGGGACAGCCGCTTCGCGTCGGTGAACGCCGAGACGCCGCCCACGTTGCGCAGCTGCCCGTCGTCGTCGAACAGCCCGACGAGCAGGGAGCCGACGCCGCGGCCGCTGGTGTGGATGCGGTACCCCAGCGCCACGACATCGGCTGTCCGGTGGTGCTTGATCTTGAGCATCGTGCGCTTGTTCGGGGCATAGGGACCGGCCAGCGGCTTCGCGACGACGCCATCCAGCCCGGCGCCCTCGAACTCGACCAGCCAGCGGCGAGCGAGGTCGACATCCGTCGTGGTGCGGGTCAGCTGAATCGGAGCGGGCAGGTCGCCGGCGAATTCCTCGAGCGCGGCCCGACGGTCGGCGAACGGCCGGTCGACGTACGACTCATCGCCGATGGCGAGCAGATCGAACGCGACGAACGTGGCCGGTGTCTGCTCCGACAGCAGCTTCACGCGGCTCGCGGCCGGATGGATGCGCTGCGACAGCGCCTCCCAGTCGAGCCGCTGCTTGCCGGGCTCGCCGGTCGGCACCACGATCTCGCCGTCGAGCACGCACGGGCCGGGAAGGATGCTGCGGAACGCCTCCACGAGCTCGGGGAAGTACCGCGTCAGCATCTTCGAGCCCCGGCTGCCGATCTCCACCGACTCCACCGCGCCGTCGCCCTCGGCGTAGACGATGGCCCGGAAGCCGTCCCACTTCGGCTCGTAGCTGAGGCCGCCGGCCACGCTGTCGGGCTCGGGAACGGCGGGAACCGCCTTCGCGAGCATCGGGGCGATCGGGGACGAGGCGGAGGGTCGCATGCTCCGATCATGCCGCGAACCACCGACCTCGGGAAGGGATGCGGCCATGCTCTCGGCACGCTGAGGATGCGCTCACAGCCGTTGGTGCTTAGGTAAGGCTCGCCTATACTCGGACGCGAGATGTACCGTCCCGATCACGCCACCCACACCGCCTCGACCGCGCACCACGACGACCGCGTGCAGTTCCTGGTCGTCGGGGATGAGACCTCGCTCCCCGAGCTGGAGGCCGAGCTCGCGCTCCTCCCGCTGTGCGCGCGCGGCCGCGTGTTCGTCGAGGTCGGGGAGCCGTCGGAGATCACCCCGCTGGCGACGCCGATGCGCATGACGGTCACCTGGCTGGTCCGCTCGCACCGCAGCGGCCGACCGGGCACGGGCGAGTCGTGCGCCCGCGGCGAGGCCGGCGCCCGCGCCGTGCGCGCCTGGTGCGACGAGATGCTGTGCGACGGGCCGGGCGAAACGCGTGCGATCGTGACCGGCGGGTTCGCGCTCGCGACCGAGGTGCGCGACCACCTCATCCACTCGGTCGGCATGTCCGCCGACGCCGTCGCGGCGCCGTCCTTCCACTGACGTTCCGCCACCCGCCGTTCGTGGGTCGCAACACGCCGTTATGGCGCGGCCATAACGGCGTGTTGCGACCCACGGAAGCGGATCAGGCGGGGACGTCCAGCCCGACCAGCGCCTCGCTCGCGGCCCACAGGTCGCGTCCCAGCTGGCCGTTGCGGGCCTGCGGATTGACGCGGCCGTTCGCGGTCAGGCGGTCGAAGTACGTGCCGGTCGGGGCGCCGACCCGCGCCGGCCCGGCGAGGAACAGCAGGGGAGCGGCACCGGCAGCGACCGAGATGCCGAAGCTGCTGCGCGTCACCAGGTGGCCGAAGCGGATCAGCGGCGACGAGTTGCCGAAATTGGTGGCGATGGTTCCGGGATGGAACGAGTAGGCGCCCACGCCCGTCCCGGTCAGGCGCTCGGCCAGCTCGGCGGCGAACAGGATGGTCGCGAGCTTCGCTGTGCCGTACGCGCGCCAGCCGCCCTGCCAGGGGCGCCGCTCCCAGTCCAGATCGTCCACGCGAAGGTTGCCGAACCGATTGGCGAGACTCGCGGTGGAGACGACACGGACATCACGCCCGGACGCCGCGGTCTCGATGAGCCGCGGGCGCAGCAGCGCGGTGAGCAGGAAGGGGGCGAGGTGGTTGGCCTGGATGGTGCGCTCGTGCCCGTCCACCGTCAGCTCGCGCTCGTGATACAGCCCGCCGGCGTTGTTCGCGAGCACGTCGATCGTCTCGTACCGGTCGAGCAGAGCGGCCGCGAGGGCGCGGACGTCGTCGAGGCGCTCGAAGTCGGCGAGGAACGGCGTCGCTCCGATGCGCTCCGCGACCCCGCGGGTGCGCTCCGGGTTGCGGCCGACGACCGCGACCTCGTCGCCGCCCGCCTTCAGTTGCTCGGCCGCCACGGCTCCGATGCCGGAGCTCGCCCCCGTGATCACGATGGTGCGCGTCATCGGTACCCGCCTTTCTCGAGGCCAGCCTCGATCTCGAATCGGTTGCGGAGGGGATCGCGGCCGGCCACGAAGTAGAGCAGCGGGAACAGCATCCCGTACCGCTGCCACTGCCGTTTGTGGATCGCCTCGTGCTCCAGCACGTCGTCGCTCACGTTGTGGTCGGTGAGGTAGACGCCGCCGACGCACGACCCTCCGCGGCCGAAGGTCGCCTTCGGCATGCCGCGGAACACGGTGAGGCCGGCCCTGCGCTCGATCCGCCCGGTGCTCCAGAGGAACCCCCAGGTCAGGCCGACCGCGGTCGCATAGAGGTATCCAGCGCGGCTCACCGGCGAATCCAGCAGGATGCGCCCGAGCGGCGTGCGGTCGAAGCCGCTCACTTCTCGGGTCGTCCGTAGGTCTCGAGCAGCCGCAGCCACACCTCGCTCACCGTCGGGTACGACGGGACGGCGTGCCACAGACGGTCCAGCGGCACCTCGCCCACGACGGCGACGGTGGCCGAGTGCAGGAGCTCGCCGACATCCTGACCGACGAAGGTCACGCCCAGGATGACGTTGCGGTCCTCGTCGACGACCATGCGGGCCTTGCCCTCGTATCCGTCGGCGACGACGTGAGCGCCGGCCACACTGCCGATGTCGTAGTCGACGACCCGGATGCGGTAGCCCGCCTTCTCCGCGCGCGCCGCCGTCAGTCCGACCGAGGCGACCTCCGGATCGGTGAAGGTCACCTGGGGGACCGCCTCGTGGTCGGCCGTCGCGACGAAGGCGCCCCACGGCTCCAGCGACACGTCGTGTCCCTTGGCGCGGGCGGCGATGGCGTCGCCGGCGGCGCGGGCCTGGTACTTGCCCTGGTGCGTGAGCAGCGCGCGGTGGTTGACGTCGCCCACGCCGTACAGCCAGCCGCCGTCGACGGGCCGGCCGTCGGCTCCGAGCACGCGCATGCTGTCGTCGACGTCGAGCCAGGCGCCGTCCTCCAGGCCGAACGCGTCGAGCCCGATGCCGAAGGTGCGGGGGAGGCGGCCGGTGGCGACGAGGAATTCGTCGGTCTCGAGCACCGTGCCGTCGTCGAGGCGCAGACGGAAGCCCTCGTCGTCGGTCCGCTCCACGTGCTCGACGCCGGAGTCGAGGTGCAGCGTGGCGCCGAGCTTCTTCAGTGACTCGGCGACCATCTCGCCGGCGAAGGGCTCGTCGCCGCCCAGCAAGCCGCTGCGTGCGATCAGGTGCACCTCGGTGCCGAAGCCGGCGTAGGCCGTCGCCATCTCGGTGGCGACGACGCCGCCGCCCAGGATCGCGAGGGAGACCGGCACGCGCTGGGCGCTGGTCGCCTCACGGCTCGACCACGGCTCACTCTCGCGCAGCCCGGGGATGTCGGGCATGAGCGCCGCGGATCCGGTGGAGACGGCGACCGCGTGCTTCGCGCGGAGCACCGTGACCGTGCCGTCCTCCGCCGTGACGGTGACCTCGCGCGGTGCGGTGATGACACCCCAGCCGCGCACCAGGTCGATCCCGGCGCCGTTCAGCCACTCGACCTGGCCGTCGTCGTTCCAGTTGCTCGTCATGTCGTCGCGTCGCTTCAGCACCGCTGCCACGTCGAGCGGGCCGGTGACCGCCTCGCGCGTTCCCCCGACCTTCTGGGCCGCGCGCAGCAGCACCCCGCTCCGCAGCAGCGTCTTCGAGGGCATGCAGGCCCAGTAGGAGCACTCTCCTCCGACGAGCTCGGACTCCACGATCACCGTCCGCAGTCCGCCCTGGACGGCACGGTCGGCGACGTTCTCGCCCACGGCTCCCGCACCCATCACGATGACGTCGTAGTCCTTGATCTCGCTCATGTCTTCTCCCTGCCGCCGTGCCGGCCGCTGTCGATGGTGTGTCGGATGTGGTGAGTCGTGTCGTCTGCGGGGTTCGTCACGCGCCCGCGGATCGGATGCCTAGCGGCCGACGAAGCGAGCCTCCGTGCGGGTGAGGAACGCCTCCATGCCGATCCGGGCGTCCTCGCTGCCGACGAGCCGCACGAGGGCGGGCTGCAGCTCGGCCTCCGCGGCGGCATCGCCGTCCCGCACCGCCCGCTTGGCATTGGCCAGCGCGGCCTGGACCGCCAGGGGAGCCTGGGCGGCGATCCGCTCGGCCAGCTGCAGAGCACGGTCGAACTGCTCGCCGTCCTCGACGACCTCCTGCACGAGGCCGATGCGGTGCGCCTCGGCAGCGTCGAAGAGGTCGCCGGTGAGGATGTACCGCATCGCGTTGCCCCATCCCACCGCCCGGGGGAAGCGGAGGGTGGCGCCGCCGAACGGCAGGATGCCGCGGGTGACCTCGATCTGCCCGAACCGCGTCCCACGGGCGGCCACGGCGATGTCCGAGGCGAGGATGAGTTCGATCCCGAGCGTGAGGCAGGTGCCCTGCACGGCGATGACGACCGGCTTGGTCAGCTGCTGACCGGAGACCTGCCACGGGTCGATGCCGTCGTCGTCGACGAAGGAGAGCCCGTCCTGTCCGATGCGCGGCCCCAGGTCGGCCAGATCGAGGCCGGCCGTGAAGTGCTCGCCGACGGCATGGACGAGACCGACCCGCAGTTCGGGATCGCGCTCCAGCTCTCCGTAGGCCAGTGCCAGCTGGCTCAGCAGCTCGAAGTCCGCCGCGTTCCTCTTCTCCGGACGGTTCAGGCCGATCAGCAGCACGTGCCCGCGCCGCTCGGTCAGGATCTTGGGCTCGCTCATGACTCCCAAGCTACCGCGCCCCCTCGGCGCCGACCGCGGCCTGCGACGCGGTCGGGCCGGTCAGCGATCCGAGGATGCGGAGGATGACGGGCAGATCGTGCGCGGCGGCGTCCGGGTTCTCGGGAGCGAACTCCATGAGGCCGGCGCCCGCGAGCTCGAACCGCCGGCGGAGCGCCCGGATCGCCTCGGTGAGCCGCTCCGGGAGCACGCCGAACGGCTCCGGATAGCCGATCCCGTCGATGGTGGACGGGTCGAGCACGTCGAGGTCGATGTGGATGTACACCGCCGTCGCCCCGGTGGCCGCCACGGCGTTCACGATCGCTTCCGGGTCGTCCAGCTCGCCCGGAGCGACGACGCGGATGCCCCCCTGTTCCACGAAAGCGGACTCGCCGTCGTCGAGTGCCCGGACCCCGGCGAGGACCAGCTGCGCAGGGGCGAGCACCGACGGCCCCGTCGACGCGAGGCCGTCCGGCCCGTCGCCGAGGAGCGCGCGCAGGACCATCCCGTGGAAGGCGCCGGACGGCGAGGAGTCGACGTCGTTGAGGTCGCCGTGGGCGTCGAACCAGACGACAGCGACAGACCCGGCGGGATGCGCGGCAAGCGCGTGCTGGATGGGCGCCAGCTCCGCCCCGCAGTCGCCGCCGACCGTGACGACCGGCGCCTCGAGCAGCGCGAGCTCGGCCTCCGTCGCCTCGCGGACGGCCGCGAGGGACGAGAACCGGTTGACCCCGCTGCCGAGCGACTCGCCCGCGGCGGCGGGCACCGGCACCTGGTGCGTCCGGGCGCCGGGAAGGTCGCCGCGGATGGCGTCGGCGCCGTCGATCAGGCGCATGGCCCGCGACGACCCCGACCCCTGCCACTGCGGGACGACGAGGAAGGACGCGCCGCTCACCCCTGGTCGCCCGAGGTCACGGCCCCCTGCGACCCTCCGCCGGACTTGAGCGCGGCGAGCCGTGCCTCCACCTCGGTCATCTCGCCGATGTCGTCCAGCTGCTCGAACTGGGAGTCGAGGCTGGATGCGGCGAGCTCCTGCGCGCCCCGCACCTTCGCCTCCTCCCGGCGGATCTTCTCTTCGAAGCGGGCGACCTCGCTGGTCGGGTCCATGATGTCGACGCTCTTCACCGCATCCATCACCTGGGCCTGCGCCTGGGCGCTCTTGGCGCGGGCGATCAGCTCGGAGCGCTTGCTCTTCAGCTGCTCCAGCTTCTCCTTCATGGCGTTCAGACCGGTCTTCAACTTCTCGACCACCTCGGTCTGCGCGGCGATCTGCGGCTCGGCCGCCTTCGCCTCGTTCTCCGACGAGATCTGCCGCTGCAGCGCGACCTTGGCGAGGTTGTCGAACTTGTCGGCGTTCGCGGTGTCGCCTGAGGAGCGGTACTGGTCGGCCTGGCGGCTGGCGGCGAGCGCCTTGTCGCCCCACTCGGCTGCGGCCTCCACGTCTTCGCGGTGGTCGTCTTCGAGCAGCCGCAGGTTGCCGATGGTCTCGGCGATCGCGCTCTCGGCGTCGGCGATGCTGTTCGTGAAGTCGCGGACCATCTGGTCCAGCATCTTCTCCGGGTCCTCCGCCTGATCGAGGAGGGCGTTGATGTTCGCTCGCAACAGTTGCGAGATCCGTCCGAAGATGGATTGCTTCGCCATGTGCTCTTCCTTTCGCTCCCGCCCCCGTTGGGCGATTGTGAGATGTGTCCGGCGGTTCAGAACCGTCCGCCGCCACGCCGGCTGCGGGTGCCCCCGCCGCCGAAGCTTCCTGCGCTGAAACCGCCGCCGCCGCTGCGGGTACGGCTGCCGCCTCCGCCGAAACCGCCACCGCCCCAGCTTCCGCCGCCGCCCCAGTTCCCGCCTCCGCCGCCGCCCATCCCGCCTCGCAGCACGGAGTCGATGAGGATGCCGCCGAGGATGGCGCCCATCGTGCCGCTCCCGCCGCCGCGTCCCGACGTGCCGCCGCCGAAGATGTCGCCGAGGCCGCCGCCTGATCCGCCCATCCCGCCGAGGTCCGGCTGGAATCCGCCGACGTCCTGCTGGGCGAGCTGCGTCGCCTGGTCTGCGAGGTCCGCGGCCCGCTGGGCCTGGGCGAGGGCCGCCACGGCATCCGTCGCGGCCGTCTGCTCGGCCTGGACCACGAGCCGTGCGGCCTCCGCCAACCGGGTGCGCGCCTCGGCGCCGACGGCTCCGCGTCGTGCGGTGATGAAGTCCTCGCACGCCGACACGCGTGCCTTCGCGGTCGTCAGAGTCTGCTGGAGCGCGGACTGGGCGCGCTGCGCCTGCGCACGGGCGTCGCGCACGCCCTGAAGCACCCCGTCGATGGATCGGTTGGCGGCGTCGAGCCGCTGGGCGAGTTCGAGCGGGTTGACGCGCCCGGCGGAGAGGGCCGCCTGCACGTCGTTCACCGTCTGCTCGGTGCCGGCGACCGCCGCGGCGATGGCGCCGCCCGGGTCGCTGGAGGCGGCGAGCGCCCGCGCCTCCGCAAGGTCGCTCCGCAGCTCGGCGAGCGTGCCGTCGAGCGATTGCTGCGCCGCGGCCAGGTCGGAGCCGAGCCGGTCGACCGCGTCGAGCAGCAGACCGGCCTGGTCCGCGGACTCCTCGGCGGCGCGAACGCCCACGGCTGCGGCGCCCGCGTCGCCGGCGGCCGCCTTCTGCGCGGCGCCCGCCAGCGCGGTGTCGGTGAAGTCGAGACGCTGCGTCGCCTGGTCGATGTTGTCGTGGACGGTGCCGAGCGAGGCGTCGGTGTACCGCTGCGCCAGTCCGTCGAGCGTGCTGCGCGTCGCCGCGAGACGCTGCCGGAGGGCCGCGGCCTGGGTGGCGATCTCGGCACTCGCCTCGGGGATGCGCTTCTCGATCGCCCGCAGTTCGTCGAAGGCGTCGGCCTGCGCATCCAGTGCCTGGTTGGCGGTGGCGCAGAGCTGGACGATCCGGATGTTCCACTCGCGGCGTTGCTCGTCGGTGTCGGGCTCCGCGTCGTCGAGTCGCTGCTTGAGCGTGAACGCCTCGCGCAGCTGCCCCTTCGCCGTGTCGAGGGCGGACTGGAACGGCACCACCGCATCCGCTCCGTACTGGGCGGTCGCGAAGCCGAGCTCCTCCTCGCTCGTGCGGATGGCGTCGTCGGTCTGCACCAGGGCGGATCCGGCCCGCCGTTCGAGATCGGCCAGGGAGATGGTCTCCAGCTCGCTCTGCGGAGTCGTCGGACCGGCGGCGGCCTTCTTCTTGCGGGAGCCGCGCGAGCGGACGAGCAGGAACACGACGAGGCCGACGATCAGCACGCCGATGAGGAATACCCAGAAGAACACGGCGCCCCCACCTCCGCCGCCGACGGCGTCGCCGAGCCCGTTCGCCGCGGCGACGGCCGCCCCGGCCCAGTCGCCGTCGTGCAGCTTCGGTTCGATGTCGTTGCGCTCGATGGAGTCGAGCTGGTCGGCGCTCACCGGTCCGTTGTCGTCGCCCGACAGGTAGTAGGTGCGGCCCTCGGTGGAGACCGCGAGCAGGTAGTCGCGCTGCCCGAGTCCGTTGCGCGCCGCCGTCTCGTTGGCCCAGTCGGCGGCCTCGGTCGGGTCGGTGAACCGGTCGACGTAGACGACGTAGAGGTCGATGCGGTGGTCGTCGTAGAGCTTCTTCGCGGCCGCCGTGATCGTCGACTCGTCCGATCCGCTGAGCACCTGCGCCTGATCGACGACGTGGCTGGGACCGAGGTCGACCGGGTCCTGGGCGGAGGCCGGCGAGGCCGTGAGCAGCGTCGGGCCCGCTATGAGTCCGAGCGCCAGCAGGGCTCCGGTCAGCAGACGTCGCAAGCGCATCCACCCACTCTCTCGGGTCCGGCTGATACGCAGCCGAGTCTATTGGTGCTCTCCGACAGTGTCACTGTTTCCGCCTGTTACGGCCACCCGTGCGCTCGGCCGGAGGTGCTGGTGGGATGGGATCATGTCCGAGCAGCCGACCATCGCCGTCGTCGAAGCCACGCGCTTCCGCGGCCATGATCCGGCCTATCACGACTACGTCCAGCTGCTCGTCGGCAACGTCATCGCCGAGGCGGAGGCGCAGGGCTGGCGGGTCGACCGGCTCGCGGCGGACCGCGGCGCCGACGCACTGCTCGCCGAGACCGAGCCTGCCGACGCCATCGTCATCGTCGGCGGCGAGGACATCCATCCCGACTTCTACGGCGGCCGGACGGGCTACCCCAACGAGTCCCGGCACCTGCCGGCGGCCGATGCCGCGCAGATCGCGCTGGTGCACGCCGCCCTAGTGCGCGGAACGCCGCTCCTCGGCATCTGCCGCGGACTCCAGATCGTGAACGTCGCCCTGGGCGGCACGCTCGTGCAGGACCTCGGCGAGGAGTGCGCGCACGTGAACCGCGGCGTCCCCATCCCGCAGGTGCTCACCACGCACACCGTGCAGGTCGAGCCGGGCAGCCGCGCGGCGGCCCTCCTCGGGGCCGGGGCGCTCGAGGTGCGCAGCGCCCACCATCAGGCGGTGGATGCGCTCGGCGCCGACCTCGTCGTCACCGCCCGGTCGCACGACGGTCACGTCGAGGCCATCGAGCACGCCGACGCCGCGCTCCTCGCGGTGCAGTGGCATCCCGAGGACATCGCCGCCCGGGCCGGGCAGCTGGCGGCATTGCTCGGAGCGCTGCGGGTCGCTGTCCCGGCCCGCGAGGTCGTCGCGGCCTGACCGGCGCTCAGCCGCGCGACGGGCGCACGGGCCAGCCCTGCTCGCCCAGCAGGGGCACGAACGCCACACCACCGAGATTCGTCTCGTGCAACGACCCGTCGTCGCCGCGCGTGAAGGCGGCCAGGTGCTGCGCGCCTCCCGGCCGTCCCACGGGCATGACCACGCGTCCGCCCGGCGCGAGCTGCCCCGACCAGGCGTCCGGCACGGCCGGACCGGTCGCCGCGGCGAGGATCACGTCGTACGGGGCGCCGGACGGCCAGCCCAGCGTGCCGTCGCCGGTCACCACTTCCACCCGGTAGCCGAGTGCGTCCAGGGCCGCCGCAGCTCCCACCGCCAGTCCCGGATGCCGCTCGATGCTGACCACGCGATGCGCGAGGAGCGAGGCGACGGCTGCCGCGTATCCCGAGCCGGTGCCGACATCGAGCACGACGTCCTCCGGGCCGATCCGCGCCGCCTGCAGCATCAGCGCGACGATGTACGGCTGCGAGATGGTCTGGCCGTCGCCGATGGGCATCGGATGGTCCTCGTACGCGTACGGCGCGGCCGACGGCTCCACGAACAGGTGCCGGGGCACACGTCGCATCGCATCGAGGACGCGCTGGTCCTCGATCCCGCGCGGGACGAGCTGCTGCTCGACCATCCGCGCCCGCTCGACGTCGTGATCGTGGTCCGTGCGGCTATTGAACCACCGCGGCGGGTCGCTCCTCCAGAGTGCGTCGGGCAGCGTCCAGCGCGGCCGGGTCTGCTCCGGCCGACTCCAGCGCCAGGAGCGCGGCGCCGAGGATGGGCGCGGCGGTCACGAGTTCCATCCGCGCTGCGGGCGCCCGCTCGGCGAGCAGCCGTTCGATCGTGCCGAGCAGCCGCTCGTCGCGCCCGCCGATCACGCCGCCGCCGAGGACGACGGGGACCGGCCGGTCGAGCAGGTCGAGCCGGCGCAGCGTCGTCGCGGCGAACGTGACGATCTCCTCCGCCTGCTCGTCGATCAGTGCTGCCGCGACGGCGTCTCCGGCGCGCGCGCTCGCGAACACGGCGGGTGCGAGCAGCGCGAGGTCGCGGCTCTGCAGGCGGCCGAAATGCAGCGCTTCGATGACCGCCTGGACGCTGTCCAGCCCGAACGCCGCGGGGACCGCCTGGGCGAGCTCCGTCGCCGGACCGCGCCCGTCGACCGCGCGCGCCGCATGCCAGAGCGCACGCTCGCCGAGGTGCCAGCCGCCGCCCCAGTCGCCCGAGATGGTTCCGAGCGACGGGTAGCGGACGACGGCTCCGTCGGCGCGGACGCCGACGCAGTTGATCCCGGTGCCGCAGACCACGGCGACCGCATCGGGCTCGTCGGTGCCCGCCCGGAGCAGCGCGAACAGGTCGTTGTCGACCGTCGCCGCCGCCCACGGCGTGCCCGCGATGCTCGCCCGGAAGTCGTCGATCTCGGTGGGCAGGTCGAGCCCCGAGAGGTACAGGTTGGCGGCGGCGATCGGACGCGGTCCGGTCTGCTCCAGCAGGCGACCGATCAGGGCGGAGACGAGGTCGGCCGAGCCGCGCATCCCGATCAGATGCGGGCTGGAGGTGGTGCCCCTGGCCTCGGCGACGACCGTGCCGTCGAGTTCCAGCGCCACCGCGTCCGTCTTCGATCCGCCGCCGTCGACGGCGATCACGAGCGGCGCGGTGGGCGCGTTGTCGTCGGTCACTTGGCCCACTCCAGGTGGTCGCGGTTGTGAGCGATCAGCAGGTCGGTCAGCCGCTCGGCCCGATCGTACTGACCGACGAGGGGATGCGCGAGCATGGCCCGCAACACGCGGTCGCGTCCGCCGTGCACCGCGGCGTCGAGCGCGAGCCGCTCATACCCTGCGACGTGGGTGATCAGCCCGGCGTGGTCGGCGGGCAGCGCGGCGATGGGGAGCGCGGTGACGCCCCGCGCATCCACCGTCGCCGACACCTCGATCACGTGGTCGTCGGGGAGGAACGGCAGCGCTCCGTCGTTCCGCAGGTTCACGACCTGCACGTCGCCGCGGTCGCCGGTGAGCGAGGCGATCAGGTCGACTGCCGCCTCGGAGTAGAAGGCGCCGCCGCGCTGCGAGAGCTGCTCGGGCTTGGTGTCGACCGCCGGGTCGCCGTACAGCTCCAGCAGTTCGCGCTCGACCCGCTGCACCGCCTCGGCGCGGGTGGGGGAGTCGAGCTGCTCGCGGAGCACCTCGTCGTGGGCGTAGTAGTAGCGCAGGTAGTAGCTGGGCACGTCGCCGAGCAGCCGGATCAGGGACGCGGGGAGTTCGACCTCCTCGGCGAGCTGCTCCAGCCGGGTCCCGAGCAGCTCGTGCAGGGCGTCGCGCGTGCCAGAGTCGTCGGTGACGAGGACGGAGCGCTCCCAGGTCAGGTGGTTCAGCCCGACGTGGCCGAGCTGCACCTGCGCCGGGGCGACGCCGAGCATCCCCGCGACCCGGCGCTGGAAGCCGATGGCGACGTTGCAGAGGCCGACCGCGCGGTGGCCCTCCTGCAGCAGCGCGCGCGTCACGATGCCGACGGGGTTGGTGAAGTCGACGATCCAGGCGCCCGGCTTGGCATGCGTGCGGACCGCGTCGGCCACGCGCAGCACGACCGGCACCGTCCGCAGGGCCTTCGCGAAGCCGCCGGGCCCGGTCGTCTCCTGACCGATGCAGCCGCACTCGTGCGGCCAGGTCTCGTCGCCGTGACGCGCCGCCTGGCCGCCGACCCGCAACTGGATCAGGACGACGTCCGCGTCCGAGACGCCCGCGACCAGGTCCGAGGTGGGCACGACGCGGCCCGGGTGGCCGGCCGCGCGGAACATCCGCTGGCTCATCCCGCCGACCAGGCGCAGGCGCTCCGGATCGGGGTCGACCAGCCAGAGCTCCTCGATCGGGAGCAGGTCGCGCAGTCGCGCGAACCCGTCGATGAGCTCGGGGGTGTAGGTGGAGCCGCCTCCGACGACCGTCAGTTTCACGTGTTATCCCTTCACGCCGGTGAGTGTGATGCCCTCCACGAAGACGCGTTGGGCGAAGAAGAAGATGAGGACGACCGGGACGGTGACGAGCATCGTCATGGCCATGGTGAGCCCCCAGTCGGTGCCGTGGACGCCGCGGAACGACGCCAGGCCGTAGGCGACCGGCCACGCGGCCGGGTTCTCGGAGGTGTAGAGGAGCGGCCCGTAGTAGTCGTTCCAGGAGGCGAAGAAGAGGAAGATCGCGGTGGCCGCGATCCCCGGCTTCGCCATCGGGAGCACCACCCGCCAGAGCACTCCGAACTCGCCGTTGCCGTCGATCCGCGCCGCGTCGGCGTACTCGTTCGGGATGGTGAGGAAGAACTGCCGGAGCAGGAAGATCGAGAACGCATCGCCGAGCAGGTTCGGCAGGATGAGCGGCCACAGCGTTCCGGTGAGTCCCAGTTGCGACCACATCACGTAGATCGGGATGGCGGTCACCTGCGGCGGCAGCAGCATGGCGATGATGATCACGGTGAACAGCACGCCGGAGCCGCGAAAGCGGATCTTGGCGAGCGCGTACGCGGCCGGAATGCTCGAGAGCAGCATGAAGGCCGTCGCGAGCACCGCGTACATCGCGGAGTTGGCGAACCACTGCGCCAGCGGCACCGTGGTGAACACCTTCACGTAGTTGTCCCAGTGGAACGGCTGCGGCCAGAGCGATGCGGTCAGGGTCTGCTCGGTCGACATCAGCGAGGTGAGGAACACGAAGATCACCGGCGCGATGAACAGCACCGCGAGCACGACGAGCACTGCGTGCTCGGCGATCCAGGAGAGGATGCGCCGGGCGCGGGCGGACCGCGGGGTCGGGATGCGGCGGGGCGGCAGGGCGGGACGTTCCGTCGTCCCCGTGCCGGGGGTGAGGGTTGCCGAGGTCATTGCGCGCCTTCCGGGGTGAACGCTTTGAAGCGGCGGAGCAGCAGGACGAGGATGACCGCGGCCACCACGAACAGCAGCACCGCGAGGGCGGAGGCGTAGCCGAGCTGATAGGTGCCGAAGCCGCGCACGTACAGCCACTGCGTGTACGTGAGGAGCGAGCCGTCCGGGTAGCCGAGGTTGGAGCTGATGCCCTGCCCGACCACGGCCTTGCCCGACGCCACCGAGGAGGCCACGGCCGCCTCGGTGAAGTACTGGATGGCCGCGATGACGCCGGTCACGACGGCGAAGAGCAGCACGGGGGCGATCGACGGCATGGTCACGTAGCGCACCTTCTGCAGGCCGTTGGCGCCGTCGAGCGACGCCGCCTCGTACTGCTCGCGGGGCACATCCAGCAGGGCGGCGAGGAAGATGATCATCACGTCGCCCATGACCCAGATGCCGAGCAGCACGAGGGAGGGCTTCGACCAGGCCGGGTCGTTGAACCACAGCGGTCCCTGGATGCCGAAGAAGCCGAGGATGTGGTTCACCGGTCCGGTCCCCGGGTTGAACAGGAAGACGAACGCGACGACGCTCGCGACCGGCGGCACGAGGGCGGGCAGGTAGAACACCGTCCGCCAGAAGCCGGATGCGCGGCGCGCTCGGGCGAGGAGCCCGGCGACGATGAGCGCGAACGCCGTCTTCACCGGCACCCAGATCACGACGAACCACAGCGTGTTGAGCGTCGCCAGCCAGACGTTCGGATCCTGCGTGAACAGGTACTGGTAGTTGCGCAGGCCGATCCACTGCGGCGGCGATACCAGGTCGAACCGCGTGAACGAGTAGTAGACGGAGGCGATCAGCGGGTAGACGAAGAAGATCAGCAGCCCGAGGAGGGCCGGCGCCAGCAGCGCCAGCGTCACCAGGGAGCGCTTGCGGCGGGCCGGAGAGCGGCGGGCGGGGGAGCGGCGCGTGGGGCGGGCGGTGGCCCGCCCCACGCGTTCTGCGGTCGCGGTCATGGCGTCCGGCTCACGGTCCGGTGCTCAGCGCGAGCGCGTCGTTGATCTGCTTGTCGACCGACTTCAGTCCGGCTTCGAGGTCGCCGCCCTGGCTCTGGTACTTGTTCCACCAGTCCTGGAGCGACTGCTGGTAGCCGGGGCCGAGCGGGCTCGGCGGCGTCGTCTGGACGTTCTTGTTCGACGCGATGTCGAGGAACGTCTTGTACTGCTCCGAGACCTCCAGCGTGGGCGAGGCGAGCGCGTCCTTCGTCGTCGGCACGTTCTTGAGGCCGTTCGCGAGCTTCACGATGGCGTCGGTGTCCGTGGTCAGGTAGCGCAGCAGCGCCCAGGCGAGCTCGGGCTGCTTCGAGCCCTTCGAGATGCCGATGATGTTGCCCGTGATGTAGCCGCCGCCGTACAGCTGCGTCTGGTCATCGGCGGTCGGGAAGGGCGCGGTGCCGTAGTGGAGGCCCTTCGCCTGGTCGTCGATGAACGCCGTGCGGTACTCGCCGTCGAGGTTCATGGCGACCTGCCCGGTCTGGAACGCGTTGTCGGCGGAGAACTCCTGGCCGAGCCCGGAGGTGAAGGCGTTGAGCTTGTCCCAGCCGATCGTGTCGACGAACTTCTTCTGCCAGGCGATCAGCTCCTTCCATCCTTCGCTGGAGCCGACGGCGCTCGTGCCGTCGGACTTCAGCCACTTCGCGTCGGCGGCGGGGCCGACGTGGGCGGCCGAGTTCTCGTACCAGCCCATGGTCGGGTTGAAGCCGAGGGTCTTGATGGAGCCGTCCGGGTTGAAGGTCGTCAGCTTCGCGGCCATCGACTCCAGCTCGCTGAGCGTCTTCGGCGGCGCGGTGTACCCGGCGGCCTTCAGCAGGTCGGTGTTGTAGTAGAGGCCGTAGACGTCGGCGAGCATCGGCATCGCACAGCGGGTGCCTTTGAACTCGGTGTACGACTTCACGGTGTCGGAGAACTGGCTCATGTCGACGCCGTCGCGCTCGATGACCTTATTGAGGCTGCGGAAGGCGCCGTTGGAGCAGAAGTTCCCGACGATGTCGGTGGAGTACGAGAGGCCGACGTCGACCTTGCTGCCGGTGGCGATGGCCTTCTGGAGCTTCTCGTCGTCCTGGCCGGAGTGGACGTCGACCGTGATTTTCGGGTACTTCTTCTCGAAGTCGTCGACGACGGACTGGATGACCTTCGCCTCGCGGTCGGAGAAGAAGTGCCAGAACGACACGGTGCCGCTGAGGTCCTTCGGGGTGCTGGCGGCGAAGTCGGTGCCGCCTCCGCCGCCGGAGCAGCCGGAGAGGGCGAGCGCGGCGGCGGCGGTGACCGCTGCCGCGGCGATGAGATGGCGGTGTTTCACGGGTGGCTCCCTCACTGTCGGTGGGTGCAGATGTGGTGGTGCGGGATGGGGTGGTGCGGGTGGATGCGGTGGTGCGGTCGCGGGTCGCTACGGTGCGATCCGCGACACTTCGGCGAAGAGCGCGTCGCGCACCTCGCCGATGAGGTGCTCCCTGGCTCCGCGGAGCACCGGGTGGGCGTCGACGCCGGTCGCGACGACGCTGCGTTCGCCCCAGGCGGGGCGGAGTTCGGAGGTGACGAGTTCGGCGAGCCGGTCGCCGCCCGCCGAGCCGGTGGGGCCTCCCAGCACGACCAGCTCGGGGTCGAGGAGGGCGAGGACGGGGACGACGCCGACGGCGACCCGGCGGGCCAGCTCCCCGAGGAACGCCTCGCGTGCGTCCGGGTCGCCGGCGAAGGCGCCGTCGCTGGAGACCCCGTGGCGGGCCGCGAGCCGGGCGACGGCCGGGCCTCCGATGAGGTCCTGCAGGTCGCCGGCCTCGGGGTCGAGCTCGGCGGCGGAGCGGGGGATGGGCAGGTAGCCGATCTCGCCGGCACCTCCGGAGGCTCCGCGGTGGACGCTGCCGCCCTGGTCGACCGACAGGCCGAGGCCGTCGCCCATCCAGAGCAGCGCGAAGCCGCCCGTGTCGCGCCCGGCGCCGTCGGTGCGCTCGGCGAGCGCGGCCAGGTTCACGTCGTTGTCGATGCGCACCTCGATGCCGAGGGCGTCGCGCAGCCGCCGGCCGATGCCCCGCTTGGGCCAGCCGGGGAGCGTCTCGATGTAGGTCAGCTCGTCGGTGCGCGGGTCGAGCGCGCCCTGCACGCCGATGCAGACGGAGCGGACCTGCTGCGGGTCGGCCGCCGCCGCGGCGCACGCTGCGTCGATGGCCGCGCGCACATCCTCTTCAGGGGAACGCCCGGCGAGCGGCGTGACGGCGATGGGCTGCTCGGTGCCGGAGGCGTCGACGACCGTCGAGTGCAGGGCCTCCGCGTCGATGTCGACGGCCACGGCGAGCATCCGGTCGGTCCGCACCGCGTAGCTGGCCGCGTTCGGTCCGCGGCCGCCCGAGACCTCGCCGACGACGTGGATGAGGCCCGCCGTCTCGAGCCGGGCGACCATCTGCGCGGCGGTCGGCTTGGAGAGCCCGGAGAGCTCGCCGATGCGGTTGCGGGTGAGGACTCCGTGCTGCAGCAGCAACGACAGGGCGGTGCGGTCGTTGGTCTCGCGCAGCCACCCGGGGGTGCCCCGAACCGGTCCGGTCATCCTCATCCCTTCGTTGGAACGATGCTCTCGCGTGAATGTATCAGGAAAGTTTCTTTATAGTAAAGCTCCTGTTTCCGCGAATGCCGTCTACCGGTCCTCTCAGGAAGTGAACCGTCCACCCCTCGGGCAGCGTGCCATGGGTGGAAGGGAGCATCCGCTCATGAGAAACACGACATCACCCACACGCTTCGCGGCACTGGCGGCGGGAGCCGCCGCCGTGCTCCTCGCGCTCGCCGCCTGCTCGGCCACGGGAGGCGGGGGATACTCGGCGCCGGGCTCCGGCACATCCGGCTCCTCCAGCCCGTCCGCGTCCACATCGTCAGGCGCCTCCGACGCCGGCGCGGCCGCCCTGAAGACCGGCTCGACCACGCTCGGCACCGTGGTCGTCGACGGGAAGGGCCTCACCGCCTACGTCTTCGACAAGGACACCGCCGGTTCCGGGATGAGCGTCTGCTCCGGGCAGTGCGCCACCCAGTGGCCGGCGATCGAGGCCGGAAGCGACCATCCGACCGTGCAGGGCGTCACCGGCACGGTCGGCACGATCACCGGCGTCGACGGCAAGAAGCAGGTCACCCTCGAAGGGCACCCGCTCTACACCTACGCCGGCGACTCCGCGGCCGGCGACGTCACCGGCCAGGGCTTCGGCGGGATCTGGTGGGTCGTCGCACCGGACGGCACGAAGGTCACCTCGTCGTCGTCCACGCCGACCTCCGGCAGCGGCTACACCAAGTGACGCAGCGCGCCCGCGTGCTCAGCCGAGCGCGCGGGCGTGCTCCACGAGTCGGTCGAACGCCGCATCCAGGTCGGGGTCGACCCGCTGCCGCTCCTGGTCGGCGAGGTACCACTCCACGATCTCCCCGGCGCCGCGGGCGAACGGCACCCGGGCGCTGAACCCGGGCACCATCGCCTTGACCTTGCTGTTGTCGAAGTGCATCGAGTGCGCCTTGTCGCCGAGGAGGCCGGGGCCGACCTCGGGGATCACCGCGGCGATCGACTCGCTCGACACGTGGACGAGCTCCGCCTCGACCCCCAGCGCCTCCGCCAGGTAGCAGTAGATCTGATCCCACGTCGGGGCCTCGTCGCCCGTGATGTGGAAGGCGTCGCCGACGGCCTCGGGGCGGCCGAGCAGTCCGACGAACGCCACCGCGAAGTCGGTGTTGTGCGTGATCGTCCAGCGGCTCGTGCCGTCGCCGTGCACGACGACGGGGGCGCCGCGCCGCATCCGCTCGAGGTCGGTCCAGCTCCCGGTCGTCGGGATCATCGTGCGGTCGTAGGTGTGCGACGGCCGCACGATCGTGACCGGGAATCCGCGGTCGCGGTACGCCTCCATCAGCGCATCCTCACAGGCGATCTTGTCGCGCGAATACTGCCAGAACGGGTTGCGCAGCGCGGTGGACTCGGTCACCGGGACGCGCGACGGCGGCTTCTGGTAGGCGGAGGCGGAACTGATGAAGACGTACTGCCCGACCCGGCCCTCGAACAGGCCGAAGTCGGTGGTGATGTGCTCGGGCGTGAAGGCGAGGAACTCGGCGGCGACGTCGAAGCTGCGTTCGCCGAGCGCACGGTGCACGCTCTCCGGGTCGCGGATGTCGGCGTGCAGCACCTCGACGCCATCGGGGAGGGGACGGGTCGAGCTGTTCCCGCGGTTCACCACCGTGACCTCGTGGCCCTGCTCGAGGGCCTCCGCCACGCACGCCGAGCTGATGACGCCCGTCCCACCGATGAAGAGTGTCCGTGTCGCTGCCATTCCCGCTCCTTTACGCGTCCTGCGTCGCCGATCGGCGGACGTCCGTCCGAATGGCCAGGCTAGTCCGCTGGCCCCGCGCTCGCGAGGGCGGGTCGACCCTCCGGCCGTGCGCGCGTACACTCCTTCGCGAATTCGACCCCGAGGAGTCCTCCCACCCGTGTTCCCCCTCCACAGCTGGCCCGGCCTGGCCGTCGCCTGCGTTCTGGCCGTCGTCGTCGCGGTCGCCGTCACGGCCATCCTCGCGGTGGTGCTGCGCCTGATCGGGCGGCGGAGGCAGTGGCCGGAGCTGCTGATCCGCCACGTCCGCGCGCCGTTCCGGCTGTTCCTTGTCGTGATCGTGCTGTGGATCGCGGTGACCGTCAGCATGCCGCCGGAGGTCACGGCGGCCTGGCGGGCCGGCATCCATCACACGTTCCTCATCCTGACCATCGCCACCGGCGTCTGGTTCGTCGCCGCGTTCGTCGTCTTCGTGGAGGATCTCGGTCTCGCGCGCTACCGGCTCGACGTGCCCGACAACCGCTACGCGCGGCGCGTCCGGACACAGGTGCTCATCCTGCGACGGCTCACCATCGTGGCGGCGGTCGTCATCGGCCTGGGCGCCGTGCTGCTGACGTTCCCCGCGCTGCAGGCGGCGGGCGCGAGCCTGCTGGCCTCCGCCGGTGTCATCGGAATCATCGCCGGTGTCGCCGCCCAGTCGAGCCTCGCGAACCTGTTCGCCGGCATCCAGCTCGCCTTCTCCGACGCCATCCGCATCGACGACGTCGTCGTGGTCGAGCAGCAGTGGGGAACCATCGAGGAGATCACGCTCACCTACGTGGTCGTCCACGTCTGGGACGACCGCCGGCTCGTGCTCCCCTCCACCTACTTCACGACCAAGCCGTTCGAGAACTGGACGCGGCAGCACAGCGAGCTTCTCGGCTCGATCGAGTTCGACCTCGACTGGCGGGTGTCCACCGGGGGCATGCGCGCGGAGCTCAACCGCATCCTCGCCACCACCGACCTGTGGGATCACCGCACAGGGGTCCTGCAGGTGACCGACGCGGTCGGTGGCTGGGTGCGGGTGCGCGTACTCGTCACCGCGAAGGACGCCCCGACGCTGTTCGACCTGCGCTGCCTGGTGCGCGAGCGGCTCATCGACTGGATGCAGCGGTACTCGCCGACCTCGCTGCCGCGGCAGCGGGTGGAGATCGCGGAGGCGCCGGAGCCGCGCGACCGGCCGTCGCGCGCCCGCAGCGAGGAGGAGGGCCGCCTGTTCAGCGGCACCCCCGAGAACGAGCAGCGCGCGCAGCAGTTCACCGACGCCATCCCCATCGTCCGTGAGGACGACGGCGACAGAGAGCCGACCGCCGTCCCCGCCGAGGGGCCGGCCCCGAGAAACGAGGAGAACCGATGACCGACGGACCGGACGAACAGCACACGCGGCCCGAGGGACTGGACGACGCGACGGTGGATGCGCTCGGCAGCCTCAGCGAGGCGCTGGAGGTGGTCGAGCACGCGCGCGGACTGCTGTACGGCTTCCACCGGCTCACCGGCAAGGCCGACTTCACGCTCGGCGAGGCCGTGGACAAGCTGCGCGACGCCGGTCACGCCGACCTCGCCGACCGTATCGAGCACGAGCTGGTGGGCCGGAACGTCATCGAGGGCCGGTGGACGTTCCAGATCGTCGAGGACTTCGACGACGGCTACTACGCCCTCTTCCGCGACCTGGAGCGCGAGGCGCGCGACCGGCTCGCCGGCGGGCGCCGCCACCTCTACGAGGCGGAGCTGAAGGAGCAGCGGCGCACCCACGGGGAGCCGGGCCACGAGGCCCGTCCGTAGGCGGCCTCGTCCCCGTCCGCGTTCCTTCCGGTCCCGCTCCCGTCCCGTCCCCGTCCCGCAGGAGATCCGCCCGCCTCCGTCGGAGATCCCAGCGTTTCCGCCCCGAATCTCCATCCCCACCGCGGCCGGTCGGAGATTCGGGGCACTTTCTCCTACGTTGCACCCTCCGTGCTGTGGCCCGGGTTCTCCACAGATCCGGTCCCGTCGGTCCCCGCCTGCGTCTCCGCTGCGAGGCTGCTTGCATGATCGACGAACGAACACTCGAGCGGCTCGGCGGCATCGCGACCGTGCACCAGTTGCGGGCGGCCGGCGCCTCGGCCGAAGAGCTCACGACGGCCGTGCGCGGCGGAACACTGCGCCGGATGCGGAGGGGCGTCTACGCCCTGCCTGCGGCACAGCCCGACGCGCTGGCTGCGGTGGTGGCACGCGGGCGGCTGTCGTGCGTGTCGGCTGCGCGGAGTTATGGGCTGTGGGCGGGATACGACCCGCGTCTCCACCTGCAGTTCTCTCCTCATGCCCGTGCGGGGCCGGAACAGCAGGAGCGGCGCGGCCAGGTTCGGCACTGGCTGCCCACGGAGCGAGGCGACCAGCTCTGGCGGGTGACCGTCGCCGACTGCCTGCGCTCCGTGGCGCGCTGTGCGGATGAGGAGACCGCGGTGGCGGTGTTCGACACCGCGATCACCGCGGGCCTGGTGAATCCCGTCACCCTCCGGCGCATCCTCGAAAGCCAGCCGAGCCGGGCCCGGGCCCGGGCGGTGCTGGCGCGTCCGGGGTCGGAATCCGGGGTGGAGTCGATCGTCCGGCAGCGGCTGCAGGCGCTCGGTCATCTGGTCGAGCAGCAGGTTCATGTTCCCGGAGTCGGCCGGGTGGACATGCGGGTGGACGGCGTTCTCTACCTGGAGATCGACGGATTCGCGTTCCACGCGGGCCGCGACGCCTTCGAGCGCGATCGGGCACGGGATGCGCACCTCGCGACGGCGGGCAGCGCCCGTTTGCGGGTCTCCGCTGCCCAGGTGCGGGACGCCTGGCCGAGCGTTCTCCGGTCCATCGAGGCGGTCGTCGCGCACTCGGCGAACTCACAGGATCAGCGGGACCAACCGGGAGTGCTCGCGTGTTCCATCTACTGACGGCGTCGCAGCCAGCGCGCCGCACGAGGAGGAAACGTGACACAGGACTACCGCAAGGACCCGGAGGCCCTCGCCCAGCTGACGCCGCGCCAGTACGCGGTCACGCAGGAGGCCGCCACCGAGCCCGCCTTCCGCAACGAGTTCTGGAACAACCACGAGGAGGGGCTGTACGTCGACATCGTGTCGGGGGAGCCGCTGTTCGCGTCCGTGAACAAGTACGACAGCCGCTCGGGATGGCCGAGCTTCACCGTTCCGGTCGAGCCCGGCAACATCGTGGAGAAGGTGGACCGCACGTACGGGATGGTGCGCACCGAGGTCCGCTCGGCCCACGGTGACAGCCACCTGGGTCACCTGTTCGACGACGGGCCCGCCGAGGCAGGCGGCCTGCGCTACTGCATCAACTCCGCCGCCCTCCGGTTCGTCCCGCTCTCCGAGCTCGACGCGGCCGGCTACGGCGACTACACGAAGCTTTTCGAGAAGTAAGGACACAGAAAATGACTGAGAAGGCCATCCTCGCCGGCGGATGTTTCTGGGGCATGCAGGACCTCATCCGCAAGCTCCCCGGCGTGACCAGCACCCGCGTCGGCTACACCGGAGGCGACGTCCCCAACGCCACCTACCGCAACCACGGAGCCCATGCCGAGGCGATCGAGATCGAGTACGACCCCGAGCGGACCACGTACCGCGACCTGCTCGAGTTCTTCTTCCAGATCCACGACCCGTCGACCAAGAACCGTCAGGGCAACGACGTCGGCACCAGCTACCGTTCCGCGATCTTCTACGAGAACGACGAGCAGCGCCGAATCGCCGAGGACACCATCGCCGACGTGGACGCGTCAGGGCTGTGGCCCGGCAAGGTCGTCACCGAGGTGACCGCCGCCGGTCCGTTCTGGGAGGCCGAGCCGGAGCACCAGGACTACCTGGAGCGCATCCCGTGGGGCTACACCTGCCACTTCGTGCGTCCGGGCTGGAAGCTGCCCAAGCGCGAGACCGCGGCGAGCTGAGCGCTCCGAACGAGCTGAGCGATTCGAGCGATATCGCCGGCCGGTGGGCGCACGTCCACCGGCCGGTTGCCATACTGAGGCGGTGAGCAGCGACAGCGCGGTGGCGGTCCGGGGGCTTCGAAAGTCCTACGGATCGTTCGACGCCGTGCGAGGGATCGATTTCGATATCCACGCGGGCGAGACCTTCGCCCTGCTCGGCCCGAACGGCGCGGGCAAGAGCACCACGATCGAGATCCTCGAGGGATACCGCGACCGGTCTGCGGGAGAGGTGGCCGTCCTCGGCGTCGACCCGGCCAAGGGCGGCACGAAATGGAAGGCGCGGCTCGGGATCGTCCTGCAGAGCGGCGCGGAGGCGTCGAACGTCACCGTCCGCGAGCAGCTCACCCACTTCGCGCGGTTCTACCCGAGACCGCGTGACGTCCACGAGGTGATGGAGGCGGTCGGGCTCTCCGACAAGGCCAAAGCACGCGTCCGCAGCCTCTCCGGAGGTCAGCGGAGGCGGCTCGACGTCGCGCTCGGTGTCATCGGCCGCCCGGAGCTGCTGTTCCTCGACGAGCCCACCACGGGGTTCGACCCGGAGGCTCGGCACCAGTTCTGGGAGCTGATCCGCTCGCTCAAACGCGAGGGGACCACCATCCTGCTCACCACGCACTACCTCGACGAGGCCGCGCAACTGAGCGACCGCGCGGCCGTGATCGCCGACGGCCGGCTCGTCGACCTGGGCGCCATCCACCAGCTCGGGGGAACGGCGGCGCGCGTCCCGATCGTGCGCTGGCGGGATGCAGACGGCACTCAGCGCTCCGAGCGCACCGACACACCCGCGGCCGTCGTCGCACGGCTGACCGCGGCGGCCGGAGGCGAGCCCTCCGACCTCGAGGTCATCCGGCCGAGCCTGGAAGACGTCTACCTCGACCTCGTCCAGCGCGCGGGGGCGGAGTCGTGAGCGCCCTCGGGCTCGGGGTCGAGCGGGCCAGGTACGAGACGATCGTCTACTTCCGCCAGCCGGACACGATCTTCTTCACCTTCCTGTTCCCCGTCGTCATGCTCGGCATCTTCTCCGTGGCGTTCCAGGGGGTGGGGAACGTCGGAGCGGCTCCAGACGGCACCGGCGGCATCAGCCAGGCCGCGTACTACCTGCCCGCCATGATCGCGGCGGGCATCCTGCTCTCCGGCGTCCAGAACCTCGCCGTCGACATCGCCGGGGAGAAGAGCGACGGCACCCTCAAACGCCTCGGCGGCACCCCGCTGCCGGTGCTCTCCTACTTCATCGGCAAGATGGGGCAGGTGCTCGCCACGAGCGTGCTGCAGATCGGCCTGCTGCTCGTCGTCGCCCGGTTCGCGTTCGACGTCGCCCTCCCGACCGAAGCCGAGCTCTGGGTGCGGTTCGCGTGGATCTACCTGCTCAGCATCGTGACATCCGCCGTGCTCGGGATCGCGTTGTCCTCCATTCCGCGCACCGGGCGGAGCGCCACCGCCGTCATCATCCCGATCGTCCTGATCCTGCAGTTCATCTCCGGCGTCTACATCCCGTTCAACGTCCTCCCCGACTGGCTGCAGAACGTCGCCAGCGTCTTCCCGCTGAAGTGGATCGCCGAGGGGATGCGCAGCGTCTTCCTGCCGTCGAACTTCGAGGCGCAGGAACCGGGAGGGAGCTGGCAGCTCGCCGGGATCGCGATCGTGCTCTCGGTGTGGCTCGTCGTCGGTCTGCTGGCGAGTCGGGTCACGTTCCGCTGGATCCGCAAGGACACCTGAGCGGACGCGTCGCTCAGCGGCGCTCGAGCAGCACCGCCACCTCCATGTGCCCGGTCTGCGGGAACATGTCGAGCACCCGGCCGGCCCGGACGCGGTACGAGGGCATCCGCGCCAGGTCGTGCGCGAGGCTCTTCGGGTTGCAGCTGGAGTACACGACGCTGCCGACTCCGGATCCCTCGAGCCACCCGGCGAGTTCCGTGCCGATCCCGCGACGCGGCGGATTCACGATCACGAGCTCGGGAGCCGCCGCCGCGGACACGGCGAACGCCGTCGCGTCGCCGGCACGGAATGCCACCTGCGGCAGTCCGGCAGCGGCGGCGGTCGCCCGGGCACTGCGTACGGCCTCCCGGCTGGTCTCGACGCCGACCACCCGGCGTCCGGGCGCTGCGACGTGCAGGGCGAACCCGCCGACGCCGCAGTAGAGGTCCCACACCGACGCCGGGCCGATCTCGTCGACCCAGGCCGCGACCTGCCCGTAGAGGGCGGTGGCGACGTCCGTGTTGGTTTGGAAGAAGCTCTGCGGCCGGAGGCGCAGCGACACGGGTCCGAGACGCATCGTGAGGGTGGACTCCCGGGTGAGCACGACCTCCGTGTCGCCCTCCACCACCGCCTTGTGCTCCGGCTGCACGTTCACCGTGACGACGCGTGCGTTCGGCAGGTCGCCCAGCAGCCGGTCGAGGCCGGCGCGGACGCGCGCGACCGTCTGCTCCGAGCGGGCGACGAAGCGCACCATGAGCTCGTGGTCCGGCGACTCGGTGACGAGCACGTACTTCAGCTCGCCCTGGCGCTCGGGCACGCGGTACGGCTCCAGGCGCTGCCGCGTGATGAACCGCGCGAGCACGGGTAACGCGGCGCGGATGCCGGGGGAGCAGATGCCGCATTCACGCAGGTCTACGCCGCGGCCGGCTTCGTCGAGGATGCCGATGGTCGGCTGCTCCACGGTGCCGCCGATCACCATCTTGGCCTTGTTGCGGTACCCCGCTTCGGCGCTCGCGACGGGAGCGAGCCAGGTGGCGTCGCCGTACGGGGCGAGCAGCTCGCGGGCCAGGCGGTCCTTGCCGTCGAGCTGCTCCGCGTACGGGACGCCCATCAGCGTGCACGAGCGGCACACGCCGGCGTCGAAGTAGGAGCAGTCCATCGGAGTGTCGATTCTACGGGCCGTGCGGCGACTGCAACAGAAAACCACATCCGTATGTTGTTTTCTCTGTGAACGTGTTGTAACGTGTGGGAAACCAACGGAGGGACACCGCGTGTACGCAATGGAGCGCCAGGGGCTGATCGAGCGGATGCTGCTCGACGACGGCCGTGTCGCCGTCGTCGATCTCGCCCAGCGATTCGGCGTCACGACCGAGACCGTGCGCCGCGACCTGGACGCCCTCGAGCAGTCCGGAGCACTCCGCCGGGTGCATGGCGGCGCGGTCGCGATCGACCGCATCAGCACATCCGAGGTCCCGGTCTCCGAACGCTCGGTGCTGCGGGCGGACACCAAGCAGCGCATCGCCGCCCGGGCTCTCGACATGCTCGGCGACGGCTTCCGCGGTTCCCTCTACCTCGACGCGGGCACGACGACGGCCGCCGTCGCCGACCTCCTGCCCGACCGCTTGGCAGGCACACGCGGGGAGGCCGAGGTCGTCACGCACTCGCTGGCTGTCGCTCCCGCCCTGGCCGGTGCCGAGCGGGTGTCGCTGACCGTGATCGGCGGGCGCATCCGCGGGGTCACCGCCGCCGCGGTCGGCGCCGGAACCGTTCGCTCCATCCACTCGCTGCGGCCGGACATCGTCTTCGTGGGCGCCAACGGCGTCTCGGCCGGCTTCGGCTTGAGCACCCCGGACCCGGACGAGGCCGCCGTGAAGGAGGCCATCGTCCGCGCTGCGCGCCGGGTCGTCGTCGTCGCCGACTCCAGCAAGTTCCAGCAGGAGTCGCTCGTCTCCTTCGCGCCGCTCGACGCCATCGACCTGCTCGTGACGGATGCGGCGCCGGAGGGCGCCCTGGCCGAGGCGCTGGCCGAGGCGGATGTCGAGGTGTGGTCCGCGTGATCGTCACGTTCACCGCCAACCCGTCCCTCGACCGCTCGGTCACACTCGGCGCCCCGCTGCTGCCGGGGGAGGTCCAGAGCGCGATCGGGGCGCGGGAGGATGCGGGCGGCAAGGGCATCAATGTCGCCCGGGTGATCGCCGCGGCCGCCGTCCCGGCTCTCGCTGTCCTGCCGCTCGCCGCGGACGACCCGTTCGGCGTCGCTCTGCACTCCGCCGGTGTGCGCACGCGTCCCGTCCCCATCCACGGCCACGCCCGCGCGAACCTCACCATCACGGACCCGGCCGGCATCACGACCAAGCTCAACCTCCCGGGCACGGTGCTCGAACCCGCGGAGAGCGCGGCTCTCGTCGCGGCCGTCGTCGATGCGTGCGCGGACGCGCGCTGGCTCGTCCTGGCCGGATCGCTCCCGCCCGGAGCGGGGGACGATTTCTACGTGACCGTCATCCGGGCGGTCCGCGACCGCTGGCGGGACGACGCACCGAAGATCGCGGTCGACACGTCGGGCGACGCCCTGCGCGCCGCCGTCTTCGACGGGCATCCGGACCTGATCAAGCCGAACGAGCAGGAGCTCGCCGAGCTGACGGGCACGGCCCGGCCGGATCCGGACGGGCTGGTCGACACGGTCCTCGCCGCAGCCGGCCCCCTTGTCCCGGAGACGGTGAGTGCGGCGCTGATCACGCTCGGCGCGGAGGGGTCCGTCCTCGTCACCGCCGACGGCGCGTTCGTCGCCGAGGCTCCCCGCATCCGGGTGCGGAGCACGGTCGGCGCGGGCGACAGCGCCCTCGCGGGCTACCTGCTGGCCGACCTCGCCGACGCCGCCCCCGCGGACCGGCTCGTCAATGCGGTCCGTTACGGCTCGGCCGCCGCATCCCTGCCGGGCACCCAGGCCCCGCGCCCCCTCGACCTGCCGCCGGGCGACATCCGCGTCGCCGCGCTGCATCCCTGAACCCCACCCACCTGTCACCCCGAACCACCCTGGAGGACACCGTGTCATCGAAGACCATCATCCCCGCACTCGTCGAGCTCGACGTCGGTCACGCGGACAAGAGCGAGGTGATCCGCGAGCTCGCCGCGCACGTCGTCGCGCAGGGGCGGGCGACGGACGCCGACGCCCTGTTCGAGGACGCATGGGCGCGCGAGCAGAAGGACGAGACCGGGCTGCCGGGCGGCATCGCCATCCCGCACGCGAAAAGCGCGGCCGTGACCGTGCCGTCCCTGGCGTTCGCCCGGCTGAAGCCCGGCGTCGACTTCGGCGCCTCCGACGGCCCGGCCGACCTCGTCTTCCTCATCGCCGCCCCCGCCGACGCGGCAGAGACCCACCTCGCGGTGCTCTCGAAGCTCGCCCGCAGCCTCATGCTGGACGAGTTCACGGCTGGTCTCCGCGCCGCGAAGACGCCGCAGGATGTCGTCGCGCTCGTCGATGAGGCGATCGGCGAGAGCGAGGCGGCGGACACCGGTGCCACGCCTGCCGCCGCCGCGCCGCAGCCCGCCCACCCGGATGCCGCCGTCGCCGACGGCCTCCTCATCGACGGCCGACCGGCCCGGATCGTCGCCGTCACCTCCTGCGCGACCGGCATCGCCCACACGTTCATGGCCGCCGACGCGCTCACCGCGGCGGGCAAGAAGTCCGGTGTCGACCTGGTCGTCGAACCACAGGGTTCGAGCGGCTACCAGGCGCTCCCGCAGAGCGTGATCGACGCCGCCGACGCGGTCATCTTCGCCAACGACGTGGATGTGCGCGAAGAGGCCCGCTTCGCCGGCAAGCCAGTCGTCCGCTCGGGGGTCAAGCGCGGCATCGAGCAGCCCGCGGCCCTCGTCACGGAGGCGGTCGCCGTCGCGAAGGACCCGAACGGCGCCCGCGTCCAGGCCGGTGCGACCACGACGTCCGGCGCATCGTCCGCGCCGTCCCAGAACGTGTCGTGGGGCCGCAACCTCCAGCGCATCCTGCTCACGGGCGTCAGCTACATGATCCCGTTCGTCGCAGGCGGCGGGCTGTTGGTCGCGATCAGCTTCCTGCCCTTCCTCGGCGGGTACGGCATCGCGCTGGCGCACGGCGACTCCGGCGTGAACAACGCCGTGTACACGCTGCAGCACTTCGCGATCTGGAACCTCCCGCCGGAGGGCCTCGGCTACTACCTCGGCGCGATCGCGTTCGAGATCGGCAGCGTGAGCCTCGGCTTCCTGGTTCCGGCCCTGGCGGGATACATCGCCTTCGCCATCGCCGACCGGCCGGGCATCGCTCCTGGCTTCATCGCCGGCGCGATCGCCGTCTTCATGAACGCCGGGTTCCTCGGCGGCCTGGTCGGCGGCCTGCTCGCCGGGTTCGCGGCCTGGCTCATCGGGCGTCCCACCGTCCCGCGCTGGCTCCGCGGCCTCATGCCGGTGGTGATCATCCCGCTCGGGGCGTCCATCATCGCGTCCGGACTGATGCTCCTCATCCTCGGTGCTCCGATCGCCTGGCTGATGACCCAGCTGAACGGGTTCCTCAACGGCCTGACCGGCGGCGCGGCGATCGTGCTCGGCATCATCCTCGGACTGATGATGTGCTTCGACCTCGGCGGCCCGGTCAACAAGGTCGCCTACGCGTTCGCCGTCGCCGGCCTGGCGCAGCAGACGGACGCCAGCTTCCAGGTCATGGCGGCCGTCATGATCGCCGGAATGGTGCCGCCGCTGGGCATGGCCCTGGCCTCCACCGTCCTCTACCGGCGCGGCTTCACCGAGGTCGAGCGCGAGAACGGCGCGGCCGCCTGGCTGCTCGGCGCCTCGTTCATCTCCGAGGGCGCTATCCCGTTCGCTGCGGCCGATCCGCTCCGCGTCATCCCCGCCAACCTCGTCGGGGGAGCGGTCGCCGGTGGCCTCGCGATGGCCTTCGCCGTCGAGTCGCGCGCCCCGCACGGCGGTGTGTTCGTCTTCTTCGCCATCGACCCGCTGTGGGGCTTCCTGCTGGCTCTCGCCGCCGGGACGGTCACCACCGCCCTGATCGTCACGGGCCTGAAGCGCTTCACCGCTCCCGGCCGCAGGGTCGCGTCGACCCCGGCCGAGGCCGGCGCCGAGCAGCCGGTCCGCGAGACCGTGGCCGCATGACCATCCCGCACTCGAAGCAAGGACCCATCCCATGATCGAACGTCACGCCACCATCGCCAGCTCCTCGGGACTCCATGCCCGACCCGCCAAGCTGTTCGTCCAGTCGGTGCAGGAGAAGGCCATCCCGGTCACGATCGCCGTCGGCGACGGACCAGAGCTGGATGCGCGCAGCATCCTCTCGCTCATGGGCCTCGCCGCGAGCAAGGGGACGGTCGTCACCCTGCGCTCGGACGCACCGGGCGCTGAGGGAGCCCTCGACGAGCTCGTGGAACTGCTCGAGACCGACTTGGACGCCGTCTAGGAGCGGGCTCGATGCCGAAGGAGTGGATGGTGCCCCCAGTAGGATTTGAACCTACGGCCTTCTGCTCCGGAGGCAGACGCTCTATCCCCTGAGCTATGGGGGCCAGGGTGTTCTCCAGGCTAGCATCCCGTCGGCCACCACCGTGAAATCGGCGGGGCCGGCGGGTGCTCGCGAGGACGGCTGCCGGCTCAGGAGGCGGGGATGTTCCCCAGCACGCTCTCCATCAGCGGCGCCGCGTCGCCCGGCTCGAAGAACGCGCCCGACTCGGACACGATCCAGTACGGGCCGCGGAAGATCTGCACCTGCCCGCTGCTGCCAGCCTTGAAGTAGCCCTCGACCTCGGGCGGAACGCCGTAGGTCGGAACCGGCTTCGCGTCGGTGATCGCCGCGTTCTTCAGGCTCTCGAGCGCATCCGACGGCGGCTTCGCGACGGCGATCTGCACGACGTCGCCGGAGGTCTGGTTCTTCCAGGCGCACGAGACGCCCTGCCAGTCGACGATCTTCTTCTCGAGGGTGCCGTCCTTGGCCGCGTAGTCCGGATCCGGTCCGTAATTCGGGTTGAACGCGTAGAGCTGGTCCGCGGTGAGCACCTGGTCGCAGGTGATGCCGACGGGCGTCGGGGGAGCGGTCGGCGTCACCACCGGCACGGGAGTCGCCGTCGGCGTCTTGGTGGCCGACGCGGAGGCGGTCGGCGTCTTCGACGGCGTGGGCGTCGGCGTGCAGCCGGCGAGCGCGGCGGATGCGAGGAGTCCTGCCGCGACGGTTGCGGTCAGAAGGGCGAAACGGCGGGTGGATGAGGGCATTCGGCTCTTCGTCTCTCTGTTCGGCACGCCGTGCGGGAGCGCGCGTCGCGATGACCCTATCAATTCGCGCGCCGCGAACCCGACGGCCCGCCGTGGCCCGCCGACGCCGGGCCCCACGGCCGCCCGGTAGAATCGATCCTCATGACTCCCGCTGACCTCTCCGCCGCCCTCCTCGACATCGTGACGACGGTGGTCGAGCAGCGACGAGCGGCCGGCGCGGACATCCCCGAGCTCGCTCTCACGGTCGACGACGTGCCTCTAGAGCGCCCGAAGAACCGCGACCACGGCGACTGGGCGTCGAACGTGGCGATGCGCCTCGCGAAGAAGGTCGGCGCGAACCCGCGCGAGCTCGCCGAGCAGATCGCCGCGGCCGCCGCCGGCATCGACGGCGTCGCGTCCGCCGAGGTCGCCGGACCCGGTTTCATCAACTTCCGCCTGGAGGCCGCGGCCGCCGGGCAGCTGGCGAAGACCATCGTCGAGGCCGGCGACGCGTACGGTCGCGGCGACGTGTACGACGGCCTGACCGTGAACCTGGAGTTCGTCTCGGCCAACCCGACCGGCCCCGTCCACATGGGCGGCGCGCGCTGGGCGGCCGTCGGCGACAGCCTGGCCCGCATCCTGCAGGCCGAGGGCGCCGACGTGACCCGCGAGTACTACTTCAACGACCACGGATCGCAGATCGACCGGTTCGCGCGCAGCCTGCTCGCCGCGTACCTCGGTGAGCCCACGCCGGAGGACGGCTACGGCGGCGGTTACATCGGCGAGATCGCCGAGCGTGTCGTGCAGGGATTCGACGGCGACCTCGCCGCCCTTCCGCGCGAGCAGCAGCAGGAGGTGTTCCGCTCGGCGGGCACCCAGCTGATGTTCCAGGAGATCAAGGACCGCCTGCACTCGTTCGGCGTCGACTTCGACGTCTACTTCCACGAAGACTCCCTGCACGAGTCCGGCGCGGTCGACCGTGCCATCGCGCGACTGCGCGAGCAGGGCCACATCTTCGAGGCCGACGGCGCCATCTGGCTGCGCACCACGACGTTCGGCGACGACCGCGATCGCGTCATCATCCGCTCCAACGGCGAGCCCGCCTACATCTCCGGCGACCTCGGCTACTACCTCGACAAGCGCGAGCGCGGCTTCGAGCAGAACATCATCATGCTGGGCGCCGACCACCACGGCTACATCGGCCGCATGATGGCGATGGTCGAGGCGTTCGGCGACAAGCCGAACGAGAACCTGCAGATCCTCATCGGCCAGATGGTCAACCTGGTGAAGGACGGCGAACCCGTCCGCATGTCCAAGCGCGCGGGCACCATCGTGACGCTCGACGACCTGGTGGATGCGGTGGGCGTCGACGCCGCGCGCTACGCCCTGGTGCGCTCCTCGACCGACTCGCAGCTCGACATCGACCTCGACCTGCTGACCAAGCGCAGCAACGAGAACCCCGTCTACTACGTGCAGTACGCCCACGCGCGCACCCGCTCGGTGGCGGCGAACGCCGAGAAGGCCGGAGTCGACCGCAGCGTCTTCGCGCCGGAGCTGCTCACGCACGAGACCGAGTCGGCGCTGCTGGGCGGTCTGCAGGAGTTCCCGCGCGTGGTCGCCCAGGCGGCCGAGCTGCGCGAGCCGCACCGCGTCGCCCGCTACATCGAAGAGCTCGCCGGCCTCTACCACGCCTGGTACGCCGTCCGCGACGGCTCGACGCGCGTGCTCCCGCACGGCGAGGAGCCGGTGACCGACCTGCACCGCACCCGCCTCTGGTTGAACGACGCGACCGGCCAGGTGATCCGCAACGGCCTCGGCCTGCTCGGGGTCTCCGCGCCGGACCGCATGTAGCGAACGGATGACGACCGGATGAGCGACAACACCACCCAGGTGATTCCCGAGCCCCAGGCCGCAGCACCGCGCCGCCGGCGGCCACGGTGGCTCCGCCTCCTGCTCGCCATCGGCATCCCCGTCGTCGTGATCGTCGTGCTGCTCGTGGTGGTCGACACGGCCGCGCGCGCGTACGCCGAGCAGCGGGTGTCCGACGAGATCGAGAAGAACCTGCCGGCCGACATCCGCGGAGAGGTGACGACCCACATCGGCGGCTTCTCCGTGCTGCAGCAGTACCTGTCCGGCTCGTTCCAGCGGGTCGAGCTGGATGCGCCGAAGCTCGTCGTGCAGGGGGCCCCGCTGAGCGCGACCGTCGTCGCCACCGGCGTCCCTGCCGACTTCTCGAAGCCGATCGCCGACGCCACCGGCACCCTGCGCATCAGCCAGGAGTCGCTCAACACGCTCGTCAAGATCCCGGGCGCGACCGGCGACATCTCCCTCGGCGACGGCACGATCGGCTACGACGGGAAGATCGACCTGCTCGGCCTCCCCGTCGGCTACACCGTGACGGCGACGCCCGAGGCGGCCGGCAAGCAGGTGCTGCTGAAGCCGGACAAGGCCAACCTGACGACCGGGGCCGGCGACGTCAACCTCAGCCGCCTGCTGCAGGCCCTCACCTCGCAGGGCCCGTTCCCGGTGTGCGCGGCGCAGTACCTCCCCGACGGCGTCGAGGTGTCCGACATCCAGGTGACCCCTGGCCACGCCACCGTCGAGCTGACCGCGAGCGACTTCGTCCTCGACCAGAAGTTCATGGCCAGCAAGGGGAGCTGTTCGTAACACGCACCGAGCGTGTCGTGCGGCCTGGATAGACTTCTGCTGTCATCTCCACCGGCTTCAGGGGCCAATCCGGGTCCGCTCGCCTAGGAGACCCCCACTCGTCGCCACCCGTGAGGTTCCCTATGGCTGATTCTGTCGCTGCGTCCAACCCGCTCGCCCCGCCGTGGCTGCATGTGCCCGCGGATGCGAACGCGCTCGCCCCGGGCCTGTGGTCCCGCACGGTCGATCGCGGCTCAGGAGAGCTGATCGTCGGCGGTGTCGCCGCGAGCGAGCTCGCCGCCCGCTTCGGCACGCCGCTGTATGTGATCGACGAGGACGACGCTCGGGCGCGCGCCGTCGAGGTGCGCGAGGCGTTCGACCGCGCGTTCGCCGAGATCGGCACCGCCGCGAAGGTCTACTACGCCGGCAAGGCGTTCCTCAGCATCGAGGTGGCGCGGTGGATGTCGGAGGCCGGCCTCAACATCGACGTCTGCAGCGGGGGCGAGCTGGCCGTCGCGCTGGCCGCCGGGGTCGACCCCGAGCGGATCGGCTTCCACGGCAACAACAAGTCGCTCGTCGAGATCGACCAGGCGGTCGAGGCCGGCATCGGCGCCATCATCATCGACAGTGTGCAGGAGATCGGCCGCGTCGCCGCCGCGGCCGAGCGCCACGGCGTGCGGCAGAGCGTCCGTCTGCGGGTGAACAGCGGCGTGCACGCGCACACCCACGCCTTCCTCGCGACCGCCCACGAGGACCAGAAGTTCGGGATCGCCCTTGAGCACGCGGCAGAGGCCGTCGCGCTGATCCGGTCGCACGCCTCGCTCGCGTTCCGCGGCCTGCACTGCCACATCGGCTCGCAGATCTTCGGTGCCGACGGTTTCGCCGAGTCGGCCGCCCGGCTGCTCACGCTGCACAAGCGGCTCCTCGCGGGCGGCGACGTGCCCGAGCTGAACCTCGGCGGCGGTTTCGGAATCGCCTACACCTCCGCCGACGACCCCGCGCCGATCGGCGAGCTCGCCCGGCGCATCGCGGAGACGGTGGCGGCGGGATGCGAGGAGCTCGACATCCCGACGCCGGTCGTCGCGTTCGAGCCGGGCCGGTCGATCATCGGGACCGCCGGCCTCACGCTCTACACCGTCGGCACGACGAAGGATGTGCCGGTCGCGTTCCAGGACGACGGCGAGACCGCGGTCCGCCGGTACGTCAGCGTCGACGGCGGGATGAGCGACAACGCCCGCCCTGCGCTCTACGGCGCGGACTACTCGGCCAGGATCGCGAACCGCGTCTCGCCGGCCGCTCCCGCCCTCGTGCGCGTCGCCGGCAAGCACTGCGAGAGCGGCGACATCGTCGTCGACGCGGAGTACCTGCCCGGCGACGTCGGGCCCAACGACCTGCTGGCCGTGCCCGCCACGGGCGCCTACTGCTGGCCGCTGTCCAGCAACTACAACCACCTCGGGCGGCCGCCGGTCGTCGCGGTGCGCGACGGGGAGGCGCGGGTGATCGTCCGCGGCGAGACCATCGAGGACCTCCTCGCGCGCGACACCGGCTACGCGGCGCCCGCATCCACCGTTTCCGCGTCGAAGGAGCGCAGCCAGGCATGATCGAGTACCGCAACCTCCGTGTCGCCCTGCTCGGGGCCGGCTCCGTCGGATCGCAGGTGGCCCGCCTCCTGCTCGAACAGGGCGACGAGTTCGCCTCCCGCATCGGCGCGCGCCTCGAGCTCGTCGGCATCGCCGTCCGAGACGTGGATGCGCCGCGCGACGCCGACCTGCCGCGCGAGCTGTTCACCACCGACGCCTCCTCGCTCATCCTGGGCGCGGACATCGTCGTGGAGCTGATGGGCGGCATCGAGCCGGCCCGCGGCTACGTGCTGGAGGCGCTGAACTCCGGCGCCGACGTCATCACGGCCAACAAGGCGCTGCTGGCGACGCACGGCCCCGAACTGTTCGACGCCGCCGAGCAGGTCGGTGCGCAGCTCTACTACGAGGCGGCCGTCGCCGGCGCCATCCCGATCATCCGGCCGCTGCGCGACAGCCTCGCGGGCGACCGCATCAACCGCATCCTCGGCATCGTCAACGGCACCACGAACTTCGTGCTCGACCGGATGGACGTGAACGGCGAGACGCTGCAGGACGCCCTGGCGACGGCCACCGACCGCGGGTACGCCGAGGCCGACCCGACCGCCGACATCGGCGGGTACGACGCGGCGCAGAAGGCGGCCATCCTGGCGAGTCTGGCGTTCCACACCGTCGTTCCCCTGGAGCGCGTCTACCGCGAGGGCATCACGAGCGTCACCAAGGCGCAGGTGGACGCGGCCCGCGAAGCCGGCGCGGTCATCAAGCTGCTGGCGATCTGCGAGCGCCTGACCGACCCGGAGACCGGGGAGGAGGGCGTCTCGGCCCGCGTCTATCCCGCGCTCATCAGTCGCGACCATCCGCTCGCGGCCGTGCACGGCGCGCACAACGCCGTGTTCGTGCAGTCGGCCGCGGCCGGTGACCTCATGTTCTACGGCGCGGGCGCCGGCGGCGTCGAGACCGCATCCGCCGTGCTCGGCGACGTGGTGTCCGCCGCCCGCCGGCACGTGGTGGGCGGACCGGGCGTCGCCGAATCGACGCACTCCGACCTCCCGGTGCTCGACATCGGCCGCGTCGTCACCCGCTACCAGATCACCCTCGACGTCGAGGACCAGCCCGGCGTCCTCGCCGCGGTCGCGCGCATCCTGAGCGACGGCGGCGTCAGCGTCGAGACCGTGCAGCAGTCCGTTCCGAGCATCACCGGACCCGTCGTGATCGCCGGAGCGGCACCCGCCGCGGCCGGCCCGATTCACGGCGGCGGGACGGCCACCGCTACCCTGGTGATCGGCACCCACGAAGCCGAGGAGGCCGCACTCGCGGCCACCGTCGAGGCTCTCGCGGCGAGCGACGTCGTGATCGCCATCTCTTCCGTTCTCCGAGTCGAAGGATCGTAATGCCCCAGCCGAAGGCCTACAGTCGTCAGTGGCGCGGCGTCCTCCGCGAGTACGCGGACCGCCTGAACATCTCCGACGCCACTCCGATCGTCACGCTGGGCGAGGGCGGCACGCCGCTCATCCCGGCCCCCGCGCTGTCCGCGCGGACGGGCGCCGACGTGTACGTGAAGTTCGAGGGCATGAACCCGACCGGTTCCTTCAAGGACCGCGGCATGACCATGGCGATCTCCAAGGCCGTCGAGCATGGTGCGAAGGCGGTCATCTGCGCCTCCACCGGCAACACCTCGGCGTCGGCCGCGGCGTACGCGACGCACGCGGGCATCCAGTCGGTCGTGCTCGTGCCCGAAGGCAAGATCGCGATGGGCAAGCTCAGTCAGGCCATCGCGCACAACGCGCAACTGCTGCAGGTGCAGGGCAACTTCGACGACTGCCTCGACATCGCGCGCGAGCTGGCCACCAACTACCCGGTGCACCTGGTCAACTCCGTGAACCCGGACCGCATCGAGGGGCAAAAGACCGCCGCCTTCGAGGTCGTCGAGGCCCTGGGCGACGCGCCGGACTTCCACCTGGTCCCGGTCGGCAACGCCGGCAACTACACCGCGTACCACCGCGGCTACACCGAGGAGCTGCAGCGTGGCGAGTCCACCAAGCTGCCCCGGATGTTCGGTTTCCAGGCCTCGGGGAGCGCGCCAATCGTCCTCGGCCACGCCGTAAAGGACCCCGACACGATCGCCACCGCGATCCGCATCGGCAACCCGGCGTCGTGGGAGCTCGCACTGAACGCCCGCGACGACAGCGACGGCTGGTTCGGAGCGATCAGCGACGCCAAGATCCTCGAGGCGCACCGCATCCTCTCGGCCGAGGTCGGCATCTTCGTCGAGCCGGCGTCCGCGATCAGCGTCGCCGGGCTCCTGGAGCGCTCGGAGGCCGGTGTGATCCCCGCCGGCGCGACCGTCGTCCTCACCGTCACCGGCCACGGCCTGAAGGACCCGCAGTGGGCCCTCCGCACGGCCGACGGCTCCGACGTCCAGCCCACCGTCGTCCCGGTCGACACGACCGCCATCGCCGACGTGCTCGGCCTGTCGCCCGCCGGGCAGACCTCCGCCGCAGAGGCGACCGCGTGACCACGCCCGACCTCCGCGGCCGGACCGTCGCGGTCAAGGTCCCGGCGACGAGCGCCAACCTCGGACCGGGGTTCGACACGCTCGGCCTCGCGCTCGCGCTGTACGACGAGCTCGAGGTCTCCGTCCGCGACGAGCCCGGTGCGACCGTCGAGGTCACCGGCGTCGGCGAAGGAGAAGTGGCGACCGACGAGAGCAACCTCGTCGTCCGCGCGATCGCGCACACCTTCGAGGCCGTCGGCATCCCGCTTCCCGGCCTGAACCTGCGGGCGCGCAACAGCATCCCGCACGGGCGGGGGATGGGCTCCTCCGGTGCCGCCATCGTCTCCGGCATCATGGCCGCGAAGGGGCTGCTGGAGGGCGTCGTCGACCTCGATGCCCAGACGCTGCTGGCGCTCGCGAACGACATGGAGGGGCACCCCGACAACGTGGCGCCCGCCCTGTTCGGCGGCCTGACGATCGCGTGGGTGACCCCGGAGGGTCCGCGCTTCAAGAAGCTCATCGTGCACCGCGGTGTCTCGCCGCTCGTGCTCGTGCCCGAGACGGTCATGTCCACCGCGCTCGCCCGCAGCCTCCAGCCGCAGTCGGTGCCCCACGAGGACGCCGTCTTCAACGTCTCCCGCTCCGCACTGCTGGTCGCGGCTCTCATCCAGAGTCCCGAGCTGCTGCACGCGGCCACCGAGGACAAGCTCCACCAGAGCTACCGCGCCTCGGCGATGCCCGAGACAGACCGGCTGATCACGCTGCTGCGCGAGAACGGCTTCGCCGCCGTCGTGTCGGGCGCGGGCCCGTCCATCCTCGTGCTGGGGAGCGACCCGAGCCAGCGTCTGGCCGCCGCGCGCCTCGTCGAGCAGTCGGCCGAGACCCGCTGGCAGCCGCTCATGCTCGCCGTCGACTTCAAGGGCGCGACGGTCAGCCGTGTCGCCGCCGACGCGGCGACGACACGGACGGACACGCCAGCGGCCTAGCGTCGGACGGCCCCGCCGCGAGGTGGTAAACTGCAGTCGCACCCGTGAAGAACCCGCGTCACGAGCGAATTCCGCTTCCGGGTGATCTCCTAGCAATCATGCCGTCACTCCTGCCTGCCTTCCCGGCTCTCCCTTTCCGGAGAACCCGGGCGGCGACGTAGCGCGGATCCGAACGCAGCACGTTCCCGGCAGTTCATGTGACGAAGCTTCAGACGGCGCGTAAGGCGCGCCGGGGGAAAGGATCCTCTTCCGTGACTGATGTCGAACTCCACGCCGGGGGCGTGGACACCAGCGACCTGACCGGCCTCAAGGTGGCAGAGCTGCAGGCTCTCGCCGCCGGCCTCGGCCTCCAGGGCGCAACCCGGCTCCGCAAGGGCGAGCTGGTCGAGGCGATCGCCGCCGCGCGCGCGGCCTCCGCTCCGGCCGACGCCCTCGAGCTTCCCGAGACCGAGGAGCCGGCCGCCGAGCCGGCCGCCGCCTCCCAGGTGCTCACCGAGCCGCTCATCGCTGAGCCGCTCATCGCCGAGCCCGCAGGGGCCGAGCGCGTCGAGCCCACCGTCGGCGACCCCGTGCTCCCGCAGGCGGACGCCTCCGCCGAGCAGACCGGCGGACGCCGCCGCGGCTCGCGCCGCGTGACCAGCCCGGACGGCACGGGCATCGCCGGTGCCGCCGGCGGTTCCGGCGTCGCCGCCGGATCGCACGTCAACTCCGGCGCCACCGGTGTCGAGTCGCTGATCCCTGATGTGGATGCGCTCCTCGACTCGGCTCTCGCCTCCCGCGAGCAGGCGCGCGGCCAGAACGGCCAGGGTGCGCAGGACGAGCAGGGCAACGGGCAGAACCAGGGCGGCGGACGCCGTCGCCGCGGTCGTGGCCAGGGCGGCCAGAACGGCGACCAGGGCGCCGACCAGAACCGCGACGGCCAGCAGCGCGACGGCCAGCAGCGTGACGCGCAGCAGCGCGACGCGCAGCAGCCGCAGGCGGAGCAGGGCCAGCAGGCCGACGCGCAGCAGGCCGACCAGCAGGGCGAGCAGGGCGACAACGCCGGCGAGCAGCAGGGCCAGGGCCGCAACCGCCGCAACCGCAACCGCAACAAGAACAACGGCCAGCAGAACGAGCAGGGCCAGGCGCAGGGCCAGAACCAGCCGAAGGACCTGCAGCAGGGCGGCCAGCAGGGCGACGGCCAGCAGAACCGCGGCCAGAACGCCCAGCAGCAGCTCGAGGGCGACCGCGGCCGCTACCGCGACCGCAACCGCAAGCGCCGCGGCGGCGCCCCGGGTGACGAGTTCGAGCCCGAGCTGTCCGACGACGACGTCCTCATCCCCGTCGCCGGCATCCTCGACGTGCTCGACAACTACGCGTTCGTGCGGACGACCGGGTACCTCCCGGGCGCCAGCGACGTGTACGTCTCGCTCGGCCAGGTCAAGAAGTACAACCTCCGCAAGGGCGACGCCGTCGTCGGCGCCATCCGCCAGCCGCGCGAGGGCGAGAACAACAGCCGCCAGAAGTACAACGCGCTGGTCAAGGTCGACTCGATCAACGGGCAGACCCCGGACGAGGCGGCCACCCGTGTGGAGTTCGGCAAGCTGACCCCGCTGTACCCGCAGGAGCGCCTGCGCCTGGAGACCGAGCCCAGCAAGGTCACCCAGCGGATCATCGACCTGGTCGCCCCGATCGGAAAGGGCCAGCGCGGTCTGATCGTCGCGCCGCCCAAGGCTGGCAAGACCATCGTGATGCAGCAGATCGCCAACGCGATCACCGCCAACAACCCTGAGGTCCACCTCATGGTCGTGCTGGTGGACGAGCGTCCCGAAGAGGTCACCGACATGCAGCGCACGGTGAAGGGCGAGGTCATCGCCTCCACCTTCGACCGCCCCGCGGAGGACCACACCACGGTCGCCGAGCTCGCCATCGAGCGTGCGAAGCGCCTCGTCGAGCTCGGCCACGACGTCGTCGTGCTGCTCGACTCGATCACCCGCCTCGGCCGCGCGTACAACCTGACCGCGCCGGCCTCCGGCCGCATCCTCTCCGGTGGTGTCGACGCCTCGGCGCTGTATCCGCCGAAGCGGTTCTTCGGCGCCGCGCGCAACATCGAGCACGGCGGCTCGCTCACCATCCTCGCCTCGGCGCTGGTGGAGACCGGGTCCAAGATGGACGAGGTCATCTTCGAGGAGTTCAAGGGCACCGGAAACATGGAGCTCCGCCTGTCGCGCCAGCTGGCCGACAAGCGCATCTTCCCGGCCGTCGACGTGAACGCCTCCGGCACCCGCCGCGAGGAGATGCTCATGGGCCAGGACGAGGTCAAGATTACCTGGAAGCTGCGCCGCGCCCTCGCCGGGCTCGACCAGCAGCAGGCCCTCGAGATCGTCCTCGGCCGCCTCAAGGAGACCTCGAGCAACGTCGAGTTCCTGATGCAGGTGCAGAAGTCGATGCCGGCGCCGACCAACGGCCACGGCAACGCGCACTCGCACGGCCACGAGAACGACCACCGCTAGCTGCGATCAGCGCCCGCCCGCCGTGCCACCGTGCACGGCGGGCGGGCGCTTCGTCGTTCCCCGGCCGCATCCCTCGCAGAAAGAAGACCCATGTTCGAATCGGTGAACAGCCTCATCGCCGAGCACGACGACCTCCAGCAGCAGCTCTCGGACCCGGAGCTGCACAGCGACCCGGTCCGCTCGAAGCGCGTCAACCGGCGCTACGCCGAGCTCAGCCGCATCGTGGCTGCATACAACGAGTGGAAGCAGCTCTCCGACGACCTCGACGCCGCCCGGGAGCTGGCGACGGAGGACGCGGCCTTCGCCGAGGAGGTCCCCGGTCTCGAGCAGAGCGTGGCCGAGTCGGCCGAGAAGCTGCGCCGGCTGCTCATCCCGCGCGACCCCAACGACAGCCGCGACGTGATCATGGAGATCAAGATGGGGGAGGGCGGCGCCGAGTCCGCTCTCTTCGCCGGCGACCTGCTGCGCATGTACCTGCACTACGCCGACTCCAAGCGGTGGAAGGCCGAGATCATCGAGCAGACCTCCAGCGACCTCGGCGGCATCAAGGATGTCCAGGTCGCGTTCAAGGGCAGTTCGAGCGATCCCGCCGAGGGCGTCTGGGCGCACCTGAAGTACGAGGGCGGTGTGCACCGCGTCCAGCGCGTGCCGGCGACCGAGTCGCAGGGCCGCATCCACACGTCCGCCGCGGGCGTGCTGGTGTTCCCGGAGGTGGACGAGCCGGAGGAGGTCGAGATCAACCCGAACGACCTCAAGATCGACGTGTTCCGGTCGTCCGGCCCCGGCGGTCAGTCGGTCAACACGACGGACTCGGCCGTGCGGATCACGCACGTGCCGACCGGCATCGTCGTCTCCATGCAGAACGAGAAGAGCCAGCTGCAGAACCGCGAGGCAGCCATGCGCGTGCTGCGGGCCCGGCTGCTCGCTCGTCAGCAGGAGGAGGCGGACGCCGAGGCCGCGGAGTTCCGCAAGGGCCAGATCCGCACGATGGACCGCTCGGAGCGCATCCGCACCTACAACTTCCCGGAGAACCGGATCGCGGACCACCGCACCGGCTACAAGGCCTACAACCTCGACGCCGTCATGAACGGAGCCCTCGACCCCGTCATCGAGTCGAACATCCAGGCCGACGAAGAATCGCGCCTGGCCGACCTAGCCACCGACTAACCCCCCGATCCCCGGTCCCAAGCCAACAGATCCTGAGTTTTTCGGCCCGACGCGCGGTCGGAGGCCGGAAAAACTCAGGAGCTGTTGGCTTGGCGATCAGCGGAGGGCGGTGGTCGCGCGGTCCCGGGTCGTGAGGTCGCGGTGCGTCGCGGCGGCGCGCCAGCCGTCGGCCGTGAGCAGGTCGCGGATCGCCGCGCCCTGCAGCTCGCCGTGCTCGAGCACGAGGGTGCCGCCCGAGTGGAGCAGACGCTGGGCGACCCGGGAGATCGTGCGCACCACGTCCAGCCCGTCCGGACCGCCGTAGAGCGCGGCGTGCGGATCGTGCAGCCGGACCTCGGGATCGCGTGGGATGGCGTCGTCCGGCACGTAGGGCGGGTTCGAGATGACGACGTCCACCGTCCCGTCGAGCTGCGGGAGCGCGTCGGCGAGATCGATGAACACCGGCGTCAGGTTCGTGGCACCGAACTCGTCGATGTTCCGGCGCGCCCAGATGAACGCTTCCGGCGAGTTCTCGACCGCGTACACGCGTGCGTGCGGCACCTCCGTCGCGAGGGCCAGCGCGATCGCACCGCTCCCGGTGCCGAGGTCGACCGCGACGGGCTCCGGCGAGGGGACGGCGCGGAGCGCGTCGATCGCGAACTGCGCCACCTGCTCCGTCTCGGGCCGCGGCACGAAGACACCCGGCCCGACGTTCAGCTCGAGCGAGCGGAACGGGGCGCGGCCCGTGATGTGCTGCAGCGGCTCGCGGGCCGCCCGGCGTTCGACGAGGGATCGCAGGGTCTCGGCGTCGGCGGAGGATAGCTCCGCATCCATCACGACGAGCGCCTGGACTCGGCCGCGGCCGACTCCGAGAAGGTGCCCGATGAGGAGTTCGGCGTCGACCTCCGGGTCGGGGACGCCCGCGCGCGCCAGCGCCGCCACGGCATCCTCCCGCGCGGATCGGACGGAGACGGCGCCGGAGGACGCGGCGGAGGAGGCGCCGGGAGCGGGGGTGGTGGGGGTCATCGCCAGAAGAGCCTAGCGGCTGCGGCACGCCGTCTAGAGTGGAGACGCGATCACGCATCCCCCTGTCGTCATCCACCGTACGAGAGCACGAGGAACAGGCCCATGTCAGGTCACATCTACGAGAACGTCACCGAGGCCGTCGGCCGCACGCCGCTCGTCCGCCTCAACCGTCTGACCGAGGGCGTCGACGCGACGATTCTCGGCAAGCTCGAGTTCTACAACCCGGCCGGCAGCGTCAAGGACCGCATCGGCGTCGCGATCGTCGATGCCGCAGAGAAAGCCGGAGCCCTGACGCCCGGCGGCACGATCGTCGAGGCCACCAGCGGCAACACCGGCATCGCGCTCGCCATGGTCGGTGCGGCGCGAGGCTACAAGGTCATCCTCGCGATGCCCGAGACCATGAGCAAGGAGCGCCGGGTGCTGCTGCGCGCGTTCGGCGCCGAGATCGTGCTCACCCCGGGCCCCGACGGGATGCGCGGAGCGGTCGAGACGGCGCAGGACATCGTCGCGAAGACGGACAACGCCATCTGGGCTCGGCAGTTCGCCAACGAGGCCAACCCGGCCATCCACCGTGCGACCACGGCGGAGGAGATCTGGGAGGACACCGCCGGCGAGGTCGACATCTTCGTCGCGGGCGTCGGCACCGGCGGCACGATCACGGGCGTCGGTCAGGTGCTCAAGGAGCGCAAGCCCGGCGTGAAGGTGGTCGCCGTCGAGCCGCTCGACTCGCCCATCCTGAACGGCGGGAAGCCCGGACCGCACAAGATCCAGGGGATGGGCGCGAACTTCGTGCCCGAGATCCTCGACACCACGGTGTACGACGAGGTCGTCGACGTCTCGTTCGACGACGCACTGGACATCGCGAAGCGGCTCGCCAGCGAGGAGGGCATCCTCGCCGGCATCTCGTCGGGAGCCATCATCTGGGCGGCGCTGCAGCTCGCCAAGCGTCCCGAGAACGCGGGCAAGACCATCGTCGCGATCGTGTGCGACACCGGCGAGCGGTACATCTCCACGCCGCTCTGGGCCGACCTGCTGGACTGAACGGGGTGCCGATCTTCCGAGCGCGCGAGGACATCCGCAACGCGCGCAGGCACGACCCTGCGGCCCGTAACGGGTTCGAGGTCGCCACGGCGTACTCCGGCTTGCACGCGGTGTGGTCGTACCGCGTCGCCCACCGGTTGTGGCGGTCCGGCCTCCGGACGCCGGCGCGGCTGCTGTCGCAGTTCACCCGTTTCCTGACCGGGATCGAGATCCACCCGGGCGCGCGCATCGGCCGCCGCTTCTTCATCGACCACGGGATGGGCGTCGTCATCGGCGAGACGACATGGATCGGCGACGACGTCATGCTCTATCACGGCGTCACGCTGGGCGGCCGGGGGAGCGGGCACGGCAAACGGCATCCCACGGTGGAGGACGGCGTGATCGTCGGCGCCGGTGCGAAGGTGCTCGGCGCGATCACGATCGGTGCGCGCTCGGTGATCGGGGCGAACGCCGTCGTCACGCGGGATGCGCCGGCCGACTCGCTGCTCGTCGGCGTGCCCGCGCATCCCCGTCCCCGCTCGGGCCACGAGCAGATCGCGGGCGACGACTGGATCGACCCCGCCATCTACATCTAACCCGTTCCGCCCACCGTCGAGTCCACGAATTTTGCACACTCGCGCCGCGCGTCGTGTGCAAAGTTTGCGGACTCGACGGCGGGGACGGGAGACGCGAGACGGGAGGACGCGAGATGCGGGGTCAGCGGGCGGCGCGCTCGCGGGCGCGCGCGATTGCCTCGCGCTCGTGCTTGCGGGCCTCGCGCAGCCGCGACTCGGCCTCGCGGCGCGCCTTCGCCGCCTCGCGAACCGCCTTGTCGCGCGGGATCGGCTCCGGTCGCTCCTCGTAGGGGGTCACCGGCTCGCCGCTCCGCCGCGCGGCGACGTAAGTCTCGATGCCGTCGAGGATGCGCTCCAGGCCAAACGCGAAGTCGTCCTGGTCGTCCGCGCCGTCCGAGTCCGCGTAAGCACCGGATGACACGAGCGGCGCCAGGTCCGGGAAACGTTCGGGCGTGACCAGCTCGGCGAGCGCGGCGGTGAACGCCTCCCCGCGGGCGGGTGGCGCGTCCGCGGAGCGCGAGCGGCTCACATCCCGCTCCACGATGGCGACCGCTCGCGCGTACGACGACAGCAGCAGCGCCGTCGACATCTTCTCGGCGTCCGTGAGGGGCAGGCCGCGCATCTCACGGAGCCCCCAGTCGAGCACGGCCAGATTGTTGGGCATCAGCGGGATGCCGCTGATCGGGATGTCGGGGAACCACGGGTGCGCCTGGATCACCTCGATGCTCGCCATGGCCCACCGCCGCAGACCGGCACGCCAGTCGTGATCCGAGCCGTCCGTGCGCGAGCCTTCCTGGCTGACAGTGTCGCCGCGCCGCGCCAGCTCGTCGTCCGGCGGGATCGGGATGGCGCAGACCGCATCCTGCATCAGAGCGAGCACGTCGTCTTTGCTGGTGACGTAGCGGTAGAGCGACATCGTCGTGAAGCCGAGGTCGCCCGCGATGCGGCTCATGGAGACGGCACCGAGGCCGTCGGCGTCCGCGATCTCGATGGCCGTGTCGATGATGCGCTCGATACTCAGCTCACGCTTGGGTCCGCGCTGGGGATGCTCCGCGACGCCCCAACTGAGCGCGACGGCACGGGGGAGGACGTCCTCGACGTCGTCGGCCATGGTCCCGCCCTTCTGCTGCCGCGCGCCGGATCTTCGCGATCCGGTGTTGACACTCATCCTAGGACTGTGTATCACTTAAACAGTTGTTTATGGCATAAACAGTTTAGGCAGCATACAGAAGGGAAAGTCCGATGAACGGAACAGCGATCGAGGTGATCGGCCTCCGTAAGTCCTTCGGGGAGCAGACGGTCCTCGACGGCATCGACCTGCGCGTGCGGTCGGGAAGCGTCTTCGCGCTGCTCGGGCCGAACGGTGCGGGCAAGACGACGCTGATCACTATCCTGTCGACCTTGGTCCGGCCCGGCGCCGGAAGCGTCACGGTCGCCGGCCATGACGTGGCCGCCGAGCCCGAGGAAGTACGGCGCGCCATCAGCGTGACCGGCCAGTCCGCGGCGGTCGACGGCGTGCTCACCGGGGAGGAGAACCTGCGGATGATGGCACGCCTCTCCGGCTTCACCGCCTCCGAGTCGCGCCGCAGGGCCAGCGAGCTGATCGACGCGTTCGATCTGGCCTCGGCGGCACGCAAGCGCGTCAAGACCTACTCCGGCGGGATGCGACGGCGCCTCGACCTGGCGCTCAGCCTGGTCGCGACGCCGCCGGTCATCTTCCTGGACGAGCCGACGACCGGCCTCGACACCCGCAGCCGGCAGGCGCTGTGGGACATCATCCAAGACCTGGCACGCCGCGGAACCACCATCCTGCTCACCACGCAGTACCTCGAGGAGGCCGACCAGCTGGCCGACCGGATCGCGGTCCTCGACCACGGCACGATCGTCGCGGAGGGCACCGCTACCGAGCTGAAGGCGCGCGTCGGCGGCGAGGTCGTCGAGCTCCGCGACGCTCACGGCGAGATCGTGCGCGAGGTGCCGACCGACGGAAGCGTCGAGGCCCTCCGCGACGCGATCGACACGCTCGACGCCCTCCGCGTCCCCGGAGCCTCCATCGGCATCCGCAAGCCGTCGCTCGACGACGCCTTCCTCGCCCTGACCGGGCAGTCCGCCCAGAACGTCCCCCAAAAAACCTCGACCGAGAAGGAGGTCGTCCGATGACCGCTCTCACCGTCCCCGTCCGCCCGGCGCGGCGGGTCTCGCGCCTCACCAGCACCCTCGTCTTCGTGGGCCGCAGCGTCCGTCACTCGCTCCGTGACGTGGACGCGCTCACCATGGCCATCGCACTTCCGGTGATCCTCATGCTGCTGTTCACATTCGTGTTCGGCGGCGCCATCGACCGCTCAGGGGACTACGTCCAGTACGTCGTGCCCGGCATCATCCTGCTGTGCGCCGGTTTCGGGGCGTCCAGCACGGCGGTGGATGTGGCCAACGACATGAGCGACGGCATCGTCGACCGCTTCCGGACGATGCCGCTGCGGTCCCGCGGCGTCGTGACGGGCCACGTGGTGGCGAGCCTTCTGCGCAACCTGGTGGCGACCGGCGTCGTCATCGGCGTCGCCCTGCTGCTGGGCTTCCGCCCGACCGCCGATGTCGCCCAGTGGATCGGCGCGCTGGCGATCGTCGCCCTGTTCATCCTCGCGATCACCTGGCTGTTCGCCGCCATCGGCCTCGCGGCGAAGAGCCCGACCGCGGCGAGCGGGTACGGCTTCGCCGTGCTGTTCCTGCCGTACCTGTCGAGCGCGTTCGTGCCGACGGACACGATGCCGGACTGGCTGCGGTGGGTGGCGGAGAACCAGCCGATCACCCCGATCATCGAGACGATCCGCGCCCTGCTCTTCGGCCGCGACCCCGGCTCGGACCTGTGGTGGGCGCTCGGCTGGTGCGCTCTCATCGTCGCCGCGGCCTACGTCTGGGCCGCCTGGCTCTTCCGCCGCTCCGCCGGCCGCCGCTGACCCCGCTCCCACCGTTCCAAGCCAACAGCTCCTGAGTTTTTCCGCCCGACACGCCGTGCGCGGGGCGAAAAACTCAGGAGCTGTTGGCTTGGGGAGGCGAAGAGGGGGAGCGGGTCAGCGGGCGGCGAAGGCGTGGAGGGCGTCGAGCATGCCGTCGGTGTCGAAGGTGCCGTCCTCGCGTTTGGCGAAGTGGTAGGCGTGCATGCCGCACTCGCGGGCGCCCTCCACGTTGGCGATCGAGTCGTCGAAGAGGATGGCGTCCTCCGGCCGCACCCCGAACCGCCCGAGCGCCCTGGTGTAGATCCGTCGCTCGGGCTTCCGTGCGCCCAGCACAGCTGAGACCAGGTCGTTGTCCTGCAGCACGTCGACGATCTCGGGGGTCAGCACCGGCAGCGAGTCCTTGAACGGGATGGGGTTGTTCGAGAGCAGCGACACCGTTCCCAGCGTCGCGGCCTCGTGCAACGCCGCGATGGCGCCGGGGATGGGCGTCATGGCCGCTTTCCGCGCCTCCTGCCACTGCGCGAGCGTCAGCCGGGCGCCGGTGACGTCGGCGAACGCCTCGAGGTACTCCTCACTGGTGGAGTACTCGCCGATCTCGGCGGCGCGCTCGTGTCCGCCGGCCCACCAGCTGGATGCGAGCCGGTACTGGCTCACACCTCCCAGCTCAGCGAGCTTCGGCAGCCGCTTGTGGAAGTCGTAGTCGTAGAGCGTCTTGTCGCAGTCGAAGAAGTAGACGTCCATCCCCTCCAGTATCGTCCTCCCAGTCTGGGCATCCGCGCCCCGGCTATCATTGAGCCGTCATGGCCTCCATCTACGACTGCTCCGTCGACTCCGAGCTGCTCACCGGTATGCGCCTCGCACGGGCCGCGATCGGTCGCGGCGAACTCGTCGTCATTCCCACCGACACCGTGTACGGGGTGGCCGCCGACGCCTTCAGCCCCGCCGCCGTACAGCGATTGCTCGACGCGAAGGGGCGCGGCCGCCAGTCGCCGCCCCCGGTGCTGGTCCCCGGCATCCCGACGCTCGCCGCCCTGGCCGAGCGGGTGCCGGACGAGGTGGATGCGCTGGTGAAGGCCTTCTGGCCCGGCGGCCTCACGATCGTCCTGCCCGCATCGCCGTCGCTGGTCTGGGATCTCGGCGAGACGAAGGGCACGGTCGCCCTCCGCATGCCGAAGGACACGATCGCCCTCGAGCTGCTGTCCGAGACCGGTCCGCTCGCGGTGTCGTCCGCGAACCTGACCGGCCGCCCGGCCGCCCGCACCGCCGCCGAGGCCGAGGCCATGCTGGGCGACTCCATCTCCGTCTACCTCGACGGGGGAGAGGCCGGCTCCGACTACGAGCGCGTCGAGGGCAAGGACTCCTCGTCGACGATCGTGGACGCGACCGCGCTGGCCGCAGGCGTGGGCGGACTGCGCATCCTGCGTCACGGCGTCATCTCCGTCGATCAGCTGCGCGAGGTCGTCGGCGACGCCCTGGACGAGCCGGCGGCCGCCGCGGACGCCGCCCCGTGACCCTTCTCCTCGCCCTCGCTCTGATCTCGGCCGTCATCACGTTCGGGATGTCGTTCGTCGTCTACAAGCTGGCGATGCGGTACCGCCTGTACCCGAAGATCCGGGCGCGCGACGTGCACACCCGGCCGACACCCCGCCTCGGCGGCGTCGCGATGTTCCTCGGCATCCTGGTCGCCTTCGGCGTCTCGTGGCTGCTGTCGAGCCAGTTCGGCGTGCTGACGCTGATCTTCTCCGACCAGGGGCCGATCCTCGCGATCCTGGGGGCCTCCCTGCTCATCGTCGTGATCGGCGTCGCCGACGACATCTGGGATCTCGACTGGATGACGAAACTGGCCGGGCAGTTCGTGGCCGCCGGCCTCGTCGCCTGGCTGGGCGTGCAGATCTACTCGCTGCCGATCGGCGGCCTCACCGTCGGCTCGCCGGTCATGTCGATCATCATCACGCTGTTCGCCATCGTGCTGGTGATGAACGCGATCAACTTCATCGACGGCCTGGACGGGCTGGTCGCCGGCGTCGCGCTGATCGCGAACGGCACGTTCCTCGTCTACACCTACCTCCTCCAGCGCGAGATCAGCCCGCAGAACTACTTCAGCCTCGCCGGGGTGATCGCCGCGATCCTGGTCGGCGCCTGCGCCGGGTTCCTGCCGCTCAACTGGCACCCCGCGAAGATGTTCATGGGGGATGCGGGCGCGCTGTTGATCGGCCTGCTCATGGCGACCTCGGCGATCTCGGTGACGGGGACGATCAACCCGCAGGACCTGCAGACGCTCGGCCGATCGTCGCTCGTCCCGGCGTTCATCCCGATCATCCTGCCGTTCGCGGTGCTCATCATCCCGCTGCTCGACTTCGGGCTCGCGGTCATCCGCCGCCTGCGCGCGGGCAAGTCGCCGTTCAGCGCCGACCGCAAGCACCTGCACCACCGCCTGCTCGACATGGGTCACACCCACCTCCACGCGGTGCTCATCTTCTACGCGTGGACCGCCGTGCTGTCGATCGGCTGCCTGCTGTTCTTCTTCGACCCGTATTGGATGGCGATCGTCTTCGTCGCGATCGGGCTCGTCGTCTGCACCGCGTTCACGCTCGCTCCGCTGAGCCGCAGGAAGGCGAACGAGGCCGTCGCCGAGCTCGCACCGGCCGGCAGCCGCGAGGCCGCGGAGACGGCGCGCTTCGACCAGCTGGATGCGGCGAGCGAGCGCACGCCGGCGACGCCCGCATCCCCGACATCCCCGACCGCTCTGACCGAGGAGACCCGATGACCGACCAGCAGGACGGAGCCACCGCCCCGCGGCCGGCTCAGCCGCCCGCCCAGCCGACCTCGACGCCCGTCCTGCGGGACGTGCTGAAGTACGGCCTGATCCTGGCCGCGGTGATCGCCGTCGTCGGGATGCTGCTCGGCGGCCTGTTCGCCGGGTGGGTCGGCGTCACCAGCGCACTGATCGGCACCGCCATGGCCGCGGTGTTCCTCTCGATCACGGCGCTCAGCATCCTGATCGCCAACCGTTTCATCGGCACCGACCTCTTCGTGGGCCTGTTCTTCGGCATCGTTCTAGGCGGCTGGATCGTCAAGTTCGTGCTGTTCCTGGTGCTGGCGATCCTGCTGCGCGACCAGCCCTGGATCAACCCCGTCGTGCTCTTCCTCAGCCTCATCGCCGGGGTGATCGGATCGCTCGTGGTGGACATGATCGTGGTCTTCCGCTCCCGCGTCCCCTACGTCAGCGACGTGACGCTGCCGGGGGAGAAGCGCTGACCTGTATCCAATTCGTTATGGGCTGAAAACTCTTGTAGAGTTATGAGCGATCCCCCACCCCGTTCGCGCCCGAGAAACTCTGAGGTCGCGAGAAGTGCAGGGTGTCCCACCGTTCGTCGTCGCGAGAGCTGTTTCAGCTCGACGCCCCGAAACAGGAGATAGCGCTGTTAGCTAACGCTGTGAACCTGCTGGTCCAGGCCGCAAGCTCCGATGATGGAAGCTTCCAGGGTCCCTCGATCAACGAGTTCTTCCCCCCGACCCTGTTCACGATCGGTGACCTCGAGTTCAACCGCATCTTCGTGGTCCGCGCTCTCGCGACCATCGCGCTGATCCTCATCTTCTGGATCGGCACCCGCCGGATGCGCCTCATCCCCGGCCGCTTCCAGTCGGTCGTCGAGATGGGTCTCGACTTCGTGCGCGTCAACATCGCGGAAGACCTGCTCGGCAAGAAGGACGGCCGCCGGTTCCTTCCGCTGCTGACCACCATCTTCTTCATGGTGCTGTTCTTCAACATCACCGGCATCATCCCGTTCCTCAACATCGCCGGCACCTCGGTCATCGCCGTGCCGCTGCTGCTCGCGATCGTCGCGTACATCGCCTTCATCTACGCGGGCGTCAAGAAGAGCCCGAAGAACTTCTTCAAGAACGCGCTCTTCCCGCCCGGCGTTCCGTGGTTCCTCTACATCATCGTGACGCCGATCGAGTTCGTCTCGACCTTCATCCTGCGTCCGATCACCCTGACGCTGCGACTCCTGATGAACATGGTCGTCGGGCACCTGCTGCTCGTCCTGTTCTTCCTCGCCACGGAGTTCTTCTTCTTCACGGCGGGCGGCTGGTGGTCGCTGTTCGGCGTCGGCACCTTCGCCTTCGGCTTCGCATTCACCGTCTTCGAGATCCTGGTCGCAGTCCTGCAGGCCTACGTCTTCGCACTGCTCACCGCTGTCTACATCCAGCTGGCAGTCGCCGAGGAACACTAAGAACGATCCGCGCACCCGCACGGATCGCCATCACGGAAGGAAACACACAACGTGGACATCGCTGCAATCAACGGCAACATCGCCACCGTCGGTTACGGCCTCGCGGCCATCGGCCCGGCCATCGGCGTGGGCATCGTCGTCGGCAAGACCATCGAGGGCGTCGCTCGCCAGCCTGAGCTGGCCGGCCGCCTCCAGGTCCTGATGTACATCGGTATCGCATTCACCGAGGCGCTCGCGTTCATCGGTATCGCTACCTACTTCATCTTCCAGTAATCCTCTTTTCCCTCAGTAAGGAGGAACCATGCTCAAGAGTGTGGTGATCGCAGCCTCAGAGGGGTCGCACAACCCGCTGATCCCGGAGTGGCCGGACATCATCGGCGCGCTTCTCTGCTTCCTGATCATCCTGTTCTTCTTCTGGAAGCTCGTGCTTCCGCGCATGAAGAAGCTGCTGGATGAGCGCGCAGAGGCGATCGAGGGCAACATCGAGAAGGCCGACGAGGCGCAGCGCAAGGCCGAGGCCCTGCTGGAGGAGTACACCGCCCAGCTCGCCGAGGCGCGTGCGGAGGCGGGCAAGATCCGCGAGACCGCCCGTGCCGACGGCCAGAACATCGTGGCGGAGGCCCGCGAGGCCGCCGCTACGGAGGCCGCGCGTGTGACCGCCCAGGCGCAGGCGCAGCTCGAGGCGGAGCGCCAGACGGCGCTCGTCCAGCTGCGCAGCGAGGTGGGCTCGCTGGCGATCGACCTCGCGTCGACCGTCGTTCGCGAGGCCCTCGATGAGGACAAGCGCGCACAGGCGATCGTGGACCGCTTCCTGGCGGACCTCGAGGCCGACGAGAAGGCTCAGGCCGACCAGAAGGCAGGATCGGGCAACTGATGGGAAGCGCCACCAGAGAAGCATTGGCCAACTCCGTCTCGGCTCTCGCCGACCTGGGGTCCAAGGCCGATCTGGCGACGGCTGAGGACCTGTTCAGCGCAGGGCGAGTCGTCGCCGACTCGGCCCAGCTCCGCGCGGTCCTCGGCGACCCGACGGTCTCGGCGGAGGGCAAGACGGTGCTCGTGAAGCGCGTCTTCGCCTCGCTGTCGGCTCCGGCCGTCGAGCTGCTCACCGTGGTCGCCGCTCAGCGCTGGTCGTCGCACGACGACCTGCTGGGTGCGATCGAGGAGCTCGGCATCCGCGCGATCGCCGGCTCCGCGCCCCGGGACGTCGACATCGTGGCCGAGCTGCTGACTTTCGGAGGCGCCGTGACCTCCGACGCGAGCCTCGAGCTCGCGCTGCGCAGCAAGCTCGCCTCGGCCGACTCCAAGGTCGCGCTCGTCGAGCGTCTGCTCGGCGGAAAGGCGTCGAAGGAGACCATCGCCATCGTGCGCCAGCTCGTCGCCCAGCCCCGCGGCCGCAGCGTCCGCGAGTCGCTGCGCGCGGCTGCGCGCATGGTGGCCGCCCAGTCCGGGCAGACCATCGCGACGGTCTACGCCGCGTCAGCGCTCCCCGAGGCCCAGGCCGAGCGCCTGCGCACGGTGCTCAGCGCCTCCTACGGCGACCTCAGGATCAACCAGGTCGTCGACCCCTCGATCATCGGCGGATTGCGCGTACAGATCGGTGACGACGTCATCGATGGAAGCATCGCGTCGCGTCTGGCCGAACTCCGGCTTCAGCTGGCGGGCTGACCGCCTCAAGATAGGAATCACAATGGCAGACACACAGATCAGCCCCGACGACATCCGCGACGCGCTCAAGGACTTCGTCACCACGTACGAGCCGGCGTCCGCACAGGCGACCGAGATCGGCCACGTCCTCGACGCCTCCGACGGCATCGCGCACGTCGAGGGCCTCCCGAGCGTGATGGCCAACGAGCTCATCCGCTTCGCGGACGGCACGCTGGGCCTCGCCCAGAACCTCGACGAGAACGAGGTCGGCGTCGTCGTGCTCGGCGAGTTCGACCAGATCGTCGAGGGCATGGAGGTGACCCGCACCGGCGAGGTCCTCTCCGTCCCCGTCGGCGACGGCTACCTCGGCCGCGTCGTCGACCCGCTCGGCAACCCGATCGACGGTCTCGGCGAGATCGCCAGCGAGGGCCGCCGCGAGCTCGAGCTCCAGGCGCCCGGCGTCATGCAGCGCAAGTCGGTCCACGAGCCGCTGCAGACCGGCATCAAGGCCATCGACGCGATGATCCCCGTCGGCCGCGGACAGCGCCAGCTGATCATCGGCGACCGCCAGACCGGCAAGACGGCCATCGCGATCGACACGATCATCAACCAGAAGGCCAACTGGGAGTCGGGCGACGTCAACAAGCAGGTCCGCTGCATCTACGTCGCCATCGGCCAGAAGGGCTCGACCATCGCTTCGGTGAAGGGCGCGCTCGAGGACGCCGGCGCGATGGAGTACACCACCATCGTCGCGGCCCCCGCCTCCGACCCGGCCGGCTTCAAGTACCTCGCCCCTTACACCGGCTCGGCCATCGGCCAGCACTGGATGTACGGCGGCAAGCACGTCCTAATCGTCTTCGACGACCTGTCCAAGCAGGCCGAGGCGTACCGCGCCGTGTCGCTGCTGCTCCGTCGTCCGCCGGGACGCGAGGCCTACCCGGGTGACGTCTTCTACCTGCACTCCCGTCTGCTGGAGCGTTGCGCCAAGCTCTCCGACGAGCTGGGCGCCGGCTCGATGACCGGTCTGCCGATCATCGAGACGAAGGCGAACGACGTCTCCGCGTACATCCCGACCAACGTGATCTCGATCACCGACGGCCAGATCTTCCTGCAGTCCGACCTCTTCAACGCCAACCAGCGTCCGGCGGTCGACGTCGGAATCTCGGTCTCCCGAGTCGGTGGCGATGCGCAGGTGAAGTCCATCAAGAAGGTCTCCGGCACGCTCAAGCTCGAGCTGGCCCAGTACCGCTCGCTCGAGGCGTTCGCGATGTTCGCGTCCGACCTCGACGCGGCGAGCCGTCGTCAGCTGGCGCGTGGCGCCCGCCTCACCGAGCTGCTCAAGCAGCCGCAGTACTCGCCGTTCCCGGTGGAGGAGCAGGTCGTCTCGATCTGGTCCGGCACCAACGGCAAGCTGGACGAGGTCGCCGTCGAAGACGTCCTGCGCTTCGAGGCCGAGCTGCTCGACCACCTGCGCCGGAACACCGACATCCTCGACACGCTGCGCGAGACCAACGTGCTCGACGACGACACGGTCGCGAAGCTCGATTCCGAGGTGGACAAGTTCAAGCTCGAGTTCCAGACCGGTGAGGGCAAGCCGCTCGCCTCGGTCGGACGCGAGGAGTTCCAGGCCATCGACGAAGAAGAGGTCGACCAGGAGCGCATCGTCAAGGCCCGGCGCTGAGCGCTGAGGCCCTGAGAGACTAGGTACAAGGAGAGACATGGGAGCACAGCTTCGGGTCTACCGGCAGAAGATCAGATCTGCCCAGACGACCAAGAAGATCACCCGTGCGATGGAGCTGATCTCCGCCTCCCGCATCCAGAAGGCGCAGGCGCGGGTCGCCGCCAGCTCGCCGTACGCCCGCGCCATCACGCGCGCGGTGTCGGCGGTGGCGACGTACTCGAACGTCGACCACGTCCTGACCACCGAGCCGGAGAAGATCGAGCGCGCCGCGATCGTCATCTTCTCCTCCGACCGCGGTCTCGCGGGCGCGTTCAACTCGAACGTGCTCAAGGAGTCCGAGAAGCTCGCGGAGCTGCTGCGCAGCCAGGGCAAGGAGGTCGTGTACTTCCTCGTCGGCCGCAAGGCGCAGGGCTACTTCAGCTTCCGCCGCCGTGCTTTCGAGCGGGTGTGGACCGGCAACACGGATGCCCCGGAGTTCGAGCAGGCCAAGGAGATCGCCGACGCGATCCTGGAGTCGTTCCTGCGCGATGCGTCCGACGGCGGTGTGGACGAGATCCACATCATCTACAACCGCTTCATCAGCATGCTGACCCAGGAGCCGCAGGTCGTCCGCCTGCTGCCGCTGGAGGTCGTCGAAGGCGTGGAGGAGCCGGACCGCACGCAGGTCCTGCCGCTCTACGAGTTCGAGCCGGATGTGGGGACGGTGCTCGACTCGCTGCTCCCCGTCTACATCGAGAGCCGCATCTTCAACGCGATGCTGCAGTCGGCCGCCTCCAAGCACGCCGCGACGCAGAAGGCCATGAAGGCTGCAAGCGACAACGCTGACAAGCTCATCACCGACTACACGCGTCTGGCCAACAACGCCCGTCAGGCGGAGATCACCCAGCAGATCTCCGAGATCGTCGGCGGCGCGGATGCGCTGAGCTCGTCCCACTGATCGTCCAACGAGAGAGATAACAATCATGACTACCGCTACCGCCGAAGCCCAGGCTTCGACCGCGCAGCCGGCCGGTGTGGGACGAATTGCCCGCGTGACCGGTCCGGTCGTCGACATCGAGTTCCCGCACGATGCGATCCCGGGCATCTACAACGCCCTGAAGACCACGATCACGATCGGCGAGGAGTCGACCGAGATCACGCTCGAGGTCGCTCAGCACCTCGGCGACGACCTGGTGCGCGCGATCGCGCTGAAGCCGACCGACGGCCTGGTCCGCGGCGGCGAAGTGCGCGACACCGGCGCCCCGATCAGCGTTCCCGTGGGCGATGTGACCAAGGGCAAGGTGTTCAACGTCACCGGCGACGTGCTCAACGCGGAGCCGGGCGAGACCATCGAGATCACCGAGCGCTGGCCCATCCACCGCAACCCGCCCGCGTTCGACCAGCTCGAGTCCAAGACCCAGCTGTTCGAGACCGGCATCAAGGTCATCGACCTGCTCACCCCGTACGTCCAGGGTGGAAAGATCGGCCTGTTCGGCGGCGCCGGTGTCGGCAAGACCGTCCTCATCCAGGAGATGATCCAGCGTGTGGCGCAGGATCACGGTGGTGTGTCGGTGTTCGCCGGTGTCGGTGAGCGCACCCGTGAGGGCAACGACCTCATCCACGAGATGGAGGAGGCGGGCGTCTTCGACAAGACCGCGCTCGTCTTCGGCCAGATGGACGAGCCGCCGGGGACGCGTCTGCGCGTCGCGCTGTCTGCTCTGACGATGGCGGAGTACTTCCGCGACGTGCAGAACCAGGACGTGCTGCTCTTCATCGACAACATCTTCCGGTTCACGCAGGCCGGTTCCGAGGTGTCCACGCTGCTGGGCCGCATGCCCTCCGCCGTGGGTTACCAGCCGAACCTCGCCGACGAGATGGGCCAGCTCCAGGAGCGCATCACCTCGACCCGCGGTCACTCGATCACCTCGCTGCAGGCGATCTACGTGCCGGCCGACGACTACACCGACCCGGCGCCGGCGACCACGTTCGCCCACCTCGACGCCACGACCGAGCTCTCCCGTGAGATCGCGTCGAAGGGTCTGTACCCGGCGGTGGACCCGCTGACCTCGACCTCGCGCATCCTCGACCCCCGTTACCTGGGTGAGGACCACTACCGCGTGGCCACGACGGTCAAGCAGATCCTGCAGAAGAACAAGGAGCTGCAGGAGATCATCGCGATCCTCGGTGTCGACGAGCTGTCGGAGGAGGACAAGATCACGGTGTCGCGTGCGCGCCGGATCCAGCAGTTCCTCTCGCAGAACACCTACATGGCGAAGAAGTTCACCGGTGTGGAGGGCTCGACCGTCCCGCTGAAGGACACCATCGAGTCGTTTGACGCGATCGCCAAGGGTGAGTTCGACCACGTGGCCGAGCAGGCCTTCTTCAACGTCGGACCGATCTCCGACGTCGAGGAGAAGTGGGCGCAGATCCAGAAGGAGAACGGCTAACAATGGCTGTCCTCAACGTCAGCGTCGTCGCCGCCGACCACGAAGTGTGGTCGGGCGAGGCGAGCATGGTCGTCGCACGCACCGTGGAAGGGCAGATCGGTATCCTGCCCGGCCACGAGCCGCTGCTGGCCATCCTCGCGCAGGGCGAGGTGCGCGTGACCCTGAACGGGGGCGAGTCCATCACGGCCAACGCCGATGACGGCTTCCTCTCCGTCGAGAACAACACAGTCACCATCGTGGCCCGTCAGGCCGAGCTGGTCTGACATGTCCGGGCAGCAGGGAGCCCCGCTGGAGCGCCAGTTCGGAGACGTCCGCGTCCCGATGCTGGTGGCGATGGCGGGGCTTCCTGGTTCCGGGAAGTCCACCATCGCGGAGATCCTGGCCGGGCGCATGGGTGCCACGGTGATCTCGGTGGACCCGATCGAAGCGGCGATCATCCGCGCGGGGATCGATTCCGACCAGCCGACCGGGCTCGCGGCCTATCTGGTGGCGGAGACCATGGCGGAGCAGGTGCTGCTCTCGGGCCATTCGGTCGTCGTCGACGCCGTGAACGCCGTCGAGCCGGCGCGTCTGCAGTGGCGCGATCTGGCGGAGCGGTGCGACGTGAAGCTCCGGGTGGTCGAGACCGTGTGCTCCGACCCGGAGCTCCACGAGGAGCGGCTCAGCAAGCGCAGCGGCCTCGTCGCGGCCTACGCCGTCGAGCAGAGCACCGACGAGTACGACGAGTGGCGCGGCGCGTGCGGCACGCTGCCTCGGGTGACCTTGGACACTGCGGCGCCGCTGGGCGAGAACGTCAATACGGCACTGAACTTCGTGGAGGGCTAGCGTGCTCATCCTGCTCCCGCCCTCCGAGACGAAGAGGGACGGGGGAGCGGGGTCTCCGCTCGCCGTGGAGCGGTTGCGCTTCCCCTCACTGAACCCTGTCCGCCGTGAGGTGGTGGATGCGGTGGTCGAGCTCGCCGCGGACCACGATGCGGCGATCCGCGCGCTCAAGCTGGGTCCGAAGCAGGCCGGCGAAGTGGAGCGGAACCGCGGCATCCCGTCGGCTCCCACCATGCGTGCGCTAGAGCGATACACGGGCGTCCTCTATGACGCCCTCGATGCCGAGTCGCTCTCCTCGGCGGACTGGAAGGTCGCCGCGGAGACGGTCGCCGTGCAGTCGGCGTTGCTCGGTCTGGTCGGCGCGGACGATCCGGTGCCGGCGTACCGGCTGTCGTTCGACTCGCGCCTGTCTCTGCGTCGTGGCGCGGCGTCGCTGAAGAAGCGGTGGTCGCAGGCGGGGGCCGCGGCCCTGGCCGAGCGCGACGACCTCCTGCTCGATCTCCGCTCCGAGGGCTATGCGGCGCTGGCGCCGCTTCCCGAGCGCGACGGCGCCCACTACGTGCGCGTACTCGCTCGCGACGAGTCGGGGCATGTCCGCGCGCTGAACCACTTCAACAAGCAGGCGAAGGGTCTGCTGACGCGCGCGCTGATCGAGGCCGGAGCGGGGTTCGAGACGACCGCGTCGCTGCTGGACTGGGCGGATGCCGAGGGGTACGAGCTGCGGCCCGCGGGAGATGGCTCCCGCGACCTGGAGCTCGTCGTCCCAGAGGTTCGGGGCGCGCCCGGCAAGCTCATGGCGGCGCTGCGGGTGTGACGACACTCCCTGACCTACGACAGCGCCCGAATGGCGACACTCCCGGCCAACTTTCAGTGGTGCAGGAGTGAAAAGTGAGATAAGCTCACAACCAAGAGAGAGGATCAACTGATCCGAGGCGCGCGCGCACTGGTTGCGTGTTCCGTCTCAACAAGTCGGGCCGACGTGTGGTGGCCGACGCGTCATCCCCATGCGTCGTTTCCTTCGCCGGAGTGTGAGGCACCAAGATTCCGCCTGCGGTCGGGCACGAGCGGTACGCCCTCACCAGCGAGAATCCGGTGTCGGAGTCCATATCCGCCGTCGGCCCGACTCTCTCGGTCCTCTCTCGAGTTCCTCGATCGCGCCCGCGTCGATCACTCCTCCGCCGCTCATACCGCGCGGAAGCAGCCCTCGAAGTGATCGTCGACCATCCCGGTCGCCTGCATGAGCGCGTACATCGTGGTCGGGCCGACGAACCGGAATCCCCGGCGCCGGAGCTCCTTGCTGAGCGCGGTCGACTCGGCCGTCACGGCGGGGATCTCGCCCCATTCCCGTGGCCGGTGGCCCGTGCGCGGTCCGGGGGCGAAGCTCCACATGAGCTCTTCGAGCGGCACGTCGAGCTGCAGCACGGCGCGCGCGTTCGAGATGGTCGCCTCGATCTTGCCGCGGTGACGGATGATCCGGTCGTCTTGCAGCAGGCGCTGGACGTCGGCCTCGGCCATGGCGGCGACCTTCTCGGGGACGAATCCGAGGAAGGCCTCCCGGAAGGCCGGCCGTCGGCGCAGGATGGTGATCCACGAGAGCCCTGCCTGGAACCCTTCCAAGCAGAGCTTCTCGTAGAGTGCGCGCGGGTCGTGCTGCGGTCGGCCCCACTCCTCGTCGTGGTAGCGGCGGTACTCCGGATCGCTCGCCGACCAGGAGCAGCGGGCGACGCCGTCCTCGCCGACGACGAGGGCGGAGCGGGCGGGGGTCGTCGTCGTGTCGCTCATGCGGCCAGCAGGATCCCCTCGTGCTCGAGGAGCCAGATCTTGGTGGGGATGCCGTCGCCACCGCTGTAGCCGGTGACCCGTCCGCTGGAGGAGAGCACGCGGTGGCAGCCCACGATGATGGGCACGGGGTTCGCCCCGACCGCGCCGCCGATCGCCCGCCCGTAGCCGGCGTGACCGAGCGACGCGCCGAGCTCGCCATACGAGACGAAGGTGCCGAATTCGAGCGACGCCAGCCTCTCCCACACCGCCTGGCGGAACGGAGTGCCCTGCAGCCGGACCGGGACGTCGAACGTGCGCCGCGACCCGGAGAAGTACTCCTCCAGCTGAGCGGCCGCGTCGTCGAGCACGGGCGTGCTGCGTTCGGGATGGTCTTCGAGCGGGAGGTGCCCGGCCCGTTCGATGGAGAGCGACGTGACGGCCGTACCGTCGCTGGTCAGTTCGAGCCGCCCGATGGGGCTCGTGGTGCGGAGGAGATAGGCGAAGGAACTGCTCATGGGACGACTCTAGGGCGCTCCACCGACGCCCACTCGCGGGAATCGGACATCGGGGGATAACGTGGCGCGCTCCCGATCTGTGGACGGTTTCGCGCTCTCCATACGCCTCCGCGCCCGGCCGGCGTCCTGCCTAGACTCGACGCATGGCGAACATCGAATACCGCACCCTCGGCCCTTCCGGCCTCGTCGTCTCCACCATCGGCCTCGGCTGCAACAACTTCGGCCGGAAGGACACCGTCACCGAGACGCAGGAGGGCACCGACGCGGTGATCGGCGCCGCGATCGATGCCGGCGTGACGCTGTTCGACACCGCCGATATCTACGGTTCCGAACGCGGGCTGTCCGAGACGCTGATGGGCAAATCGCTCGAGGGCAAGCGCGACCGCATCGTCCTCGCCACGAAGTTCGGGATGGACATGGCCGGTCTCAACGGACCCGACTGGGATGCGCGCGCCTCCCGCCGCTACATCCGCCTCGCGGTCGAGAGCTCGCTCCGCCGGCTCCGCACCGACTGGATCGACCTCTACCAGCTGCACCGCCCCGACCCCGTGACGCCCATCGAGGAGACCCTCGCGACGCTCGACGATCTGATCACCGAGGGGAAGATCCGCTACATCGGCCACTCCAACCTGTCGGGGTGGCAGATCGCCGAGGCCGAGTTCACCGCCCGACTCATCGGGCACCCGAAGTTCATCTCCGCGCAGAACGAGTACAGCCTTCTCGCGCGTGATGTCGAGCGGGAGGTGCTCCCGGCCGTGAACCGCTACGGTCTTGGCTTCCTGCCGTTCTTCCCCCTCTACAACGGCCTGTTCACGGGCAAGTTCACGCGCGAGGGCGGCCCCGCCGACAGCCGGATCATGCACATCCGCCGTCACCTGCTCGACGAGGCGCCTTGGGACAGGATCGAGCGCTACCAGGCGTTCTGCGATGAGCGCGGCGTCACGATGCTGGCCGCGACCTTCGCCTGGCTGCTCGCCCAGCCGGGGCTGTCGAGCGTCATTGCGGGGGCGACGAAACCGGAGCAGATCGTCGCGAACGCCGAGGCGGCGACCGCGTGGAAGCCGACGGCGGAGGAGGTCGCCGAGATCGGGGAGATCTTCGCTCCAGCGGGCTGAAATCGCGTGAGAAAAACCTTGTGAGTGAGCACTCACTCCGGGTAGAGTCGCCGCGTGACGAACGACGCAGCGACAGAAGCCCAGCCGCGCTCGCGCGCGCAGCCGATGGCGGTGGACGACCGCAAGGCGATGATCATCGACGCGGTCATCCCGCTGCTGCTCGAGCACGGGCGCGGGATGACGTCACGCCAGATCGCCGAGGCCGCCGGCATCGCCGAAGGCACCATCTTCCGCGCCTTCGGTGACAAGGAGACGCTCGTGCAGGCGGCGATCGAGAAGTACCTCGATCCGGAGCCGCTGCGCGAGGCGCTCCGCAGCATCGACCCAGCGCTCCCGCTGGAGAACAAGATGCGCGCGATCCTGTACCTGCTGCGCGAGCGCTTCCAGAGCGTCATGCGGATCATGCCCGTCATCGGCGCACAGCGCCCGCCTGTGCCGCAGGAGCGCGGCGAGTTCGCCCGCATCATCGCCCGGATCCTGGAGCCGGAGGCCGGTGAGCTCAACTGGCCGCCGGAGCGGGTCGCCCACCTGCTGCGGCTGATCAGCTTCTCCTCCGCGTTCCCCGCGCTCAACGAGGGCATCGAGTTCAGCATCGACGACCTCGCCCGGATGACGCTGGTCGGCGTCGCCGGGACCTCGCCCCACGTTCTCTTCCCGTCATCCGACACGGAGGCATCATGCTCCTGAGACTGCTCGGCCGGTTCCTCCGGCCGCACTGGCCGCTACTGATCGGGGTGATCGTCTTCCAGCTGGCGCAATCGCTGCTCTCGCTATGGCTGCCGACCCTCAACGCCGACATCACCGACAACGGCATCGCCAAGGGCGACACCGGATACATCATGGCCGTCGGCGCCGAGATGCTCGGCGTGACGCTGGTGCAGGTCGCCTGCGCCATCACCGCCGTCTACTTCGGCGCCAAGGTCGCGATGCTCGTCGGCCGTGACCTGCGCGAGGCGATCTTCCACCGGGTCGGGGAGTTCTCGGAGCGCGAGGTGTCGTCCTTCGGTGCGCCCTCGCTGATCACCCGCAACACCAACGACGTCCAGCAGGTGCAGATGCTGGTGATGATGACGTGCACGCTGCTCGTCTCGGCGCCCATCCTCGCGGTCGGCGGGATCGTGCTGGCGATGCAGCAGGACATCGACCTGTCGTGGCTCATCGCCGTGAGCGTCCCGGCGCTGCTGGTCGCGGTGAGCATCATCATCGCGCGCATGGTGCCGCTGTTCCGACGCATGCAGGACAGGATCGACCGCGTCAACCGCGTGCTCCGCGAGCAGCTGACCGGCCTCCGCGTGGTGCGCGCGTTCGTGCGCGAACGCGTCGAGACCGACCGGTTCCGGCTCGCGAACGACCAGGTGACCGAGACGGCGCTCAAGGCGGGCCGGCTGTTCGCCCTGATGTTCCCGATCGTGATGCTCGTGCTCAACGTGTCGAGTGTCGCGGTGATCTGGTTCGGCTCGTTCCGCGTTCAGGACGGTTCGCTCCAGGTGGGCACGCTGACGGCGTTCCTGCAGTACCTCATGCAGATTCTCATGGGCGTCATGATGTCGACGATGATGGCGGTGCTCGTGCCGCGCGCCTCGGTGTGCGCCGACCGCATCGGCGAGGTGCTCGGCACGGAGCCGTCCGTTCGTGCCTCCGACAGCCCGGTCACCGAGGTGGAGGCGCACGGAACGGTGGAGTTCGTCGACGTCGGCTTCTCGTATCCCGGCGCCGAGCATCCCGTGCTCACCGACATCACCTTCCTCGCCGAGGCGGGGCGGACGACCGCCATCATCGGCAGCACCGGCGCGGGCAAGACGACGCTGGTGAACCTCATCCCGCGCCTGTTCGATGCGACGAGCGGGATCGTGCTGGTCGACGGTGTGGATGTCGCGGACCTCGACCCGGAGGTGCTGTGGTCCCGCATCGGGATCGTGCCGCAGCGCCCCTACCTGTTCTCGGGCACGGTGGCGTCGAACCTGCGCTACGGCAATCCGGATGCCACCGACGACGAACTCTGGCACGCCCTCGAGGTGGCGCAGGCGCGCGACTTCGTCGAGGCGATGCCGGAGGGACTCGACGCCCCGATCGCGCAGGGCGGCACCAACGTCTCCGGCGGTCAGCGGCAGCGGCTCGCGATCGCTCGCGCTCTGGTCAGGAAGCCGGAGATCTTCGTCTTCGACGACTCCTTCTCGGCGCTCGACACCGCGACCGACGCGCGGCTCCGTGCGGCGCTCGCACAGGATGTGACCGACGCGACCATGATCGTGGTCGCCCAGCGGGTGTCCACCATCGTGGACGCCGACCAGATCATCGTCCTCGACGACGGCCGGGTGGTCGGTCGCGGGACGCACGACGAACTCCTCGAGACCAACGAGACTTACGCCGAGATCGTCTCGTCGCAGCTCGCGGCTCAGGATGCGGCATAGGGAGAAGCGGGATGAGCGACAAGACGACGACGCCCGAGCGGCCGGCCGGCCCTCCGATCCGGCGCGGACCCGGCGGGGGAGGACCGTTCGCCGGATTCGGCATGCCCGTGCAGAAGTCGATGAACTTCGGCCCGAGCGCGAAGCGCCTGCTCGGCCGCCTCCGCCCGGAGAGGCTGCCGCTGGTCGCGGTGACGCTGCTCGCGGTGGTGTCCGTGACGTTCGCGGTGCTCGGGCCCAAGCTGCTCGGCAACGCGATCAACCTGGTCTTCGCCGGTGCCCTCTCCCTGCAGTTCCCGAAGGGCGAGACGCAGGCGCAGGTCATCGCCGGCCTGCGCGCCAAGGGCCAGGACCAGTACGCTGACCTGCTCTCCGGCACGACCTTCACGCCCGGCGCGGGCATCGACTTCACCGCGGTCGGCCAGACCCTGCTCTGGGTGCTCGCGCTGTACATCCTGTCGTCGGTGTTCAGCTACCTGCAGGCGTACGTGCTCAACGGCGTCACGCAGCGCACGGTCTACCGCCTGCGCTCGGACGTGGAGGACAAGCTGCACCGCCTCCCGTTGAAGTACTTCGACGGGATGCAGCGGGGAGAGCTGCTGAGCCGGGTCACGAACGACATCGACAACATCTCGCAGTCGCTGCAGCAGACGATGAGCCAGTTGCTCACGTCGCTGCTGACGGTCGTCGGAGTGGTCGTGCTGATGTTCGTCATCTCGCCGCTCCTCGCGCTGATCGCGCTCATCACCATCCCGCTGACCCTGGTCATCACCACGATCATCGCGAAGCGCTCGCAGAAGCTCTTCGTCGCCCAGTGGCGGCACACCGGCGAGCTGAACGGCCAGATCGAGGAGGCGTTCACCGGTCACTCGCTGGTCAAGGTGTTCGGCCGCCACCGCGAGGTCGAGGCCCGGTTCCGCGAGAAGAACCAGGAGATGTACCGGGCGAGCTTCGGCGCCCAGTTCATCTCGGGCATCATCATGCCGGCGATGATGTTCGTCGGGAACCTGATGTACGTCGCCATCGCGGTGGTCGGCGGACTGCAGGTGGCGAGCGGCGCGATGCAGCTCGGTGACGTGACGGCGTTCATCCAGTACTCCCGGCAGTTCACGCAGCCGCTCACCCAGCTCGGGTCGATGGCGAACCTGCTGCAGTCGGGCGTCGCGAGCGCCGAGCGCGTTTTCGAGCTGCTGGACGCCGACGAGCAGTCTCCCGACCCGCGCGAGCCGGAGAGTCCAGCCGGCACCAAGGGCCTCCTGACGTTCGAGGACGTCTCGTTCCGCTACGTGGAGGACACCCCGCTGATCGAGGACCTGTCGCTGGTGGCCCAGCCCGGGCAGACCGTGGCGATCGTCGGACCGACGGGCGCCGGCAAGACCACGCTCGTGAACCTGATGATGCGCTTTTACGAGTTGGACGGCGGACGCATCACCCTGGACGGCGTCGACATCGCCTCGATGAGCAGGCACGACCTGCGGAGCCGCATGGGGATGGTGCTGCAGGACACCTGGCTGTTCAAGGGCACCATCCGCGACAACATCCTCTACGGCCGCCCGGACGCGACAGAGGAGGAGGTGCTGGATGCGGCGCGCGCGACCTACGTCGACCGTTTCGTCCACTCGCTGCCCGACGGCTACGACACCATCCTCGACGACGAGGGATCGAACATCTCTGCAGGGGAGAAGCAGCTGCTCACGATCGCGCGGGCCTTCCTTGCGCGGCCGAGCGTGCTCATCCTCGACGAGGCGACCTCGTCCGTCGACACCCGCACCGAGCTGCTCGTGCAGAAGGCGATGAGCGCGCTGCGGGCCGACCGGACGTCGTTCGTCATCGCGCACAGACTCTCCACGATCCGCGACGCCGACCTCATCCTGGTGATGGAGGCTGGGCGCATCGTGGAGCAGGGAACGCACGCCGAGCTGCTGGCGCGCGGCGGCGCGTACTACTCGCTCTACAACGCGCAGTTCGCCGGGGCGGCGGACGAGTAGGGGTCTGTGCCGATCACGGCTCCGCGAGGCGGGACGCGTACGCGCGCACGCACCAGAAGACGCCGTACGCGATCAGGCCGAGGGCGATGAGGATGAGGAGGACGACGCCGAACGGGACCTCGGTGAGCGCCTTCAGGCTGCCGTCGAGTCCGCCCGCCTTCTCGGGGTCGGACGTGAAGGCGCCGAAGACGACCAGACCGCCGACGATCACCAGGGCGACGCCCTTGGAGACGTAGCCGACGCGGCCCAGCGTCGTCGTGACGGTCGCCCAGCGGTTCGGCGGGAGGCGCAGGTCGCGCTCGAACCTGTGGGTCAGGCCGTTCACGGCGAAGACGACGCCGACGACCACGATCGCGATCCCGATGCCGGCGAGGAGGAAGACTCCGCCGGGCGTCGCCAGCAGCTTCGCGCTCATCGACTTCTCGGAGGTGGACGCATCCTGCCGGCCGCCGGACGCGATGGAGATCGCGATGCCCGCGAGGGCGGCGTACACGACGCACTTGGCGACCTCCGTCACCTTCTGGCCCGGCTTGTGCGCGGTGATCGCCTGCAGGATCTGCCAGGCCGCCAGGAAGATGAGCCCCACGATCACGGCCCACAGCACGAAGAGGCCGCCGGGCACGGCGACGAGCGCCTGCAGGGCACCGGACTGGTCGGCATCCCCGCCCGATCCGAACGCGACGGCCAGCGCGATGACGCCGATCAGGATGTGCAGGATGCCGATGGCGGCGAGGCCGACGCGGGCGAGACCGCGCACGAGCGGATGGCGTTCGACCCGGGAGGCGACCCGGCTGGGGGAGGTCATGGCGTGAACGCTACCCGGCGTTCACGCGTTCGGGAATCTCGGGTACCGTAGAGGACTGAGTCCGCCGCGCCGTCACGCGGCGGCGAGATCTGAATAGAGGAGGCCGGCATGGACATCGACCTCAGCGTCTTGCGTCTCATGGAGCGCGAGAAGGAGATCCCCTTCGATGAACTGGTGCAGATCATCGAACAGGCCATCCTGACCGCTTACCTGAAGCACACGAACCAGGCCGATCACCGTCACGGTCACAGCGACCAGCCGCCGGCCGCACGGGTGCACCTCGACCGCAAGACGGGGCATGTCACGGTTTACGTGCCCGAGCGCGACGAAGAAGGCAACGTCATCGGCGAGGCCGAGGACAGCCCGAGCGACTTCGGCCGCATCGCGGCCTTCGCGGCCAAGCAGGTGATCAACCAGCGGCTGCGCGACATCGCGGACGACGCCGTGCTCGGCGAGTTCCGCGGACGCGAGGGCGACATCGTCGCCGGCGTCATCCAGCAGGGACCGAACCCCCGCATGATCCACGTCGACCTGGGAACGGTGGAGGCCATCCTCCCGCCGGAGGAGCAGGTGCCGGGCGAGGAGTACACGCACGGTTCGCGCATCCGCGTCTACGTCACGAGCGTCACCAAGGGGCCGAAGGGTCCGTCGATCACCGTGTCGCGCACGCACCCGGCGCTCGTCCGGAAGCTGTTCGCGCTGGAGGTCCCGGAGATCGCCAGCGGCGTCGTCGAGATCGTGTCGCTCGCCCGCGAGGCCGGGCACCGCACGAAGATGGCGGTCCGGGCGACCGAGCCGGGAGTGAACGCCAAGGGCGCGTGCATCGGCGAGCTGGGTCAGCGCGTCCGCGCGGTGACCGCCGAGCTCAACAACGAGAAGATAGACATCGTCGACTACTCGCCGGACCTCGCGACGTTCGTGTCGAGCGCGCTGTCGCCCGCGAAGGTGACCAGTGCGTTCGTCATCGACGAGTCGCTCAAGGCCGTCCGCGCGCTCGTGCCCGACTACCAGCTGTCGCTCGCGATCGGCAAGGAGGGTCAGAACGCTCGCCTGGCGGCGAAGCTGACGGGCGCGAAGATCGACATCCAGCCCGATTCGATCCTCGACCGCGATTGAGTTCTGCCAGTTGGAATGCGGTTGCATTCCACAGCGTTATTGACGACGCGGGTTCCTGTCCGTTCGGCGCGCGCCGTCGGGAGGAGTAGGATGGAACCCGTCAGAACGTGCGTCGGATGCCGTTCTCGCGCTCCCCGGTCCTCTCTTCTGAGGATCGTCGCCCAGGATTCGGAACTCGTGGTGGACCCGTCCGCCACCCGGCCGGGGCGAGGTGCGTGGCTGCATCCGGTCGAGGAGTGTCTCGAACTCGCACTGAAGCGCCGGGCCTTCGGGCGGGCGCTTCGGGTGGAGGGGACGCTCGACACCGCGACCATCCGGTCGCAATTCATTAGAACAGGCTGAAGAAGTTGACTTCACATGAGTGACAACCGATGAGTGTCTCGAAATGAGATCCGTCCGCTATTAACGCCTGCCCCTGTCTGGGGTGGGCCCAGACAGGAGAATTGTGGCTGCAAAACCACGCGTACATGAGGTCGCGAGCGAGCTCGGCGTCGACAGCAAGGTCGCGCTCGCGAAGCTCAAGGAGATGGGCGAGTTCGTCAAGGGACCGTCCTCGAGCATCGAGCCCCCGGTAGCACGCAAGCTGCGTGCCGCGCTGGAGGCCGAGGGTGCGAAGCCGTCCGCCGAGAAGGCGACCGCTACCGCCCCGAAGGCGCCGTCGCAGGCGCCGCGTCCGGCCGCGCCGCGTCCGCCGCAGGCGCCCGCCGCCGCGACCGAGACGGATGCCGGGCCCAAGCCTCAGGCGCCGATGTCGGTCGCCGAGCGTCAGGCCGCGGCTGAGAAGGCCGCCGCAGAGAAGGCTGCTGAGAAGGCGGCGGAGAAGGCCGCTTCGAGCGCGCCCGCCGCGGGCGCCCCGGCGACCCCGGACGCCGTCAAGCCGAGCTCCGCGCCCCGCCCCGGCGGCGGTGGCATCCCGCGCCCGAGCGCCCCGCGCCCCGGCAACAACCCGTACTCGTCGAACCAGGGCATGGGCCAGCGCACGCCGCGTCCGGGCAACAACCCGTTCTCGTCGTCGCAGGGCATGGGACAGCGTCCCTCGCCCGGCAACATCCCGCGTCCGACCCCGCCGCGTCCCGGCGCCCCGCGCATCGGCGCACCCGGTCAGGGTGGCGGCAACCGTCCCGGCCCGCGTCAGGGCGGCGGCGGTCGTCCCGGCTTCCAGCAGCGCCCCGGCACCGGTGGCGGTGCAGGAGCAGGCGCAGGCGGCGGCTTCCAGCGTCCCGGCGGCGGCTTCGGCGGCCCGCGCCCCGGTGGTGGCGGCGGTCGTGGTCGTGGACCGGGCGGCGGCACGGCCGGTGCGTTCGGCCGCGGTGGCGGCAAGAGCAAGGCCCGCAAGTCGAAGCGCGCGAAGCGTCAGGAATTCGAGATGCGGGAGGCCCCGTCGCTGGGCGGCGTGACCGTTCCCCGCGGCAACGGCGACACCGTCATCCGACTGCGTCGCGGCTCGTCCATCTCGGACTTCGCCGACAAGATCGACGCGAACCCCGCGTCGCTGGTCACCGTCCTCTTCCACCTGGGCGAGATGGCGACCGCGACCGAGTCGCTCGACGAGGCCACCTTCGAGGTGCTCGGCGAGGAGCTCGGCTACAAGATCCAGGTCGTCTCGCCCGAGGACGAGGACAAGGAGCTCCTGGAGGGCTTCGACATCGACCTCGACGGCGAGCTCGCCGGCGAGTCCGACGAGGACCTCGAGATCCGGCCACCGGTCGTCACCGTCATGGGTCACGTCGACCACGGTAAGACGCGCCTGCTCGACGCCATCCGCAACGCGAACGTCGTCGCGGGCGAGGCCGGCGGCATCACCCAGCACATCGGTGCGTACCAGGTGTGGACGGAGCACGAGGGCATCGAGCGTGCCATCACCTTCATCGACACCCCGGGTCACGAGGCGTTCACCGCCATGCGTGCCCGTGGTGCGCAGGTCACCGACATCGCGATCCTCGTGGTCGCGGCGGACGACGGCATCATGCCGCAGACCATCGAGGCGCTGAACCACGCCCAGGCGGCGAACGTGCCGATCGTGGTCGCGGTGAACAAGATCGACAAGCCGGAGGCCAACCCGGCCAAGGTGCGCCAGCAGCTCACCGAGTTCGGCCTGGTGGCGGAGGAGTACGGCGGCGACGTCATGTTCGTGGATGTGTCCGCGCGCAACGACATCGGCATCCAGGACCTGCTCGACGCCGTCCTGCTGACCGCCGACGCCGGTCTGGACCTCCGCGCCAACCCGAACAAGGACGCCCGCGGTGTCGCCATCGAGGCGAAGCTCGACAAGGGCCGCGGCGCCGTGGCGACCGTGCTCATCCAGTCCGGAACGCTCCGGGTGGGCGACGCGATCGTGGCGGGCACCGCCTACGGCCGCGTGCGTGCCATGGCCGATGAGAACGGCGAGGCCGTCTTCGAGGCAGCCCCGTCGCGTCCGGTCCAGGTGCAGGGTCTCTCCAGCGTCCCGCGCGCCGGTGACGTGTTCCTCGTCACCGAGGAGGACCGCACCGCCCGCCAGATCGCCGAGAAGCGTGAGGCCGCGGAGCGCAACGCGCAGCTGGCGAAGGCCCGCAAGCGCATCTCGCTCGAGGACTTCACCCGGGCCCTGGAGGAGGGCAAGGTCGAGGCGCTCAACCTCATCATCAAGGGCGACGTGTCCGGTGCCGTGGAGGCGCTGGAGGAGTCGCTCATGAAGATCGAGGTCGACGACTCGGTCAGCCTGCGCATCCTGCACCGCGGCGTCGGCGCGATCACCGAGTCGGACATCGACCTGGCGACCATCGACAACGCGATCGTGATCGGCTTCAACGTCCGCCCGGACGTGAAGGCGCGCGAGCGTGCGGCCCGCGAGGGTGTGGATGTGCGCTTCTACTCGGTCATCTACAACGCGATCGAGGACATCGAGAACTCGCTGAAGGGCATGCTCAAGCCCGAGTTCGAAGAGGTCCAGTCCGGTGTCGCCGAGATCCGCGAGGTGTTCCGCTCCTCGAAGTTCGGCAACATCGCCGGTGTCATCGTCCGCTCCGGGACGATCACGCGAAACGCCAAGGCGCGGGTCATCCGCGACGGCGTCGTGGTGGGGGACAACCTTGCCATCGAGTCGCTGCGCCGGTTCAAGGACGACGTCACCGAGGTCCGTACGGACTTCGAGGCCGGTATCGGTCTCGGGAAGTACAACGACATCCAGATCGGCGACGAGATCGAGACGACCGAGCTTCGCGAGAAGCCTCGAGTCTGATTCGAGAGATGGCCGGTGGCTTCGCCACCGGCCATCTTGTCTGAAAGGAGCACAACCATGGCTGATCCGGCACGCGCGAGGAAGCTCGCGGACAGGATCAAGGAGATCATCGCGAAGCGGCTCGATCGCGGTCTCCGCGACCCGCGCCTCGGCTTCGTCACGATCACGGACGTCCAGGTGACCGGCGACCTGCAGCACGCCACAGTGTTCTACACGGTGTACGGCACCGAGCAGGAGCGCGACGACAGCGCCGCCGCTCTCAAGGCCGCCACCGGGATGCTGCGCAGCGAGGTCGGCAAGAACATCACCGCCCGGCTCACGCCGACGCTGGAGTTCCAGCTCGACGCGATCCCCGAGAACGCCGCGCAGATCGAGAACCTGCTCCGCGAGGCGCGCCAGCGGGATGAGGAGGTCGCGGGGCTCGCAGCAGGCGCGAGCTACGCCGGCGACGAGGACCCGTACGTCAAGCCACGCGAGTTCGAGGACGACGACGAGGACTTCGACGACGACGAGGACTTCGACGAGACCGAGGGCGCCGACGAGGCGGACGACAAGCACTGACGACCGCACCGGGTCGGCTCTAGGCTGACGGCATGTTCGCCGTCACGTTCTACGATGCCGACCCGGACGCGTCTCCGGAGCACTTTCAGCGTCTCGTCGAGACGTACCCCCGCCATCGCGCCTACCTCGATCAGTTCGCGACCGAAGGCGAGGTGCTGATGATCGGCACCTTTGGCGACCCGGCCACGCAGGGCTCCATGGCGATCTTCCGCAGCCGGGAGGCGGCGGAGCGCTTCCTGGAGGGCGACCCGTTCGTCACCGAGGGCCTGGTGCACAGGGTGCGCATCCAGGACTGGGACCCGCTCGTCTTCTCCGGGAGCTGACCCCCGACAGGCTTACGGCAGGGTGTACCCGCCCTCGGCCGCGACGGCGAGTCCATCGGCGAGCAGCCCGGCCAGCGCGCGGTCGCGCTGGGCGGTATCGGGCCAGACGGTCTCGAGCTCGGCCGCGGTCACCGGGATATGCGACGCCCGGAGCTCGGCGAGGATGCGTCCGCGCACCTGCCGGTCGCTGCCCTCGTAGCGCTTCTGCACGGCCTTCTTCGGGCCGTCGTACGCGGGGTAGCCGGCCTGGCGCCACGCACAGCGCGACGCGACCGGGCACTCGTCGCAGCGCGGCGATCGGGTGACGCAGACGATCGCGCCGAGCTCCATCATCCCGGCGTTGAACGCCGCGGCGGCCGACCGATCCTCCGGGAGCAGCGCCTCCATCGCGGCGAGGTCGCGCTTGCCGGGGGGGCCGGGTTCCGCCTGCCCGTCGATCGCTCGGGCGATGACGCGGCGGATGTTCGTGTCGACCACCGGGTGCCGGTTGCCGTAGGCGAAGACGGCGACGGCGCGTGCGGTGTAGTCGCCGATGCCGGGGAGCGCGAGCAGCGCATCCACGTCCTCCGGCACCACTCCGTCGTGCTGCTCGGTGATCGCGACGGCGGCCGCGTGCAGCCAGAGGGCGCGGCGCGGATAGCCGAGCGACTGCCAGGCGCGCACCGCCTCGCCGGGCGGCACAGCGGCGAGGGCTGCCGGGGTCGGCCAGCGGGTCAGCCACTCCTCGAGGCGCGGGATGACGCGGGAGACCGGCGTCTGCTGCAGCATGAACTCGCTGACGAGCGTGCCCCAGGCGGTGAAGCCGTCGCGTCGCCATGGGAGGTCGCGCCGGTTGGCGTGGTACCAATCCACCACCGTCCCGGCGAAGTCGTGCATGCATCGAGGCTAACCGGTGCGACAGCCTATGCTCGTCGCATGATGCTTCCACCGACGCCGCGGGTGCTGTTCCTGCGCTCGCTGGTCGGTGACATCCGTGCCGTCTCGCCGGTCGGGCGGGTGATCGTCGTGGTCGACGGGGGAACCGTGGGCGGCCCGTTCGCCGACGACCTCGCGGCGGTCTTCCGGGAGTCCGGTGCCGACACGTTCCGGGCGCGGCTGGCGGACTTCCACAACTCGCGGGCGTACCGCACGCGCCTCGGTCCCGAGACGGAGGAGAGCTACTACCGCGACTCCTACGACTACGTGACGCTGCGGCGCGTGCTGCTCGATCCGTTCCGCCTCGGCGGCAGTGCCGGGTTCCAGACCGCGGCCTTCGACGAGGAGCGGGATCAGCCGGTGGAGGCCCGCTGGCTGACCGCCGGGCAGGATGCGGTCCTCGTCGTCGACGGGGAGTTCGCCCTGCGTCCGACGTTGCGTGACGCCTGGAACGCCTCCATCCTGCTGGTGAACGCGCTGCAGGAGACGGTGTACCTCGATGATGCCCGTCCGCTGGCGCATGCCGATCACCTGGTGGACGACTCCGAGCCCGAGCTGCCGCTGCGGGTCGACCGCGCGCTCTGAGGCGGTGTTCAGGCCAGCAGGGGACCCATCCGCCCGGCGACCTGATCGGGCGTGAGGAAGACGCCCGTCCGCTCCACCTCGTGCACGAGGGCGGTGATCGCCGCGTTGACCGGCGCCTCGACTCCCGCGGTGCGGGCCTCGTCGACGACGGCGCCGTTCAGGTAGTCGATCTCGGTGAGCTGACCGCGGCGGATGCTCTGCAGCGTCGAGCCCGGGTTCGGGGTCGATCCCATCCTCCGCTTCATGAGCAGGGGGACGGCCTGGGCGGCCCAGCGCGGAGCCCGCGCGACCACGCGGAGGATGCGATCGTCGAGTCCCTGGATGCTCCCATAGCGCACCCCGCGCGCGTAGCCGACGCGGGTGGCCTCCTGAAGGCTCGCGGTCACGATGGGCCGCAGCCGCCGGTCGCCGAGCACCTGCTGGGCACTCAGACCGGTGACGGCCGGGAGGGCGTTGATCTGGTTGACCATGAGCTTCGTCCACTGGGCGCCGGTGAAGTTGTCGATCGCGAAGGCGGGCATCGCCGCGTCGAGGATGCGGGCGGCCTCGACGGCGGCGGTGGGCGGCGGGCCGTCTCCCTCGCCGAGGTACGTGTTCGCGGTCGTCGTGACCGAGACGCGGCCGGGGGAGAGGTAGCTCGCGGCGTACAGCGCGAGGGCGCCGACGCAGTCGGATCCGGGCAGCAGCTGCTCCGCCTCGCGGAGGCCGGCGAGGCCGTTCTGCACGATCACGACGGTGATGCCGTCGAGGGCGGCCGCGTTGGCGCGGATCGCGGCGGGCGCATCCTGGGCCTTGGTGGTGACGAAGGCCAGCTCCGGGCGGGTCTGGAGGGCCTCCGCGGCGGCGACCCGCGCGGTGTGAACTCCCCAGCCTCCGTCGAGCCGGAGGCCGCCGTCGCGGATGGCGGGGAGCTGCTCGCCGCGGGCCGTCACCTCGACCAGGTGGCCGACGCGGTCGAGGAGTGCCGCGATCGTTCCGCCGATGGCTCCCGCTCCGATCACGCCGATACGCACGCGCTCCAGCCTAACGGCGGCGACCCCCGACGATTCGTGGCGCATGTGTGGGATATCCCAGCGGGAAAACGAAATATAGAAGAATGTGTGGTGGGATGGCTGCGTTGGGCGCGGGTGGGGGGTCGGGGGGGCGGGGGGGTG